>CAVZVX010000221.1:0-5592 GCA_963778775.1 uncultured Spirochaetota bacterium | reverse complement strand
GTTATGTAGTCTACTTGGTTGACGTATTGCTGGCCAGTATCGCGGAACCCGGGGGGTTGATGATCGCCGTGAATTCCTCCACGCCGAAGCTGCCCAGGTTGGTGATGGTGAAGCCTGCGCCTTCGTATTCGCTCGGGGCGAGGCCCCTCTCCTTCGCCTTGGCGATCAGGGCGGCGAACTCTTCGTCGATGGCCGCGACGCCCTTGTGCGCGCAGTCCCTCACTATCGGCGTGATGAGGCCGTCCGGCAGGGCGACAGCCAGGCCTATGTCTATCGAGGAACGCTCGAGGATGGTCGCGCCTTCCCAGGTCGAATTGACGTAGGGGTGGCGGACTATGGCTTCGGCCGCGAGCTTGACGATGAAGGCGTTGAGCGAAAGCGGTTTATCCCGCCCCGCGTTGGCCGTCTCGCGCAGGGCCATGAGGGGCCCGGCGTCGACGCGGCGCTTGAGGTAGAAATGCGGAGCCGTGTAGAAGGATTCCGAGAGCCGCTTGGCGATGACCGCCCGCTTGCCCGAAACGGGCAGCCTGCGATCAGGGACCCGACCGGAAGACGATGCGGCCGGGCCCTGAGCGACGGCGGAGCCGCCGGCCGACGGGCCGCCGCCCCCCCCGCTGCGCGCCGCGCCCGCAGCTGCGCTGCGTATGTCCCTCTCCACGACGCGGCCGTTCGGTCCCGAGCCCCTGACGTTTCTTATGTCGATGCCGAGCTCGTGTGCCAAAGCTCGGGCGAGGGGCGAAGAGGGAGGATAGGACGAGGGAGCGGATGGGCCATGAAGATTCGGCGCAGCCGCTCCAGGTATCGCCGAGACCGGCGTCGCGAGGACCGGAACCGACGCCTCGGGAACGAAGCTCGGCGCCCGCGGCATGGCCGGGGCCGGCTCGACGGCGGATGGGGCGACCGCGACTGCGGCGGGAACGGAAGGCGAGGCGCTTGTTTCGGCCTTCGCCGCCAAGGGCCCCGGATCCTCGCCCGCCTTGCCGATGACCGCTATCGGATCGCCGACGGCCGCCTTGCCTCCCTCGGGCACGATCCACTTGAGGAGGACCGCGCCCTTGGGCGCTTCGTAGTCCATGCTCGCCTTGTCGGTCTCGACCTCGCAGAGAACGGATCCCGCAGTAAAGGCGGCGCCTTCGGCCACCTTCCACTTGGTGATCGTCCCTTGGCTCATGGTCGGCGACAGGGCCATCATAAGAAGCGTTTCGGCCATGCTATACCTCCCGGTAGAGGGCGCGCAGGACTGCCGCCTCGATCTTGGCGGCCGAGGGCTGGGCAGCGAGCTCTAGACCGTGATTGTAGGGCATGGGCACGTCTTCGCCCGCGACGAGGGCCACGGGAGCGTCGAGAAGGTCGAAGCACTCCCGCGAGACGAGGTACGCGACATGAGAGCCGACGCTCGCGACGGGCCAGGACTCGTCGACGACGACGCATCTTCCCGTCTTCCTCACGGATTCGTACAAAGCCGCCTCGTCGAGAGGCCTGAGGCTTCGGAGGTCGATGACTTCGGCCTCGACGCCCTTCGCGGCGAGCGCGTCGGCGGCCTCGACGGCGGCGCGCAGGGGCTTGGAGAAGGTCACTATCGTGACGTCCGCCCCGGGGCGCGCGACGGCGGCCTTGCCTATCGGCACGAGGAACTCGGCCTCGGGAACTTCGCCCTTCCAGGCGTACATGAGCTCGCTCTCGAGGAAGACGACCGGATCCTCGTCCCGGATCGCGCTCTTGAGGAGGCCATAGGCGTCGGCGGGCGTGGACGGCGCGAGGACCTTGAGCCCGGGCACGTGGGTCCAGAAGCTGGCCAGGGATTGCGAATGCTGGCTGGCCAGGTACTCCGCCGGGCCGTTGGGTCCGCGGAAGACAATGGGCACCGACAGCTTCCCCCGACATGTAACGCAGCTTCGCCGCTTCGTTCACGACCTGGTCCATGGCGAGGAAGGCAAAATTGTGCGTCATCCACTCGACGACCGGCCTGAGGCCCGCGATCGCCGCGCCCACGCCGGCGCCCGTGAAGCCGAGCTCGGCTATGGGCGTGTCGCGAACCCTGGCGGGCCCGTACTTGGCGAGGAGGCCTTTCGACACCTTGTAGGCTCCGTCGTACTCTCCCACTTCCTCGCCCATGAGGAACACCCGCGGATCCCTCGCCATCTCTTCGTCCAGGGCGCGGCCCAGGGCATCGCGATACGTCATGACGGCCATCGCTGCCTCCTGGCCCTAGCCCGCAGAGAGAGGCGCGACCCGCGCCCCGGCGTACACGTCGGTATAAAGCTCGCCGGGCGAAGGCTCGGCGCTCGACTCGGCGAAGGCCACCGCGGCCTCGACCCTCGCCTCGACGCGGGAGACGATCCCTTCCCACTCGGCCTCGGACAGGCTCCCCTCGTCCTCCATCCTGCCCTTGAGGGCCGCTATCGGATCGCGCTTTCGGTACTCCTCGATGTCGTCGCGGCTCCGGTACTTCCCGGGATCGCTCATCGAGTGTCCCTTGTAGCGGTAGGTCCGCGCCTCGACGAGACTCGGCTCCCCGCCGCCTCGCGCGCTCCGACCGCCTCGCGCAACGCGTCCCTGACGCTTTCGATGTCCATGCCGTCGCAGGAGAGGCCCTTCATCCCGTAGGCCGTGGCGGTGAGGGAAAAGTCCTCCTCGGCGGAAACTCGCTTCCAGTTCGTGCCCATGCCCCACTGGTTGTTCTCGACGACGTAGACGATGGGCAGGGACCAGATCTTGGCGAGGTTGAGGCTTTCGTGCATCGCGCCCTGGTGGAAGGCGCCGTCGCCGAAGAAGCAGAGCGTAACCCCTCCGTCGCCGCGGTAGGCCTGCGCGAGGGCGACGCCCGTGGCGACGGGTATCTGCGCGCCCACGATGCCGTTTCCCCCGAGCATCCGCTTCGCGGGATCGAAGAGATGCATCGACCCGCCCTTCCCCCTCGACACCCCGGTCGCCTTGCCGAAGAGCTCGGCCATGATGGCCCCGGGATCGACGCCGAGGGCGAGGGCGTGGCCGTGGTCCCTATAGGCGGTGAGGACGTAATCCCTCTCGAGGTCGAGGACGGAAACGGCGCCGACCGCGACCGCCTCCTGTCCGGAATAGAGATGGCAGAACCCGCCTATCTTGCGGAGCCCGTACATCATTCCGGCTTTCTCTTCGAAGGCTCGTATGAGCTGCATGCTTTCGAGCATCGCGGCGGGCGAATCATTCATGAACGGCCTCCGGCGCACGCGCCGAGAAACGCTCGGCGCGAAGGGGGAAGAGTATGGAAGCCGACTCGATCTCGGTCTCGATCACGCGCAAAGCCGACGCGTCCGTATTGAGGCGCCAGAAAGCGGAGAGGTTGGGACCGATGGCCTTGAGGACTTCGGCGGAGAAGGACGGATCGTCCACCACGCGTGCCCGGCCCATCAGGGTCGCCACCTCGGAAAAGTCGGGAGCCTGGAAGACCCACTGCGCGCGAGGGTCGGCCTCGATCTCGGCCGCCTTCGGGAAGCCGCGCGCCGTGACGGCGTAGACCATGCCCTTCAGGCGCGGCAGGGAGGCGGGCACCATCCAGCGCGTATGCGGATAGCCTCCCTCGCCCAAGGTCGAGAATAGGGCCGGACTACCGCCGCCGATCAATGCGAAGGCCTTTTCGATAATCTGAAAATACTCCATGTCCGACTCCTCAACCGCGTTAATAATGATGGATACATGCGCCGAGACCTTCGAGGGCCGCGATCGCGGCGGCCGGCATCTCGTAGCCGAAGCGACGGCCCGCGATATGCGATATCCTTTCCGATCCCGGCCCCGAGACCGAGGCGACGATCCCCCTATTAATCTCGAGCCGAGCCCGGCCGCCGCTCCACCGCAGCTCGAGCGAAAAAGCGGGAGTGGAGCCCCAAGTCCATTCCCAGCTGGCCAGGCGGAAAGCGGCCTCCTCGACGTAGGCTTTCGCGGCGACGCTCTCGGCCGCCGCGGGTTCGCCGCCCGAGAGCTCGAGGGCTATGGCCAGCGCAGCGTCGTTTACGCGGAGGCCGGGGACGATGCTCGACAGGTTCGCGCTCGCGGACTTGACGGACGGCAGCGCGCGCGACGATTCCGCCTGGATTCCCCCGAGGCAGGAGGCCAGCCGCGCCAGGTCGGCGTCGACGAGGAGCGTGCCGTGGTGCAGCACTCGCGCGGCGGAGATCCTGCGCGCGGTGCCGGAAAGCTTGGAGCCCTTCCACGGGCCGTCGCCCGCGACGAAGAGCCCTCCCCTCGGGCCCGACTCCGTCTCGACGCCGAGCTTGCGCAAGGCGCTCGCGACGAGCCCGAGCTCCGCGTCCCGATCGTGGGCGGAACGGGGAACGATGATGCTCCAATTGAGATTGCCGCGGTCGTGATAGACCGTCCCTCCGCCGGAGACTCGCCTGAAGACGGGCAGCGAGGATTCGGGAGCGACCTCGACCCAGGGATTCTGATTGCGCCCGACGACGACGCAGGGATCGTTCACGTAGACGAGGACCGCGCTGTCCCGCCCGAAGCCCCGCTCCAGGAGGCTCTCCTCCAACGCGAGGTTGAGGAGCGGGTCATGCCCGAGGGCGCGCAACGCGATGTCGTACATCTGGGGATCAATATACTAACGCGGGGCCCTCGGGCAAAGCTCGAGCCTTTCGGAGGCGGCGGCGAATCAGTGCCTGATGCAGAGATCCACCTCGAAGCTCCCGGAAGGAAGACTGAAGGAGAGGGCGATGACGGGAGCGATCGCCGGCCAGCCGATCTTGTGATTGGGACCGCGCACGACTACGGGAGGGACGATCTCTATATTGAGGTGGTCGATCGCCGAGATCGCGGAACCCGCGATGATGTTGGTCATCTCGCCGACGAGGCCGCCCTCGAGCTGGTCCCGCTCTTCCTCGCCGCCCGCCGCGACGCCCGAGCCCGCGAGCAGCCCCGCGATGAGCGACTGCTTGAGCCTGATCGCGATTACGCCCTGCGCCTGCCCCGCGAGCCCCACGAGCCCCGACAGATCCCAGCCGTGGTCCTCGGAACCGCCAAGCGTGCGGGATTCCGACTCGACGGCTTCGAGCCCGAACATGTCCCTGAAGGTACTCTTGGTCGCATGACTGAAGGCCGCGGCGATGCTTGCATCCATTTATTACCCCCTCGTGAACAATAGTCCCTCACGCCGGCGACCGCAAGCGGCCGATCGCGTCCCGAATCGCCCGTTGAACAAGCCGCCCGCGCCGGGCTAGAGTGGCGCCATGAGCAAAAATGGGGATCGCAACCGGCAGCTGACTCTCGCCGTCGGAGCGATCGGCGTCGTCTTCGGCGACATCGGCACCTCACCGCTCTACGCCTTGCGGGAATGCTTCTCCGCGACGCACGGCGTCCGGGTCGACGCCGACAACATCCTCGGGGTGGTATCCCTCCTCATCTGGACGCTGAGTCTCATCGTCTGCGTGAAGTATCTCATAATAGTCCTTAGGGCCGACAACAAGGGCGAAGGAGGGATCCTCGCCCTAGTAAGCCTGGTCTCGCGCTACGTGCCGAAGGGCAGCAAGCGCCGCGCCGGCTTCCTGGCCACCCTCGGGATCCTCGGCGCCGCTCTCCTCTATAGCGATGGAATGATCACGCCGGCGATATCGG
>CAVZVX010000220.1:0-8929 GCA_963778775.1 uncultured Spirochaetota bacterium | reverse complement strand
CACTCCCGCGTCCTCGACGGCCTTCCACGCAGTCAGGGCTCCGACGGGGAGGGTCGCTGCCGCCTCGAAGCTCACGTTGCCGGGCTTGGGGACGAGGTCGGCGGCGGCGGCGACAGCGTATTCCGCGTAGCCGCCCTTGGCGACGCCGAAGACGGCCTGGCCTTTCGTCAGGCCCTTGACTCCGGCCCCGACTTCCTCGATTACGCCCGAGACGTCGATGCCGGGCGTATAGGGCAGCGGGACGGGCATGAAGTCTTTCAGATAGCCCGAACGGATCTTCCAGTCGACGGGGTTGACCCCGGCGTAATGAACCTTGACCAGGACTTCGTCCGCCTTAAGTTCGGGGCGCGGGACCGTCTCGAGGACGAGCTTGTCCGAACCGCCGTATTCATGGAATCGTATCGCGCGAATGCTTTGAGCCATGCCGTGTACTCCTTTGTCTGAAATGAATCCTTACTAAAAGTAACCATGAACGGGTCGAAAGACAAAGCGAAGGAGTCCGGGCTTATTTGCGTCGTGTATCAATAATCACTAACCGCTCTTGCATTATCTCCGGTTGCGCTTCCCCAAAAAGGACCTATACTCGAGGCTTGTCCCTAGGACAAAGCCGGTCTGATTGGGAGGCGAACCCATGAATGCCGAGAAGCGTAAAACGATATTGCTTGTGGAAGACGAATCCCTGGTAGCGATGGATGAGCAAGCCTCGTTACGGCAATATGGCTATAGCGTCAGCATCGCGAGAACAGGCGAAGAAGCTATCGAAGCCTTCGATACGCCGGAGCGCTACGACATGGTCCTCATGGATATCGATCTGGGGAAGGGAATCGACGGAACCGAGGCCGCGACTGAAATACTGAAGAAAATTAATTTACCTATAGTGTTCCTTTCGAGCCACTTCGAGCCCGATATCGTGAAGAAGACCGATTCGATTTCTTCATATGGCTACGTCCTGAAGAATTCGGGGATGCCCGTGCTCGATGCGAGCATAAAAATGGCCTTCCGGCTCTACGAATCCAGGGAAAAAGGGAAAGAGGAGAGGGAGGCTCGATGCAGGAGCGAGGCCAGGTATCGATTCGTCATAGATAACGCGCCTATCGGGATTTTCCAGAGAAAATTGAGCGGCGAATACGTATTCTTCAACAAGCGCGAGATGGAGCAGCTCGAGTGCGATAATGAGGAAGAATTTTTAACGCATTATGGCGACATAACTCAGCGATGGGCCGATCGAGAGAGATTGAAAGACTACGAGAAAGCCCTTCTCGAGGATAAATCGGTTTCCAACTTCGAGGTAAAGACCATAATGCGCGATGGCAGGATCAAATGGTTCTTGCTATCGTCGTATTATGATGAAGGCGACGGGGTCGTGAACGGGTTTACCATAGATATTACGGAGAGGAAGATCGCCAGCGACGATTTAACCGGGCAAAAGAAGCCAGTCAATTCCATCGCGATAGTCGGGGATATCAGCCGACGGGGGCGGGGCGAGATCGCCTTGAGGAACAGCGAAGAAAAGAACCGCGCGATCATCGAGCAGTCTCGCGACGGAATCGTAATTACCGATGGAAACGGGAATATCACGACCTGGAACGGGAGCTTCGCCGCGATGACCGGAGTCGGGAAGGATGAGGCTCTCGGTAAGCCATTATGGCAGATGCAATGGAAGCTGACCCCGGAACGCTTGAGGACGCCAGGAAGACTGGCGGCGATGAAGAAATTCGTCCAAGACGCCCTTGCGCAAAAAAGCCTCTTCCTGAACGTGGTTGAAGGGGAGATTGAAACCGTTGAAGGGGGAAAGAAATGCCTGGAAACCTCCCATTTCGTCGTCCACATCGACGGCGGCAGGCTTTTCGGGGCGATCTTCCGCGATATCACCGAACGTAAGCGCATCGAGCAGGACTTGATATTGAGCGAGGCGAAATACCGCAGCTACGTTGAAAACGCCACCGATGGAGTATTCGCGATAGACGAGTCGGGGCGCTTTATCGATGTCAATAAGGCAGCCTGCGATTTAACCGGCCATGCCAAAGACGAACTATTGCGGATGTCAGTCGCGGATTTCCTCGTGGACGAAGCGGAAAGCGATAAGCGGAGCCGCATCGAGGAAATCCCGGGAACGGGTTTCGTGAAATCCGAAAGGAGGTTCCGTCATAAGGACGGCTCGGTACGCTGGTGGGCGATGGACGCGGTCAGGATTTCCGACAAGGTAAGCCTTGCCTTGGCGAAGGATATCACCGAACGCAAGACCGCGGAAAACAGGATACGCGAGTACACCGATAGGCTCGACCAGACGATGAAGACCGCGAAGATAATATGGTGGGAGCTCGATGTCGCTTCCGAAGAGCTTCTGTTCGATCCGCGTATCGTAGGCATGTTCGGCTATTCCCCCGAGAGATTCGACAAATTAAGCGATTTCATTTCCTTGCTCCATCCGGACGATACCGGCCTCATCTCGAAGGGAAGGGCGGCGCTGATGGGAGGCGTCAGCGAGAAATACGAAATCGAGTGCAGAGTGCTCGGCGAAAATGGTAGATATAAATGGTATTATTTGGTCGGGAGCCTCGTCCGGGAGAGCTCGGGCGCTTCCCCCCGGATAGCCGGCGTGATAATGGATATCGACGTTCGCAAGACGCAGGAAAACAAGATCATCGCTCTCCTCGAGGAAAAAGAGCTCATACTCAAGGAAGTTCATCACAGGATAAAGAACAACATGACGACGATGAAGAGCCTGGTTTCGCTCCAGCAGAAATACCTTACCGATGCCAAGTCCCTCGAAGCCTTGAAAGACATCGAAAGCCGATTCCAATGCATGTTGGTCCTGTATGATAAGCTGTATCAGGATTCGTCTTTCCGCAATATTTCCGTCAAGGCCTATCTGCCGACCTTGATCGAGGAAATCGTCGGGAATTTCCCCAACGGCGATTCGGTAAGGATAGCGACCGACATCGAGGATTTCATCTTGAGCGCCAAGACCTCGCAAACGCTGGGCATAATAATCAACGAGCTGGTAACGAACATAATGAAGTATGCCTTCGACGACGACGGAGGCGTCATTTCGATAACTGCCCGTCGGGAAGGCGAAAAAATCCGCTTCAGCATCCATGACGACGGTATCGGCATGCCGGAAACCGTCGATTTCAACGATTCGACGGGATTCGGACTCATGCTGATAAACCAGCTGTCGAGGCAGATCGACGCCAGCATAAGGATCGAGAGGGGAAACGGCACCAAAGTCATGCTCGAATTCGAGAATTAGCGAACGGATACGAAAGCGGAAGGACGACGAAACGCTAATTCTTCCGACTCAGGAGGAAGTCGTGAAGCGAAAGGATAGGAGGAAGATCGACGGCAAAAGAATCGTCCTCATCGTCATTTTCGGAATCCTCCTGTTGGCCCTTCTGTATCGGCGATTCTCTCAACTCGTGCGATAGCGAGCGTCAGGGAATCGCGCGCTGGATATAGCTCGAGAAATCCTTGACGACGGGCTCGTAGGCTTTTTCGAGGATCGACGAGGAGATGATGAAATCGGCCGTCGCGCGGTTGCAGGCCATGGGGATGTTGTAGAGTACGGCGATCCTGAGCAGAGCCTTCACGTCGACGTCGTGCGGATGCGGGGACATGGGATCCCAGAAGAAGATGACGCAATCGATCCTGCCCTCGGCGATGAGGGCCCCGAGCTGCTGGTCGCCCCCGAGGGGCCCGGACTTGAGGCGCCGGATCTCGAAGCCCGCCGGCAGGTCCTCGCCGGCCTTGGCTCTGATCGCCACGTCGACGAGCATCCCCGTCGTTCCGGTGCAGACGAGGCTGTGACGCAGCAGGGTATGGTAGTTGAACTCGGCCCATTCGACGAGGTCCTGCTTCATGTTGTCGTGGGCGACCAGGGCGATGGTCTTGGATTCTTTCACGGAACGCTCCTTGGCGAAGCATCGAAGATGCGAGAGTCTAGCATGGGGAGATGAATTGTATGGATACGAGGTCGCGACGGCAGGGACCATTCACTTTTCGAGGTGAAAAGCAGTACATTTTCGTGTGGACCCTTCAAGGAGCTAGGCCATGCAGAAGATAGTTCCCCATCTCTGGTTCAACCGCGACGGGGCCGCCGCCGCGGAGCGGTATGTATCGCTCTTTCCGAAATCCCGCATCACGAGCAGATCGACTATCTCGGACACACCCTCGGGGACGGTGGAGACTCTGTCCATCTCGCTCGCGGGACAGGATTTTGCGCTTCTCTCGGCCGGGCCCGAGTTCAAGTTCACCCCGGCCGTTTCCTTTCTCGTCGCCTGCGAAACCAAAGCCGAGGTCGATCGACTCCGGAGCAGGCTCCTCGAGGGCGGGTCTGAACTCATGCCCCTCGACGCATATCCCTTTTCCGAGCGCTATGCCTGGGTCGTCGACGGCTTCGGCCTCTCCTGGCAACTGATGTACAACGGAGGCGCGGCGATCGGCCAGAGGATCACACCGACCCTCATGTTCACGGGGAAGCAGTGCGGGAAGGCCGAGGAGGCCGTCTCTTTCTACGCGTCGCTGTTCGGCATGGCGCGGATAGAGCATGTCCTCCGCTACGGCCCCGGCGAGGAGCCGAACGGGAAGGATTTAGTCAAGCACGCGGCCTTCAGCCTCGAGGGTCAGGATTTCGCGGCGATGGATAGCGCCCTCGATCACGGCTCTACCTTCAACGAGGCCATCTCGTTCATGGTCTACTGCGACGATCAGGCGGAGATCGACCGCTATTGGGGGAAGCTCTCGGCCCATGCGGAGGCCGAGCAGTGCGGTTGGCTCAAGGACCGCTACGGCCTTTCCTGGCAGATCGTGCCGCGGGCCCTGGGCCGGTTGATGAGCTTGGAAGACCCCGCGCGGCGCGCGCGCGTGACGACCGCCTTCCTCAAGATGAAGAAGCTCGACATCGCCGCGCTCGAAAGCGCATCCGGCAGCTAGCGAGCCTCGGCGGCGGCCCCGACTATTGACAAATCCTCCCGCGCAAACAAAAGTAGCATGAAGGACGGCCTCAGGTTCGTTCATCCCATCGGGAGGGGCATGGTTTGCTAGCGGCTTGCGACTTCGATATCGATGCCGGCGAACGGGGATGCCGCTCGTGAGGCGCTCGGCGCCATCCTCGGGTGGGTTTTCGCGATTCCTTTTTCCCGCGATATGCCTGCTCATTCTCGTATCGGGCTTCCTGCTGATCGCCGAATCCAAGCCTCGGGCGCTCCTGATCGCGACCCTCGCCATCGGCGTCGTTCTGACGGCGCTCCTTTGGATCGTATACGCGCGAGAGGTCGCGGGGCCTGCCAGATCGCTGGTCGCTTTCCATTTGCGCATCAAGCAGGGCCTCGAGGGGCTCTCTTTCAGCCTCGCCAAGCTGGCCATGGGCTATCTCGAGGCGAAGGCTCCCGTCCTGACCCCCTTCGAGCCCACGATCGAGATCCATGGCCATTTGGGGAACGTGGCGCGCCTTGCCGTCAGCGCCGCCGGACTCCTCGGCGAAAGCATAGAGGCCTTCAACGGAATCACGAGCGAGCCGTGCCTGAGGCTTTGCTACATCGGATCCGACAGCTACGCCGAGGGCCGGATCGCGGGAGAGGCCCTCGGCCGGATCCTCGCGGGCCGAGGACGCGTCGCCATCATCCTGAGCGACCTTCATGCGGTAAATTACATTCTCAGGCGCAAGGGTGCCATAAGCGTCCTTGCGGAGAAATATCCCGCCATCGAGGTAGTCGAGACCATCGAGAACTTCGAGGTCGGCGAAAAGACCTATTTGAGTTCCCTGGATCTCATGAAGCGCTACCGCGACCTCGGGGCGATCTATATGGCGGAAGGCAATACGCCGTCCTACGCGGCGCAAGCCGTCATGGACGCCGGGATGACCGACAAGGTCTTCGTCGTCGCTCACGACCTGACGGATGCTACGATGGAATTCGTCGGGAAAGGCGTGATCGCCGCGACGATCTCGCAGGATCCCTTCGCCCAGGGACACGATTCCGTCATCAGGCTTTTCAACCACCTGGCTACCGGCTGGACGCCTTCGGTTCCCCGTTTCCTCACCACCTTGCAGGAAGTGCGCAAGGACAATTATCAGAGCTACTGGAACCCCGCCAATACCGCCGGAGCAGGCGATCCCGGACGCCTTGCCAAGATAGCCGAGCCGTCGGTCGGCAAAAGATCCGGGTTCCAGGCGAAGAGAATAGCCGTAGTCTGCATGAGCGGCGAAAAATTCTGGACGCCCGTCCATGAAGGCGTCCTCGAGGCGAAGCGCGAGCTCGAAGGCTACGGCGCGCAGGTCGAATGGTTCGTGCCGCCTCAAACGCAAGCCCTCAACCCTACCGCCGCATCTACCTACGTTCCCATTATCGAGAGACTCATCGACGAGAAATGGGACGGCATCGCGATCCCGATATTCGATCGCAATCTCGTCCCCTTGCTCAACCGGGCCGCGCAAAACGGCATTACCGTGGTCACCTACAATTCCGAGCCGACGAGTCTCCGAGAGATGATCATGGCCGTTTCCATGCACACGGGCGATCTCCTCGCTCTGAGCCAGGAGCTCGCGGCCTCGGCGGAGGAGTCCGGGCAATCCACGGCCAGCATCGCCGAAACGATCGGGAAGATCACGTCCAGCCTGCGCTCCCAGGCCTCCGAGACGGGCAAGACGAGGGACGAGATCCAGACGCTTACGGGCAACATCAGGCGCATCAACGAAACCGCGGGCGACAGCTCGAAGACCGCGCGTCGGGTCGCCGAGGCTTCGATGCAAAGCTCCGCCGCGATCGACGTGATGCAGGAATCCGTCAAGTCGCTGGAAGAGGCCGCCGGTGTCTCCGAGACGACCATCCGCTCGCTCAAGGACGATACCGAGCGAATCGGGACGATCGTCGCCTCCATAGAGGACATCGCGAACAAAACGAACGTCCTCGCGATCAACGCCGCGATCCAGGCCGCTCGCGCCGGTCGGCAGGGCAAGGACTTCGCGGTCATCGCGGCCGAGATCAGGAAGCTGGCGGAGCAGTCCAACCTGTCCGCGGGCGAAATCAAGAAAGTAATAGCCGAGCTGCGAAAGCAGGTAAAGGCGGCCGAGACGGCCACCGCGCGCGGTCTCGCCGAGGCTCGGGAGAACGCCCAGAACGCGGAGCTCTCGAGGAAGAGCCTACACGAGATAAACGTCCTCGCCGGGGAGAACGAGAAGAGCATGGAGGTTATTTTCGGCGCCGTCGAGGAGATGCTTTCGTTCGCCCATAGGATCGAGGAGATGGTTCACTCCCTCAATGACATGAACGAGAGCAGCGACGCCGCGGCTACGGAGATCGAATCGTCGACGAAGGAAGTCACGATCCAGGCCGCCGAGGTCGCTGCCTCTGCGCGTTCCCTGTCCGACCTGGCGAGGGCGCAGCGCATTCTCCTCACGCAGTTCCGCTTTACCGAGGACGATTAGAAAGCCTCGCCTCCGGCCTCCCCTGATGTCGTTTCCATGAATCTCAACCGACAGGACAGCCCGCGATCGGTATCGAAGACCAATCGGGACCTAAACTTGCCTCGAGCCAGGCTCTCTATGAGCCGTAGCCCGAGATGACCGTCGCGCTCGAGATCGAAGCCGGGAGGCAGTCCGATGCCGTCATCGGACACGATCAAGGCGATTTCGCCGTCGCTCCCCCGACGCAATCCTATCCTGATCTCCCCGACTCGTCCCGAAGGGAAGGCATATTTCAAGGAGTTGGAAATAAGCTCATTGACGATCAGGCCGCAGGATATCGCCGTATCGATCAATACGTACACGTCCTCCATGTCCAGGGAAAGCGACGGAAGCTTGTTCGAGTCGCCGTAATTGGCCATTATATGCCTCGTCAGATCTTCGAAATAATCCTTTAAATTGATATGCGACAGATCTCCGGCCTCGTAGAGCTTTTCATGTACCAAGGACATCGAGATGATTCGATCTTCGGTCTCGGCGTAGGCCTTTTTCAGCCGCTCGTCCCCTATTTCCCGCGATTGAAGCTTCATCATGGAAATGATCACGTTCATATTATTCTTCGTGCGATGATAGAGCTCTCGCAATAGCGTCTCCTTTTCCGATAATGATCTCTGTATTCGCTCTTCCGCTTCCTTCCGCTCGGTAATATCCTTGGCGAATATGGAAAAGCCGAATGTCTTCCCATCGCGTTCCAGCAGGTGGAGGCTCAGATTTAATACGCCGGAACCGGACAACGCGCGCCGCTCGATGGAAAACGCTCCCTCCGCGTTCGCCCGTTCATATGCGGCGCGCCAGAAAACGATCTCGGATTCCGAGGTAAAAAGCTCTTCCGGGCGCATCCCGACGGCGACATCGATGCCGCGCTCCCGGAAGAAATAATCCCTCAGGCCTTGGTTGAAGGCCAGTAGAGCGAAGGATGCCGAATCGACCGACCATATCATGTCGGTGGTGCTGTCGATGATCGCCGTCAGCATCGTTTGCGATACCGTCAGCTCTCGATCGCTTTTCTGAAGCGCCCGCTTGGTGAGCACGGCTTCCCTGATTTCATTGGAACGACGGAGACCAACTATGAGGATCGCGGTCAGCCATGCGTACTCCATCAGGAAGATAAAGGAATAAACGCCGATCCCTACGAAGAAATCGTTCATTTCGGCAAAGATGATTACGCCGAGGATGAAGAACAGGACGAAGGACTCGCGGCGATTTCCCAGGCGCCTGAACTTTGCGACGATCCAGACGAGATAGACGAGGAGGGCGAATCCGACGAAGTCGACGACGACGAGGACTATGCCCCTGGCGACCTCCTTATAGACGAAATCCCAGCCGAATGGAAGGCCGACGCGCAGTATCAAAGGTCGATCCGCGACCCAGGTAAGGTCGCCGAGGTCGATGAGCTGGCTGGCTATGACGAGCAAGGTCCATAGCAAGAAGGCGACGATGTACTTTTTATCGATCAGCTTGGTCTCTTCG
>CAVZVX010000219.1:0-15565 GCA_963778775.1 uncultured Spirochaetota bacterium | reverse complement strand
GAACGAAGTAGATAGAAACAAAAGAACGTATTGCTCGGCTCGGCCATCCCAATCACCTTTCGGCTGATACTCTGACGAGGCTTGCTCGGTGTTCACACAAGTTACGGCCCGCTGTTTCGCTCCCTCCTGTCGAGGCTTTTGTCGGTCCGCTCGGCCATGATCATTACTTCTCATGACTCAGACCCTGCTTCCGGGCGCTCCGGCGCTTACCCGGACGGGACTTGCATCGAGACGACGCTTACCCGCTGGAAGTACACAGCTTTCACGGCGCACCATGCCATTAAGTATATACGTAAGGCTTCGCCCGCCCAGACCGGCCGCTCAGCTTATTATGCGAAGGCTCGAGCCGCCGCGACCCTTCATGACCTCGATTCGGGAGGGTATCCTGGCCTTGAGCTCGGCGACATGGGATATGATGCCGATGGTCCTCGCTCCCCTGGCTTCGTCGAGGACGGAGATCGCTCGATCCAGGGCCTCGTCGTCAAGCGAGCCGAAGCCTTCGTCGATGAAGATGGCATCGAGGGAGGCTCCGCCCGAGCGCTCACGTATCGTGTCCGCCAGGCCGAGCGCGAGGCTCAGCGCCGTCATGAAGCGCTCGCCCCCCGAAAGCGTGCCCGCCGCCCTCGACTGACCCGTATGCGCGTCGCGGACGAGGATTTCGAGGCCGGCCTTGCCCCTGCCGGAACCCTCGTCGGCAGCGAGCGCGAAGCGGCCGTCGGACATTTGCCGCAGGCGTCCCGACGCGCGCTCGACGACGACGCGGAAGTAGGATCCCAGGACGAAGTTCTTGAAGGGAAGCCTTCGTCCCGGCATTTCGCCGTTGAGGAGGGCCGAGAGGCCGTTCATCCGCGACCAGTCGGCATCCAGGATCTCGCGCTCCGCGAGCAGGGAGGTTCGCGCGTCCCTTTCGCGGGAGAGGGCCTCGATTTTGGCCCGCGTCTCGTCGAGCCCGGCCTGGATCCGGTCCCGCGTTTCCTTCGACGACAGGACGGCCGCCGAGAGGGCATCCTCGTCGGCCCCCGAGCCGTCGGCCGGGCTTGCGGCGGAGGCCTCGGCCTCGATGGCGGCCAGCGTCGCCCCGGCCGCCGCCAGATCGTTCCGATAGGCCCCGGCATCGGCCTCGAGCGCGGCCAGCTCGCCCCTCTCGATGCGCGCCGCTCGAGCCGAATCGGGGTCCTCGAAGCCGGCCTCGGTCAAGACCGCGGACTCCTCGCGGGAAGCGTCATCGAGACGGATGCGCAGGGCGTCGACGCGCGAGGCAAGCTCCGCTGCCAGGCCTTCGGCCTTGCGAAGGTCGGCCGCCCAGGTCGAAGCGGTCGCCTCGAGCCGCGAAAGCTCGCCGGCGGCGAGACCGCGCCTCGCTCGGGCGTCGGCGGCCCGCGGCGCTGGATCCTCGCGTCCGGCGCGAGAGATCGCCCCCTTCAATCGTGTCTCGCAACGGACGAGCTCGAGCGCCGCCTTTTGCGATTCCGCCTCGTCCTCCACGCGCCGACCCCGAGCGGCCTCGAAGGCCTCGCTCAGTCTCGAATGGACCGCGCGCCTTCCCTCCATGTCCCGCACAGCGCCTTCGGAGACGGAGGCCGCGGCGGCGGCGCGGGCATCGGCTCTTCTCGCCTCCGCGAGCTCCGCGGCGAAGGTCCCGGCATCGACGGCTCCCGGAACGGTCCCTTCGACCCGCGCCGCCGGGGCTTGGTCGTAGAGCTCCCTCTCGGCCTCGTCGGCGTTCGCCTTGGCCGCATCGGCCTTGGCGCGCGCATCGGCGTCCATCGCCTGGGCGGCGGTCATCGCGGCGCGGGCCCGCGCGGTCGCGCGCTCCGCATCTTCGGCCTGAGGCGCGAGGTAGGCCGCGCGGGCTGGGGCCGGATGCTCGAGCGAGCCGCAGACGGGGCAGGGGAGGCCCGGAGCGAGGCCGGCTGCCAGGCGGGCGGCCAAGTCGGAGGACGCGGCGGCCTCGAGCGCGGCGTAGCTCTCCGATTCATCTGCGTAACGCGCGGCGGTCTCCCGCGCCTTGGCCGCGGCCGCTTCGGCGACCGTACGCAGCCGCAGCGCCTTTTCCGCCGAGGCCGAAGCCGCGGCAGCCGCCTTGAGCGAAGCGTCCGCCGCGGCCGCCGCGGCGCGATCGCGCTCGAAGGCTCCTCGCAACCCCGCCTCCTCCTCCGCGCTCACCGCCGCTCGGTCGCGCGCCGCGAGGGCGAGCCCCTCGCCCTCCCGAGCGGCGTCGACGCGGGCCTCGAGAGCCTTCGCCTCCTCGCGGACTCCTGCAAGCTCGATGCGCGCGATCTCGGCCTCGGCCCAGGCTTCGCCGGCCGCATCGAGCTCGCCGATCTCGCGGTCTATCGCGGCCAGCTCCTCGGCGCGCCTGCCCGCCTCAGCTCGCGCCTCGACCATCTCCCCCGCCCGCGCCTCGAGATCGGCGACGAGGACCCTGCGCCCAGCCAGCAAGGAGCGCGCTTCCCCGAGATCGGCCTCGAGGGCCTCTCGGGCCTGGGAGGCGGCGACGGCGGGCGCCGCCCTGCGCGCCGCCGCGATCGCGGCATCCCGCGCATCGGCCTCCATGGCGAGGGAGCGTAGAGCCTCGAGCCTCACGCGCGCGGCCCGCTCCCGCCCCGCGCGCGCGACCGCTTCCTTCGCGCGGACGAGGGCGAGCTCGTCGGCGGACAGCTTTCGGATCGCCTCGGAGCGCTCGGCTTCGAGACGCTTCGCGTCGGCTTCGAGCTCGCCCAGAGCGTAGGCCTGGGCTTCGGCCTCGACGGCGCCTCCCAGCCTTCCGAGCTCGGCGTCGACCCTTTGCACGTCGGATAGGGCCGCCTTGGCCTTGTCCCTGGCCAGGGCGGCGACCGCATTGTGGATGCGGACTGGAAAAAGCTTCTCGAGGACCTCGACCCGGTCGCTCGACTTCATCTCGAGGAAGCGCTGAAACTCGCCTTGAGGCAGGAGGATGATCTTCGAGAACTCGTCCTCGGTGAGGCCGATCCTCTCCTGGATCGCGGCGTCGACTTCGGTCTTCGAGTTCGAGATGAGCCTCCATTCGAGCCCGGCGTCGTCGCGTTCCCGGCGATAGAAGGCGGCCTCCGAGTCCACGTCGATATATTCGTCCTTGCGGCGCCGGCTCTTGCGCCGATACGGGGGGCTGCGCGTCGCGAGGTACTCTCCGCCGCCGAGGAAGAACTCGAGCTCGACGACGGGCCTCTCGCCCGGCCTCGAGTACTGCGACCAGAGCTGGCGCTCGAGGCCTCCTCGCGCGCCCGGCGCCTTCCCGTAGAGGGCGTAGGTCATCGCGTCGAAAAGGCTCGTCTTGCCCGATCCCGTCTGGCCGCAGACGAGGAAGACCTGCCCGAGCCCGGAAAAATCCACCTCGACCCGCTCGCGGTAAGGCCCGAAATTCTCGAGCGCGAGCCTAGTCGGCCTCATGCTCAGCCTCCTCGACCAGAGCGGCGAAGAGGGCGGAAATCTCCTCATCGGGAGGCGCGCCTTTCAACTCGGCGTGAAAGGCGGCGAAATCCCGGACGACCGATCGCGCGCCTTCCGCAAGCTCGGCGGCGCCGTCGGGGCCGACGCCGTCGACCGCGCGGGGCTGCAGCTCGAAAGCCGCCTGCCTGACCGATAGGAGGTTGGGGAAATTGGCCCTGAGAGGATCCGCAGGGTTGAGCACTGGCTGCGGGTCGGTAAGCCGGGCTTCGACGAAATCCTCGCGGTATTTCGGGTAGGAGCCGGGCGCGGACAGCACGGAGAAGGGTCCCTCGATGCGCCGCATCGCGTGCAATGGCGTCACGGGGAGGAGCTCGGCCTCGAAGCCCCTTCCCGCCTCGATGTCCACGAGGACGAATCCCTTCGGCTCGACGCCTTCCGCGAAGGAATAGGCGAGAGGCGAGCCCGCGTAGCGTCCCTTCGATCCCGCGGGCTGAAAGCGGTGCAGGTGGCCCAGGGCCGCATAGTCGAACGAGTCGAAAAAGGCGGCGTCGACCTGCTCGGCGCTGCCGGCGAAGCTTCGCTCGGATTCCGACGGCGAGCCTCCGGCCGCGAAGCAGTGCGCGAGGAGAACGTTGCTTGTCGATCGCGGGCGGCCCGAAGAGTCCAGCCTCGGAAGAATCCTGCGCATCGCCTCGGCGAAGAGCTCTGCCTGGCCCCGCAGGTAAGCCGGACGCATTACCGAGCTTCCGTCGCCCGAATCGCGCCCGGCCTCCTCGAAATCCAGCTCGGCCTGAGCGTCGGCGGAGGACATTTCGCGCGCCTCGCGCGGCGGAATTTCGAAGACTCCCGAACCCAGGAAGGGCAGGGGCCAGATCAGGGCGCGCTCCCCTCCCCGCTCGACGAGGACGGGCTCGACGCAGAGCGCGGGATCGGTCCTTATATGCAAGCCCGCCTTGCTCATGATCTTCGTGCCGAAGGAGAGCCGCGCGGCCGAGTCGTGATTCCCCGATATGGCCACGATGACCAGCCCCGAATCGGCCCCGATGGCACGGCTCAGGAAGGAATCGAAGAGTCGGACGGCCTCCGGAGGGGGGATGCTTCGATCGTAAAGGTCCCCGGCGAGGAGGAGGGCGGCCGGCCTGCGTTCCGAAAGCAGGGCGAGGAGGCGCTCGAGCATGGCCGCCTGGTCGGCCGAGATGTCGCGCTCGTGCAGGGTCTTGCCGAGGTGGAGATCGGCCGCGTGGAGAATGAGCATCTATTCGATCTTACCTGACCAGGTGTTCCTCGTCCGCACTCTCGATCAGGCAGCAGCCCTCGCGATAGTCGATCACGCGCACCTTGGCGCCGCGGGCGAAGGCCTGGTCCGAATCCATGGCCCTCGCCCGGAGGGACAGGGCCTTCGAGCCCTGCCTGCGCAGCTCGGCCTTCCCTTCCATGCCGGGAGCGATGGGCTCGGTGACTATCGCTTCCTCCAGGAGGAGCGTTTCCGGATTCGGGGAGGCGCCGCCCGCGCCAGAGCGCAGCGCGCGGATGGAGAGGAAGACCGCGAGGCCCGCGGCCAGGGCGATAAGGGCTATATAGAGGGCGGACATGGCTATCGAACGAATTATACTACGCCCGAGCCTCGAACACCACGTTCTTCTTTATCTCGACGAACATGCGCTTGCCGTACAGGATCCCGACCAGACCGGTCAGCGCATCCGAGACCGGACCCGACCAGAGCACTCCGTCGAAGCCGAAGATGGGGGGAAGGACGATCATTCCGGCGATGAATGTGAAGCAGCGCAGAATCATGGCCGTGGCCGCGGGAATAGCCCGGCCCGTCGATTGGAAATAGGAGACCGGGCCGAGCTCGAGGGGGATGAGTATGAAGGCGCAGGCGAATATCCGCAGGGATCTCGCTCCCAGGGCGGCGAGGGAGGCGTCGCCGGAGAAGAGGCGCACGAAGAATACGGGCGCTTCGACCATCGCGACTTCCGACAGGGCGGCGAAGGCGAGGGTCCAAGCGAAGGTCAGGGCGCTGATCCTCCCTATCCGGCGCCATTTGCCGGCTCCATAATTATAGCCCCAAAGCGGCTGGGCGCCGGTGATGATGCCGAAGAGGGGAAAGCCGAGGAACTGGGCGACCGTGACGATTATTCCGACGACTGCCAGGCCGAGCTCGCCGCCGTAGGGCTTGACCGCCATGTTGGCGACCACGAAGGTCGCGCAAGTGAGGAGCTGGAAGAGGAAAAGCGGCATCCCGACCTGGGCCAGGCCGGTAACGGGTCGGACGCGGGGGAGAAGGAATCGGAGCCTGAGCCTGAGAGCGCTCTTCTTCTGAAATACGTAGACCAGGGTCAGGACGAGGGAAAAGGTCCAAGAAATGGCGACCGCGAGACCGGCTCCGCCGACGCCCAGGCCCAGGGCGAAGATGAAGATGGGCGCGAGAGCCGCGTTCACCAGCGTTCCTGCGAACTGTACCATGAAGCTCGCCTGAGGCCTGCCTTCAGCCGCCAGGGAGGAGCCGGCGGCCATCGCGGCGGCCTGTCCCGGCGAGCCGAGGAGAATCCAGCCAGTGTAGGCCTTGGCCTCGGCCATTATGGCCCCCGTCGCGCCGAAGGCCCGTAGCACGGGCTCGGAGGCCAGCCAGATGGCGGCGGAGGCGAGCGCCGCGAGGACGAAGGCCGCGCCCGTCGCCCGAGAGACGTATTCCTCCGCCATGGCTTTGTCGCCCGTGCCGAGCGTGACGGAGGCGAGAGTTCTCGCGCCGGTCTGGAAAAGCACGCCGATGGCGAGGCTGCCGATCATTATCGGCCAGGCCGCGGTGACGGCCGCTATCCCGTTGACCCCCGTGCCTTGGCCGATGAATATCCTGTCCACGACATTGTATAGCGAGGATACGAGTAGGCCACCGATCGCGGGTATGCTGAATTCCCCCAGAAGGCGGCCCACGGGCCGCGTGCCCATCGCTTCGGTACTATCCATGGAAAACCTAGTATAGCGCCGCCGGGAGACCTCAACTATGCCGGGAGAAACGGCTTTCAATGAACAAACGATGAAATCCGTCGGTGCGCGAGGACGCGGATCCCATTTCCTGATGATGCCGCCGCGCCTCGGTTTCAGTATTATTGGGTAATGGAATATAGAAGGCTGGGCAGCGCGGGTCTCAAGGTCTCTGCGCTCGCCCTCGGTTCATGGGTTACCTACGGTCCCCAGGTGGATGTCGACTCGGCCGCCGCGATGCTCAAGGCGGCCTACGACAGGGGCGTCAACTTCTTCGATAACGCCGAATCCTACTCGGCGGGCAAGTCGGAGGAGATCATGGGTGCGGCTCTCCGAAAGCTGGGCCTCCGACGCGAGAGCTATATCGTCTCGAGCAAGTTCTTCTGGGGCCTCGACGAAGGCCCCAACCAGAAGAACACGCTCAATCGCAAGTATCTCCTCCAGGCGGTCGAAGGCTCGCTCAAGCGCTTCGGCCTAGACTTCATAGACCTCGCCTTCTGCCATCGACCCGACCCCGAGACGCCCATCGAGGAAGTCGTGTGGACGATGAGCGACATCGTCGCCTCGGGCAAGGCCCTTTATTGGGGTACCTCGATGTGGAGCGCCGAGCAGATCAGGGAGGCATGGGAGATAGCCGATCGGCGCAACCTGCGCAAGCCCCAGATGGAACAGCCCCAATACAATCTGCTAGACAGGGACAAGGTTGAGAAGGAATACGCGAGGCTCTACGAGGGCATCGGGCTCGGTCTCACGACTTGGAGCCCTCTCGCCTCGGGCATACTTTCGGGCAAGTACGTGAAGGGCATCCCCGCGGCCTCCCGACTCGCCCTCCCCAATTACGGATGGCTCAAGGAAATGGTGCTTAAGCCAGAATCGGTCAAGGCAGCGAGCGACCTCGCCTCCCTTGCCGGAGAATTCGACGCTACCGCTTCCCAGCTCGCCATAGCCTGGTGCGCGCGCAACGAGCGCGTCAGCACGGTCATAACCGGCGCGAGCCGGGTCGAGCAGGTCGAGGAAAACCTCAAGGCCATAGACCTTCTGCCTAAGCTGACGCCCGATTTGCTTGCGCGCATAGACGCGGCCGTCAAGCCGGCGATGGGCTTCGTCGGCGCTTGACGGGGCGAAGGGCTTTTGCCGGTTGAAAAGTTCCATGCCTCGGGCGTAGTCTCCAGGCATGGAACTCGATTTTTCGGAAGAGTGGCGCCTCGTTCGGCCCCGCCATGACGATCGCGGCGCGGATTCCGGCTCCGATGGCCCCGAGGCTTTCGCCGCATCCGAGCTGGCCGCGATCCTCGGGAGAATGGGATGTCGGATCACCCTGGTCGACGAGGCGGACGCGGCGGAACGCCTGATCGTCCTGAATGCCGGTCACTCGCCTATCGGCACGCAGAACGGTGCGGCTGCCGGCGGGAGGCGTCGCTCCCCTTTCTTCTCCTGGAGGGCCGCGCAGAGCCTCGTGGAGATCTACGGAGAGGACGGGGGAGCCCTCCTTCGCGGCGCCTACTCCTTCCTCGACGCCCTCGGCCTTCGTTGGGTAGAACCCGGAGAGGAAGGCGAGCGCCTGCCGCTCGGTCCCGTCCTCGATTTGGCCGAGAGTTCTCGCCGTGCCGATTCCTCGTCCGTTCCAGCGACCCTGATTCTCGGCCACGGCGCCTTTCTCGAACACTGGGAGAAATATTTCCTCTGGGCGGCCCGAGTCGGCTATTCTTCGATCTTCATCCACACCACCCCTGACGCCCTCGCCCTGGGCGCCGCCCCGGAGAGCCTCTACGAGGCCCTGCGATCTTCCGTCGCGGCAGCCGCCCGCCGACTCGGACTCGTCCTCGAGCTGGGAGGGCACGGGCTGTCGGCCCTCGTATCCCGCGCGCTCTTCCGGACCGAGCCCGAGATCTTTCGCATGCGAGAAGGCGGCGAGCGCGCGAACGACCGCAACTTCTGCCCCTCGAGCGGAAGGGCGCTATCCCTGGCCTCCGAAGCCTTCGCCGCGCGGGCCGCGACCCATCCTGAAGTCTCGGTCTTCCACGTCTGGCCCGACGACCTGCCGGGAGGCGGCTGGTGCTCCTGCCCCGCCTGCGCGTCGTTGTCACCCGCGGCCCAATCCCTCGCAGCCGCTCGCGCCCTCGCCGCCGCCTTGGCGCGCTCGCGTCCCGACGCCGCCCTCTCCTTTCTCGCCTATCACGATACCGTGGGAATAAGCGAAGCCCTCGAAGGCCGACTCGAGAGCGAGTCCAAGCTGCCGCCGAATCTCGAACTCCTCTGGGCCCCGCGCCTGCGCTCCTGGGGCTCCGCGCTGAACGACGAGGGAAACGCGCTCAACGCGGCGTCCCTCGCCGATTTCCGCAGGACGGCTAGGGCCTGGCGCGCCTCGGGCGGGGGGAGGGTGGCGATCTTCGAGTACTGGGAGGACGCCGTCCTCTTCAAGACGGCAGTACCGCCACTGCCCACCGTCATCGAGGGCGACCTTGCCGCCTATGGCGGGGGAGCAGGGGACGGCGAGGCTCGGGTGGAGGCCGCCGACGCGATAGGCCTACTGTGCACGGGCGGCCGCCTGCCCCTCGCGCCGAGGCCCAACGCCTACCTCCTGCCTCGGCTCGCGGCCTCGGGCGCGGCGCGGCCGCAATCGGACGAGGGCCAGCGCGCGCCTGCCCTGCTCGCGGAATGGGTCGCCGCCGCCTACGGTCAGTCGGCCGCTCCGATGCTCGAGTATTGGCGGGAGCTCGAGTCGGCCTGGGCGATCGATCTCGACATAGGCGAAGGCGACTGCGCCGTCCACATGCCCGATTCCGCCTCCCGCTACGCCTCCGATCCCCCCGTCGACTGGGGCGATCCATGGATCGCCGGAGCGGAGCGTCTCGCCTACAGGCGCGGGCGCTGCGAGGAGCTCTTCGACCACCTGCGCCGCGCGGAATCCATGCTTTCCGAGGCCCGGGAGCCGATCTCGGAAGGGGCCGCCGGCAGGGCCGTCGCACGCGAGGCCGCTGAGTACGCCATATCGGGTTCGCTCCTGGAGCTCGATTGCGCCAGGCTCGCCGTCTATCACGAGTTTTCCGCCGGCGATCCGCGCGCCGCCGCCGATATCGCCAACCTGGCTCTTTCCGCGTCGAGCGCCGTAAGGAAAGCCTTCTCTCGCCTGCCGGATCGCAGGGCCCGCCGCGAGATGGGCTTGCTGATCCTAGTCTTCTACGATCTCAGGCTGAGGGCGATCCGCCGTGCCAACGCTCGCAGCGGACTCAGGAGGTTGTCGGATCTCTGGTATACGCAGGCGCTGACTCTCCTGGCCTCCCGACCACTGTCGCGCGCCTATGAAGCAAGGGGTATTGCGAGCTCGACCCCCAGGCATTAGGTTAAGACCACGATGGAAAACGGAACGATGGGCAAGAAGGTCTTCTTTCTCTATCCCCCTCCCGTGCTGACGGAAGTCGTGGACGGACTCGCCAGGCAGGAATTCGAGGTCTACCTCTCGCGGGACCACGCCAAGCTCAGGAAGGCGATCGCCTCCTTCCCCGACGCCATCCTCTTCGTCAACATCGACGACGGGCTGGACGAGGAAGGTTGGCTGTCCTTCGTTCGGTCGCTCCGGGCCGAAGCTCCCGCCGCGGGAATCGGCGTCATCACCCTCAACGACGACGCGGCGCTCCGCCAGACCTATCTGATGGACGTGGGAATCCAGTGCGGATTCATAATCCTCAAGATCGGCGCGGCCAAGACCGCCGAGATCCTCGCCAAGACCCTCGAAGCCAACGAGGCGCGGGGACGCCGGAAATTCGTCCGCGCCCTCTGCCCGCCCGGGACGGCCCAATGCGCCGTCGACTACGAGGGCGCGACCCTTCGGGCCGAGTTGACGGACCTGAGCTCCGCGGGCATGGCGATCCGCTTGGAGGTCGCCGCCGGCCTCAAAGTCGGCGCGGTGCTACGCGACATTTCGCTGATCATCAAGGGCCAGCGGCTATCGGCTTCGGGCGTCGTGGTGGCCAAGCGCGCCGGCGTGGACGGCCCCGAGAGCATCCACGTCGTAATGTTCGATCCCAATTCGCTGGACGAAGCGAGGAAAGCCAAGCTCAAGACCCTCGTGTTCAGGGTCAACCAGGCGTCGATGGACTCGCTGCTCGAGCACGCGTAGGCGGGGGATTCAGCCCCCCAGGATCGCCTTGATCGCCGCGATCGCCAGGCCGACGAGTCCGCCCACCACTGCGCCGTTCACCCGTATGTATTGCAGGTCGTTCCAGACCGACTCTTCGATCCGGGCGACGAAGTAGGCTTCGTCGGTAGAGCGGAGGAGACCGGCAAGATATTCGGTGACTCCCTCGATGACGCGTCCGCGCTCTATGACGCCGCCGATCAAGGAGGCGGCAAGCGAGTCGAGCCTCTCGCGCAGCTTCGTATCGCTCAAGAGCCTTTCGGCCAGGGATTCCTCCGCTCGCTCGAGGACGGGCAAGAGCCATCCCCCTCCTCCCGACAGGTCCTCGCCCAGGCGGCCGAGGAGCCGCGAGGCGAAAAGCGCGAAGCCGCCGCGGAATTCCTCGCTCGCCAGGACGTCCTGGAAAGCCTTTTCCAGGCTTCGACGCTCGACGGTCGGGCCTGCGCCCGCCTCCGAACCCGGTTTCGACGTAGCGAGCTTGGCGGCGTAGGCCGCGATCGATGACAGGACGAACAGCCTGAACTCGTTCGTCTTGTCCGCCTTGATCTCGGAGAGCTCTTCCTGGATCCCGGCGAGGAAGCGCTCGACGGTTCCCGAACCGATGAAGAGACCCTGCCAACCCGCGTTGCGCTTGATCATCGGCGTGAGGAGGGCGACGAGCCTTTTGCGGTTCCGCCCTATCTCGTCGCGCGCGCGCTCGGCGACGGCCTCCAGCGCCCTCTGGTCGAAGCGTTCCCTCCTCGCCCAGGCGAAGAGGGCCGATGCCCCCGAAGACGCGTCGACCCGTTCCGACGCGAAGGCCAGGGCCTCGTCGACGAAACGGCGGAGGGCCGCGGCCTTCGATTCGTCGCCGCCTCCGTAGGCCGCGAGGAGTCCGGCCACCTGGGACTTCAAAAAGGAATGCAGCTCGTCGCGAGTCGAGCCGCCGGACAGCAGCTCCGCGGCCTTGGTAGCGAAATCGATCTTTGCGAGCTCTTCCCGTATCGCGTCCTGGCTCACGAAGCCGGTGAGGAAGCGCGGCACGGCGTCGGCTATGGCATCCTTGTTTTTCGCGAGTATGTTGGTATGAGGCAGCGGTATGCCCAGGGGATCCTTGAAGAGGGCGGAAACCGCGAACCAATCGGCGAAGGCGCCGGCCAAGGAGGCCTCGAAGAAGGCCTCGAGCAGGCCCTTGAGGCTGAGCCCCCCATGAAGGGCCACGGAAGCGAGGGGAATCCAGGGTTGGAACTCGACCGCGAGAAGTCCGGCAATGGCGGCGAAGAGGAAGATGCTTCCGAGCCGATTACGCTTCCTATCCCCCATCGTTCGTAGGATACCCATGCGCGGGATTAATGACAATAGAGTCGAAATGACCGATACTTCATGGGAGGGAGGCCTTCGCGATGGAAGCCGGTCCCTGCGACCCGGACGAGCTTTCCAGGATCGAACTCATCAGCCTTTACATCGACGGATACTATGCCCTCGATGCCGCTCGAAAGGCGAAGTTCGAGGCCGCGTTCGCCAAAAGAAAGCTCCCCCTCCCCCGCATGCCCCGGTTCCCGCCGCCTCCGATCCTCGCTCCGGGGCGCGCCGCGACCGACATCGATCGCGGCTGCTTCCTTTCCTACGTCCTGCTCATCTATTCCGGTACGGCGATATTCTATTCCTGGATATACCTTGCCGAGCGCCTCCTGAAGATGGATTTCGACAAGGGCGCGAAGCACAAGCTCATCCAATCCGCTATAGCCCTTTTTTACGTCATCGTCGAGATACTCCTGGTCGAATGCGTATGCAAGCTCGAATGAAGCCCTTCGCACCTTGCCGCCGGGCTTAGGACGAGGCATAGTGATCGGGCGGAGGCAGGATGCCTGATATCGCGAACGAAACGGACATGGATGACCTCGTGCGCCTCTCGGTCTTCTCGGCCATCGGCACGAGCATCGTCGCGGAGAGGAGCATCCGCGGCGTCCTCGACCGCGTCATGGAGCACGTGGGCAGCTTTTTCGGCCCCCTCAACTGGTCCCTCCTCCTCGTCGACTCGACTCGAGGGGATCTGGTCTTCGCCCGCGTCGTCGGGCGCGCGGCGGAGGCGCTGACGGGGATGCGCGTCAAGATCGGCGAGGGAGTCGCCGGATGGGTGGCCCAGCGCGGAGCGAGCGCCATAATCGAGCGGCCCTCCGAAGACTCGCGCTGGTCCGACCGCCTCGACCTGCTCACCGGATTCAAGACCGACTCCATAATCGCCGTACCCCTTCGATCGGGCGATAAGGTATTCGGCGTCATCGAGCTGCTCAACCGCCTCAACGGCGAGGCCTTTACCGCCTACGACATGCGCGTGCTCTCGACGATCGCCGACTTCGCCGCGATCGCGGTGGAGAAAGCCTACTATCTCGCCGAGGCTCGCCGCGTTTCCGAGCGCGACCCCCTCACGGGCGTCCTCAACCGCAGGGGCCTCGACCGGGCGATCGAGCGCGAGGCCGCCAGGCGGGCGCGCTACGGCGGCGATTTGTCGGTCGTCCTGGCCGACGTCGACCGCTTCAAGGCGATCAACGACAGCTTCGGCCATGCCGCGGGCGACGAGGTGCTCAAGGCCGTAGGCGCGGCGCTGGCGGGCGCGATGCGCGGCGCCGACTCCCTCGCTCGCTACGGCGGCGACGAGTTTCTGGTCCTCATGCCCGCGACGGGCCCCGAGGAAGCCGAGATAGCGCGGTCCAGGCTCGAGGTCGTGCTCGCGCGGGCGGGAGCGGCGCATGATCCGCCGTTTTCAGTATCGCTCGGCGTGCATACTTCGGGCCAGGCCGACTTCGACGAGCTTTTCCGCGAGTCGGACAGGGACCTTTATCGCAGGAAGATCGGGCCCCTCGCCATCGGCGAGAATCTCCTTGCCGCGATCGACGACGAAGGGAAGTAGCGATGCACGTAGATATTTTTACGCTCTGCGATTTCGCCCAGGAGAGCGGCGGCAAACTCACGGTGGTGGGCGCCTTCGATACCGTCTTTGCGAGGCAATTCCCGGCCGTCCATCCCTTCATGTGCCTCGCGATGAGGCTGCGCTTCTACATCCACGAGGAAGGCGCGCATCCCATGAAGATCGAGTTCGCCGGCCCCGACGGCTCCGAGATCGTCCGTCCCATCGAGGGGGAACTCACCGTCGGCGACTTCTCGGGCTCTTCCCGCGTGGTGCACAGCATCTTCAATTTCGTGAGCACGCCCATAAGCCGGGAAGGCACGATCGGCATCACCCTGTCGGTCGACGGGCGCGAGGCGCTCACCTCTCCCCTCTACGTCCGGAAGACCTAGTCCCTCATCCCTGGTCCGCGGTCGGATCTCGCCCGAAGAAAAGCGCGAGTTGGCCGTACACGTCGGGGTATTCCGAACGGAGCAGCGCGGGCTTTTCGTAGAAGTACTCGCAGGCGACCGCGAAGAACTCGTCGGGCGACTCGGCGGCATAGGCGTCTATTCGCGGCTCCCGCCGCGCCCGCCGCCCTCGGCCGCGGCGCGGCGAGGGTCCCGCGAGGGAGGCGCGGAGCGATTCATAGGCCGGGCGGAAGGCCTCGCGCCAGACTCCGTAGTCCATGCCTCGGTGCAGAGGGGGGCAGCCGTCGTAGCTGCCGCCTCGACCGTCGAGCTTATGCGCCATCTCGTGGATGACGACGTTGTAGCCGTCACCCCAGCCCGAGGCCTCGACGTCGACGCGGGAGAGGGCCACGGGCCCGAGGTCGAAGGATTCGCCCGAAAACTCGTCGTCGTACTCGTGGACGACGCCGGCCCCGTCGACGTCGCGCTTCCGTACATCGTATTCGCGCGGAGTCACGATGATCGTGGACCAGTCCGAATACCAGTCGAGGTCGAGGCCAAGGAGGGGCAGACAGGCCTGGGAAGCTATGGAAACCTTCAGCTCCTCGTCGAGATCGACCCCGCCGACCGGATCGAAGAGTTTCTCCGCGAGAAAAAGGGTGGAAAGCTCGCGCAATCTCGATCGATCCGGCGGCCCGAGCCATCGAAATATCTTGTGCTCTTTGATGGCCCAGTCCCAAAGCTCGTCGTCTATCGAAAAGCGCTCGAGGATACGCCTTCGGCGCGCAGTCCGAAAGCGTGAAAAAAGGCTCATGGCACCAAGATACGCCCATGCGCGGTGACAGATCAATCGGATGCCGGGGTTTTACCAAGGCAGGACAAGCATCTCGCCTCAGGGGGAGGATCATGAAAGCCATCCGTTCCGCCATCGTCGCCGCGGCGCTGCTATGCCGGGCCGCCATCGTCTTCGCCCAGGATTCGGGGGAACCCTCCGTGCAATCGGTCCTCGATGCGGCCCGAGCCAAATACTGGCAGGACAAAGCCCCGGATGGGTCCGACCTTCCATCCGACGTCGCGCCGTCCGAGGCCTCCGATGGCGTCCAAGCGCGAAACCAGGTCCCCTACACGCCCATCATCGTCTCCTTCGTGCCTGGAATCTCCTTTCCCTTCGGGTATTACGATGCCTCGATCATAGGCGGAGCCATAGGCAACCTCGTCAGAGACGTCTCCGGCGTAGCGGGCGCCGGAGTCTTCAACATATCGAGGGACCTCAGGGGCGTGCAGGGAGCCGGGATCTTCAATATCGCCAGGGAGGTAGAAGGCGTCCAAGACGCCGGCGTCTTCAACATGGTGGACCGCGACGTCACCGGGCTACAAGGCGCCGGCGTCTTCAACATCGTACGAGGCAAAGTAGCGGGCGTCCAGGCGGCGGTGCGTGGTGTGAACCCAGACCGAGATGCTCTCGAATGATACCCGCGCCGACAGCAAGATACGGCGCTCGCCGGCTTCCGCGTGGGGCAGGCCGAAGGCCACGTGCTCCAGGATGGGCTCGCGCGAAAGGATGGCTAGGCCTTCCTGACCGCCGGCAAATGGCATGGCGGGCACGAAGGCGTGGTGAAAGCCAGCGGCCGCCGCCAGGGTTGCCGCCTGGTTGGGAAGCTCGCCCGGCACCTCGCGCACCTCCTGAAATCCCACCACGTCGGGTGCAAGTTCGCGCAGAGCAGCGGTCACCAGTTCCATCCTACGCAGCAATCC
>CAVZVX010000218.1:0-4784 GCA_963778775.1 uncultured Spirochaetota bacterium | reverse complement strand
GCCGGCCGATGCCCTGGCACGCGGAATCGGCATGCTTCACCAGGACCCGCTCGACTTCCCCCCGCTCAAGCTCGTCGACGACATCATCCTCGGGAGCAAGGGCCCCCTGCGTCCCGACCGAAGGAAGAGCGCGAGGGAGTTCCGCGAGCTGGCCGCCCGCTTCGACTTCGACCTCGATCCGGAAGCCTACGTCGATACGCTGACTGTCGGGGAGCGCCAGCAGCTGGAGATACTGCGTCTCCTGTGGCTGGGGGCGCGCGCCCTCATACTCGACGAGCCCACCACGGGGATCAGCCTTCCCCAGAAGGAAAAGCTTTTCTCCACCCTGAGGCGCCTCGCCTCGGAGGGCATGACCATCCTCTTCGTCTCGCACAAGCTCGAGGACGTGGAATCCCTCTGCGACCGCGCCGTCGTCCTGAGGCAGGGCATCCTGGCGGGCTCCGCCGAGCCGCCCTTCGACACGAGGCTCCTCGTCGAGCTCATGTTCGGCAAGGAAGTCCCCCAATCGCCGCGGCTCCCTATCCGACGGGGGGGGGAGATCCTCCGGGCCCGCAAGCTTTGCCTCGATTCCCTCAGGCTTCAGATCAGGGACCTCGATTTGGAGGTGCGCGCCGGGGAAGTCATCGGCCTCGCGGGGATGGAAGGCTCGGGGCAGGCCGTCTTCCTCGCGTCCTGCGCCGGCCTCGAGCGCGCGGTGTCGGGCTCGGTCTGCATCGAGGAGCGGGAGATGACGAGCCGCTCGCATCACGACTTCAAGCGCGAGGGCGTCGCCTACCTTCCCGCCGCCCGCCTCGAGGAGGGCCTCGTGCCGGGCCTCAGCCTCGAGGAGCATTTCATACTCGCCGCGGGGAAGCGCGGCCTCTTCATCGACCGCAGGGCGGCCGAGATCGAAGCCGCGTCCCGCATCGAGGCCTACAACATCAAGGGCCGTCCGGACAGCCCGGTCGAGGCCCTCTCGGGCGGCAATCAGCAGAGGGCCCTCCTCGCCCTCCTGCGGGACGAGCTCTCCCTGATCCTCGTCGAGCATCCGACGCGCGGCCTCGACATCGAGTCGACCATCTACGTCTGGTCCAAGCTCAAGGAGCGCTGCGCGCGCGGGACCGCCATCGTCTTCATCTCCTCCGACCTCGACGAGATTCTCCAGTACAGCGATCGCGTCCTCGTCTTCTTCGCGGGAAAAGTCTCGCCGCCCATGACGCCGGAAAGCCTGGGAGTCGAGGAGCTCGGCCGCCTGATCGGGGGCAAGGGCTGGGAGAAGTTCGAGGCGCCGGCCGGCGTGGAGGCTGTCCATGCCTAGGCCTTCCTCGTCCGGCCGGCGGGGACTCTCGCGCCGTAGCCGCGCGCCCCTCTTCCAGGCCGCGGCGGTCCTGTTCGCCCTCGCCCTGACCACCGTCGTCCTCCTCGCGACGAAGTCCCCTCCCCTTGCGGCCTACGCGAGCATCGCGCGCGGGGCCGTCGGAAACTGGAGCGTCGCGTCGGACGTCCTCGTCGCCTGGGTGCCGCTGCTTCTCGTCACCTCGGGACTCCTCGTCACCTTCACCGTGGGCCTCTGGAACATCGGCATCGAGGGCCAGATCACCTTCGGCGCCATCTTCGCCACCTGGGCGCTGCGAAGCTTCCAGGGCTCGATCCTCGGGGGCGGCTCCGTCGACCCCGGTCTCGTGATCGCGCTGGCGACCCTGGCCGGGATGGCGGGCGGCATGCTCTGGGCGATGCTCGTCGGGGCCCTCAAGACCTTCGGCGGGGTCAACGAGATCTTCGGGGGACTCGGCCTCAACTACGTCGCGACGGCGGTCAACCTCTGGCTCATCTTCGGCCCCTGGAAGAGGCCGGGAGTCGCCTCGATGTCGGGCACCGTGCCCTTCAAGTCCTTTCTCTGGCTGCCGACGGTGAACGCCCAGTCGCGTTTCGCGCCCATGGCCCTCGTCCTGGCCATAGTCGCCATAGCGATCGTCTTCGTCCTCATCCAGGGAACCTACTTCGGGCTGCGCCTCAAGGCCGTGGGCAAGAATCCCAGGGCCGCCTTCCTCCTCGGGATACCGACCTGGCAATATACGATGATATCCTTCGCGATCTGCGGCCTCTTCGCCGGCCTGACCGGCGCGGTCCAGGTAACGGCCGTCTACCACAGGCTCATACCCTCGATATCCTCGGGCTACGGCTATCTCGGCCTCATGGTATCCATGCTCGTCAACTACAGCGCGGCCATGGCGGCGCCGGTGGCCCTCTTCTTCGCCGCCCTCAACGTCGGCGCGATCCAGCTCCCGATCGTCCTCAAGCTGGATTCCTCCCTCGCCGGAGTGCTGCAGGGCACCTTGGTCCTCTTCGTCCTCCTCGCGGAGGGCCTGCGGTCGCGGCTCATGAGGAAAGGCGGGATAGCGCGATGAGCGGCGACGCCCTCCTTCTCGGGCTCGCCGGCGTCCTCGCCTCGGCGGGACCCGTCGTGTTCGCGTCCATCGGCGAGGCCATCTCGGAGCGGGCCGGAGTCATCAACCTCTCCATGAACGGGCTGATACTCCTCGCGGCGATGGGCGGCTTCGCGGCCACACTGGCGACGCATAGCGTCATCGTCGGCTTCCTGGCCGGAGCGGCGGTCGGCGGCGCGGTCGCCGGCATCGTCGCCTTCTCGAGCATCACGCTCAAGCAGTCGCAGGTGGCGGTGGGCTTCGTCCTCACCCTCCTCTGCCGCGACCTCTCCTATTTCCTCGGCAACCCCATAATGGGCCTGCCGGGCCCGCGCATTACGATCGCGCCCCTCCCCCTCCTCTCCGGCATCCCTATCCTCGGCCCCCTATTCTTCCGACAGGACCCCATGACCTACCTGAGCTTCGTCCTCGTCGCGGCCGCGTGGCTCTTCGTCTACAGGACGAGGCCCGGCCTCGTGCTCAGGGGCATAGGCGAGAAGCCCGCGGCAGCCTACGCGCGCGGCGCCGACGTGGGCAGGCTCCGCTATCTCTACACCATCCTTGGGGGCGCCTTGGCGGGCCTCGCCGGCCCCATGTACTCGCTCTCGATCAAGGCGGGATGGAAGGGCACCATATCCGGCCTCGACGGCATCGGCTGGATAGCACTCGCGATCACCATCTTCGGCGGGTGGAGTCCGATAAAGGTGGCCCTGGGCGCCTATCTCTTCGCCTTCCTGCAATGGCTCGGCCTCGTGCTCCAGGCCGCCCTGCCCGGCGTGCCCTCGCAGGTCCTCCAGGTCGCTCCCTTTCCCCTCATGATACTCACCCTGCTCTTCGTGAACCTGGGCAATGCCGAGTGGGTCGGGACAGCCCTGGCGCGGCTTCCCGAAGGCCCGCGGAGGGCGATCGCGAGGCTTTTGCGCGCGACCAACGTCAAGCCGCCGGCCGCCCTCGGGACGCCCTTCGAGAAGGATTAGGCAAGGCGCCCATCATTCCTCCATCGGGGGACTCAGCCCTTCACGGCGCCCGCGCACCGCGGGCGCGCTATCCCTTCACGGCGCCCGCGCACCGCGGGCGCTATCCCTTCACGGCGCCCGCGGTAAGGCCGCTGATGAACTGCTTCGCCATCGTGAGGTAAAGGATGATGACCGGGACGCAGCTCAGGGAGAGGACCGCCAGGATCTTGGACCAATCGGTCTGATATTCGCCGAAGAGTCTGGTGACGCCGAGTATGAGGGTCCGCTGCGAATCGTCCCTGATGAAGATAAGGGGAAACCAGAGGTCGTTCCAGATGGGTACGAGGTTGAAAATTGCCACCGTCGCGAGGGCGGGACGCACCATCGGCACGATGATCGACCAATAGATCCTGAGCGGTCCCGCCCCGTCCATCCGGGCCGCCTCGGTGAGCTCCGTCGGAATCCCCTTGATGAACTCATAGAGCGTGAATACGGCGATAGGCAGCCCCATCGCGACGTAGACCGGGATGACGCTGACGGTCTTGTCGAGCAGGCCGAGCTTGATCATGATCTGAAGGAGGTTGACCGAGCCGATCTTGATGGGGACGGTGAGGCCGGCGACGAAGAACAGGTAGATCCACCTCGAGTAGCGGGACCTCCAGCGAACGCATCCGTAGGCGGCCAGGGAGCCGAAGAGGAGGATGAGGGCGAGCGAGAAGATCGTCACCTCGAGGCTGTTGAGGAAGTAGCGGGGGAAGGGAGAATTCTGGAACACGGTCTTGTAGCCCAGGAGGTTGAGCGCCTTGGGCAGCCCGAAGGGGTCGAGGTAGATGTCGTTCTTGAACTTGAAGGAGTTGACCACCATGGTCCAGAGCGGGAAGAAGACGAGGACGCTCCAAGCGACCAGGAATACGTACTTGAAGGGAGCCGCGCCGTCGCGGACCTTGGATTTCGCGCTCATGCTCGGCCTCGCTCGGCCTCGACGGCCTGGGGCCTCTCCACGTCGCCGCTGTTCATGAGCCTGTTCGCGAGGAGGACCCCGGCGAAGAGGACGACGAAGGTCACGGTAGCCACGGCCGCGCCCAGGCCCATGTCGGGTATGCCGACGGGGTGCTGCCCGGCGATGCCCGTCCTGTAGAAGAAGGTGCCCATGAGGTCGGTGGAGTAGGCGGGCGGGCCGTTCGCCCCTTCCATCGCGTACACGACGTCGAAGGCGTTGAAGTTGCCGACGAAGGTCAGGACGGACACGATGCCGACGACCGGGAGGAGCAGCGGCAGCTTCACTCTAGCGAAGGTCAGCCAGCCGCCCGCGCCGTCGATCTGCGCCGCCTCGAAGAGCTCGTCGGGGATCCGCTCCAGGCCGGCGAGGAACATCATCGTCGGCAGGCCCACCCATTGCCAGGCCGAGACGAGGGTGATCGAC
>CAVZVX010000217.1:0-7312 GCA_963778775.1 uncultured Spirochaetota bacterium | reverse complement strand
CTATCATCTACTTGGTTCCGTTGGTGCTTGCTGCAAAGGCTCGCAATCGCCGAATAGTCTCAGCAAGATGCGGACGGCCATGAAGAAAATTCTCGGCTCTAGCCGTCAGCATGAACTGAGCATCATGCGCTGCTTTTGCCGCCGCCGCGACCCGCTCCACGGCGAGTTGAAAGTCATAGATAGGACCATCCGGATCGCCTGGTGGCATCCTCAATCAACCCCCAACCAGGCCGATCCCTGACGCGAGGTGGATGGTGGCGGCGCACTCTTCAGGCGATCGACCGAACCCATTTTGCAGATCAGCCGAAACGGGTAAATGCGTCGCCTCGACAATCGACCTCGCATTCTCCCAAGACCTCGTCGCGCGTCACTTTGTCCGCCGAGTCACGGCGACCGACAGAGAAGGCGTAGCCTGCGCTCGTCGTTGCCAGAGCTTCGAAACCCAGCGCCGTCAGTATTCCGGCTGTTCCCGCATTCCACGGGTTGGGGATGATAAAGGCTCCAGATCGCTCATCGGAGTCCCAGATGTCTGGTACTTCTGTTCGCATGCCATGGTCGTGACCCTCGATTCCAACCTTCGAATTATGCCGTAGCAGACGTGCTTTTTCTCGAATGAGCGTCAGGCCCACGCAAATTCGCGCCGATAGCGCATTCGCTGCGCGGAAGGCCCTCATGTTCGAAGAGACCTATTCCTACGACGATATCCTTCTCGTCCCAGGCTATTCGGAGATCCTCCCGAGGGAAACGGACGTATCCGCCGTCATCGCCGGCGATATCTCGCTCAACGTTCCGGTCCTCTCCTCCGCGATGGATACCGTCACCGAGGAGAGGATGGCCGTAGCCATAGCCTTGCAGGGCGGCGCCGGCGTCATCCACCGCAATCTCTCGCCGAGCGACCAGGCCGAGCAGGTCGCCGCGGTCAAGCGCTATCTCAATTGGATCATCGAAAACCCCGTTACCGTCGAGGCTCATCGGACTCTTCGGGACGTCCGGACGCTGATGGAGTCCCAGAGGGTCACGGGCCTGCCGGTCGTCGACCGGGCCGGGAAGCTCATGGGAATCATCACCGCGCGCGACCTCCGCTTCAGGCGGGACGATCTCGCCCTGGTGAGCGACGCCATGACTTCGCGCGTGGTGGTCGAGAGGCCGGACGCGACGCCGGCGAGCGCCCGCGCCAAGTTCGACGAGCATCGGATAGAGAAGCTGCCGGTGGTGGACGACGAGGGCAGGCTCGCGGGGCTCATCACGGTCAAGGACATGGAAAAGCATGAGCGCTTTCCGCGAGCGGCGACCGACAAGGCCGGCCGCCTCATCGTGGGCGCGGCCGTTTCGCCGCAGGACTACGAGGCGCGCATGCCTCTTCTCAAGTCGGCGAGGGTCGATTTCGTGGTCCTCGATACGGCCCATGGCGATTCGCGCAACGTAGTCGACGCCGTCCGCGGCATCAAGCGTTCCTATCCCGGCGTCCCCGTGATCGGGGGCAACGTGGCGACGGCCGAAGGCACGAGGCGGCTGGTCGACGCGGGCGCGGACGCCGTCAAGGTCGGCGTCGGGCCCGGTTCCATCTGCACGACTCGCATAGTCGCCGGCGTAGGCCTGCCGCAATTCTCCGCCGTGCTCCGCTGCGCGGACGAGGCCGCGAAATCGGGCATTCCCGTGATCGCGGACGGCGGCATCAAGTATTCGGGCGATATCGTGAAGGCCATCGCGGCCGGAGCCGCGGCCGTGATGGTCGGCAATCTCCTTGCCGGCCTGAAGGAAGCTCCCGGGCGCGAAGTCCTCTACGAAGGAAGGATCTACAAGGAATACCGGGGCATGGGCTCGATGGGCGCCTTGAAGGACGGCTCCGGCGACCGCTACGGCATCGCGAAGGACGAGACGCCGGTGCCCGAGGGCATCGAGGGCCGCGTGCCGTACAAGGGCGAGCTCAAGAGCTTCCTTCATCAGCTCATTGCCGGGCTGAGGAAGGGCATGGGCTATTGCGGCTGCAAGGATCTCGGCGAGCTCAGGCGCTATAGGCGCTTCGTGCGCATAACCCAAGCGGGTCTGCGCGAGAGTCACGCCCACGACGTCGCTATCACCCAGGAAGCGCCCAACTACAGTAGGCCTTGAGGGCTCGGTCCGGTATACTCGAATCGGTCGATCGGGAAGCCGATTCGATAATCAGCCTATTGAGGCTTGGGATCGGCTCAGGGGGCGGCATGAATATCGTGGTGATCGGGGCGCAGTGGGGCGACGAGGGCAAGGGCAAGATAGTCGACTATCTCGCGGCGGACGCAAGGCTCATCGTGCGGTTCTCCGGCGGCGCCAACGCCGGCCATACGATCGTCCTCGGCGGGGAGCAATACGCGCTCCACCTCGTGCCCTCCGGCATCCTATATCCCGACAAGACGGTCATCCTCGGCACGGGCATGGTCATCGATCCCGAGGCCCTCTTCGCGGAGCTGACGGCCCTCGAGGCGAAAGGCGTGGACTGGGGGGGGAGAGTCCTCGTCTCGGATAGGGCGCACATCGTCCTCCCGAGCTATCGCCAAAGGGACAAGGATATGGACGCCGCCAGGCGCAAGCCCATAGGCACGACCGGACGCGGCATCGGCGTTACCTATGCGATGAAGGCCTCGCGCGACGGCGTCCGGCTCGCGGACCTCTCCGATCCGTCCCGGCTCGAGAATCTCGACGACGCGGATCGGGCCTGGCTCGGGCAGTGGGCGGCCAGGCTCGCTCCCATGTCCATCGACCTCGTACCCTACCTGCGCGCGCGGCGCAACTCCTATGTCCTCTTCGAGGGCGCGCAGGGAGCCCTTCTCGACCTGGATACCGGGACCTATCCCTTCGTCTCCAGCGGGATGTCCTGCGCGGCGGGGGCCGCGGCCCAAGGAGGGGTCGGCCCCCGGGCCCTCGACCGGATCCTCGGCGTATTCAAGGCCTACTCGACGAGGGTCGGCAACGGCCCCTTCCCGACCGAGTTCGATCCCGGCTCGCAGAGCGCCCTCGACGCGTATATCCGGGAGACCGGCAGGGAATACGGCGTCACGACCGGCAGGCCGAGGCGCTGCGGCTACCTCGACCTCGTGGCCCTGCGCTACGCCGCGACCGCCAATTCCATAGATCGGCTCGTTCTCACCCATCTCGACGTCTACGACGAGCTCGAGGAGTTCGAGGCCTGCGTCGCCTATCGCATCCGAGGCCGCATCGTCGAGGATTTCCCGACCGCCGTCGCCGACCTCGCGGAGGCCGAGCCGGTGCTGCGCAGGTTCCGCGGATGGAAGAAGCCGATCGGCGCGGTCCGGGCTTACGAGGAGCTTCCGCGCGAGGCCCGAGATTATGTCGCCTTCATCGAGGAATACGCCGAGACGACCGTCTCGATGGTATCGGTAGGCTCCGATAGGAACGCCACCATCGTCAGGGAGAGTCCGTGGATAAGATCCTGATACTCGATTACGGAAGCCAGTATACCCAGCTCATCGGCAGGCGCGTGCGCGAGCTGGGCGTCTATGCCGAGATCCTTCCCGGCGACGCCGCGCTCGACTCGGCGGCCGGCGGCGAGTCGGTCCTCGGGGAAGCCAAAGGCATCGTGCTTTCGGGCTCGCCCCGGAGCGCCTACGAGGCCGACGCCCCTCGACCCCACGCCTCCGTCTATTCGTCGGGCCTTCCCCTCCTCGGCATCTGCTACGGCATCCAGCGCATGACCCTCGACTTCGGGGGAAAGGTCGCGCGCCTAGGCGAGCGTGAATACGGCCGTAAAGCCGTGCGCATAGCCGTGCCCGTGGGCTCGACCCGCGAGCGCGGCGGCACGGCTCGATTCTCCGCGCCGGATCCCCTTCTCGCCGGCCTGCCTTCGGAGTTCTCGAGCTGGATGAGCCACGGCGACTCGATCGCCCAGCCGGCTCCCGGCTTCGAGGTCCTCGCATCCTCCGATGGAGGCATCCCCGCCGCGCTCCGCGACAGGGCGCGGAATGTCTGGGGACTTCAGTTCCATCCCGAGGTGAGTCACTGCGAGGGGGGTATGCGAATCCTCGAGAATTTCGTGGTCGGCATCTGCGGCGCCGCTAGGCAGTGGAGCATGGAAGCCTACCTGGACGAAGTCGCGTCCCGGATCCGGAAGAAGGTCGGGTCGGGCGATGCCCTCCTCCTCATCTCCGGCGGCGTCGACTCCAGCGTCGCCGGAGCCCTCCTCCTCAAGATCCTGCCGCGCGAGAAAGTCCACCTCCTCTATATCGATACGGGCCTCATGCGCAAGTCGGAGAGCGAAGAAGTCATGCGCAACCTGCGCTCCCTCGGCGCGACCCATCTTCACATGATCGACGCCGAAAGGGAGTTCCTGTCCGCGCTTGCCGGCCTGGAAGATCCGGAGGCCAAGCGCCGGGCCATCGGCGACCTCTTCATCCGGATACAGGAGCGCGAAGTCGCTCGGCTGGGCATACCGGAAGCCTTTCTCGCCCAGGGAACCCTCTATACTGACCTCATCGAATCGGGCAAGGGCGTGGGATCCACGGCCCAGGTGATCAAGAGCCATCACAATGTGCGCAGCCCCCTCGTCGAGGCGAAGCGCCAGGCCGGCCGGGTCATCGAGCCCCTCGACCGGCTCTATAAAGACGAAGTCCGCTCGCTCGGCCGCCTCATCGGCGTATCCGAAGACGTCGTGCGGCGACAACCCTTCCCGGGGCCGGGCCTTGGCGTCCGTATCCTCGGCGAGGTCACGAAGGAGAAGTGCGATCTCCTCCGCGACGCGGATGCCGTGTACATGGCCGAGCTGAAGGCTCGCGGCCTTTATGACGAGATTTGGCAGGCCTTTTCCGTGCTGCTGCCGACGAAGTCCGTCGGAGTCGCGGGAGACGAGCGCAAGTACGGCTTCGTCCTCGCTCTGCGCGCAGTAGTATCCGAGGACGGGATGACCGCTGACGTCTATCCCTTCGAAATGCGCGACATCCTCGCCATATCGAGCGCGATCACCAACCGCGTCCCCGCCATCGGCCGCGTCGTTTACGACATTTCGTCGAAGCCGCCAGCTACCATAGAGTGGGAATAGAAGATAGGCCGGGACAACTTTCCCCTCGGGCGATGAGAGGGACACTCTGCGCATCGCGAGCTTCACTGCGCCGCGTATCTCGTCAGCGCTCGACCACGATGCGCCCGGCCGCCTTGTCAAGGCGGAAGCGGCAGGCGCGCAACTTTTCCTCCACCACGATGCTCACGCGGCATATCTCGACGACGACGCCGGGGAATATGTCGCCGCGCGCCTCGACGATGGCCCCATCGTCGGCATCGAGCTTGCCAAGGAGTTCCGCGATGCGATCGCGGAGCTCGGCGGCCGCCCTGGCGAATTCGTCGCGCGCCCGCTTCGCCTCGGGGCTCGGGTGGGCGGCGACCGCGTGATCGACCTGGCGCATCCTGCCGGCGAGGAGCCGCATCTTCTCGTTCGCCTGGTCGAGCTTCTGCTGCACAGTAAAATCGGTTCCCACGTGCAGATGCGTGGACTGGAAGGCCTCGTTGCCGAGGCGGCCGCATCGTATGCCATGAGTGGCGAAGACTTCGCCGCCCATGATGACGCCCTTATCGCCGAGATCCACCGTACCCAGCGAGAATAGGCGGCTGTTGACGATCGCCGAGGCGATTCTCACGTCGCCTCGCGCGGCGACGCGACAGTTTTGGACGTACTTCGCGCGGAGCTCGCCGCCTACCCGCACTTGACCGCGCCTGCGGCCGATTATCCCTTGGGAGCAGGTCAGGTCCTTCTTCGTGTTCACGTCGAAGGCATCCATCGTCGACTTGCAGACGATGGAGCCCCCCGACCAAACCTTGAAACCATCGTGGACCGCTCCCTCTATCACGACGTCGCCGGGGAAAACGATATGGCCCGTATGGAAATCCACCTCGCCCTTGACGAGGAGGACCTCGTCGACGTCGGCCCGACCGCCCTCGATGGAAAGCCTTCCGTCCACCGTGGAGACCAGGCTGTCGTCGCGCCGCTCGACATTGCGTCCCGCGACGCAGCTCTCGGGCGTTTCGCGCTCGTAGTGAGTCTCTTTGCCGCGCACGTCCATTCCCGGAGAGCCGGGCCTTTTGGGCAGTACGGCTGCTATGGTCTCGCCAGCCTTGACTATGAATATCGTCGCGAGCTCGCGAAAGTCGACGCGTTGGACATTCGCCTCGACATGTGGGCCCGAGCGCCTGAACTTCGGATCCAGGGAAGCGTGCTCGGGGATCTCGGCGATTGGCTCGCTGCCGGCGGCGACGACGACGTCGCGGAGCACGCGCCGGTCGAGGTTGCAGCTCATCACCGATTCCACGATGGCGTCGTCCAGCACGCCGGAGATTACGCCTATGCGCCTGAGCAATTCGTGGACGAAGGCCGGGTCTATGGGTAGGCCGTCTCCCCGAGGCGGATAGAAAGTCGCGGTAGCGGACATCGCGTCGGGTGAAAGCGCGACTTCTACGGTACCGTCGATCAAGCCGGCCGCGCTGTGGTAGGAGACGGCTCCCTCGAGGCCGGGCGATGAGCCGTCCGCGGGCCTCGCTTCATGCCCCTCGGGCCCGCCGCGCTCGGCCTTTTCCGGAGAGTCGTCCATATCTTCTTTATATATCGGCGACTTGGGCGCGGCTATTGCTCTTTTCCGAGTATTGTGCAAATATTCAGGGAAGCCTGCATTTTTATTCATCTCCGGAGACGTCATGAAAGAGCGCTTCGAGCGTTTGAAGACCGTTCGCGGCCTGATCAAAGCCCATAGAATCGATTCGCAGGAAACCCTTCTTCAGCTGCTTCAGGAGGCCGGCCATAGCGTGACGCAAGCGACCCTATCCCGTGACCTCAAGTACTTGAAGGTCGGCAAGGTTTCGGACGGCCGCTCGGGCTACTATTACACTGTCCCTTCCGACGAGGAACGGCGCGAATCCGAACGCCACTATATCCAGGATTTCCTTCGTGGCTATGTATCGATCGATTGGAACGCCAGCCTGGCCATCGTTCGTACTTTTTCAGGGCATTCCGATACTGTCGCCCTGGCGATCGACAATATGGGGATCGAAGAAGTGCTCGGAACCATCTCCGGTCGAGACAACATGGTTTTCATAGCTCTCCGCGAGGGATCGACGGGCGAGAACCTGGTAGCCTCGATGAAGAAGAAGATCCCCGAGCTCGAGATAGACTGAATCGAGCTCGGCTAGACCTTTCTGGGCAGGCTTTTGTAAAGACGATGCTCTTCCGATACATGCGCGACGAGATCCCCCACCTTCCATCCCAGGTTGGTTTCGGTGGTGGTGGCGAAGGCCGCCTCGCCCGCCGCAGGCAGGGCCGCCTTTAGCGCGCGCATGG
>CAVZVX010000216.1:0-19811 GCA_963778775.1 uncultured Spirochaetota bacterium | reverse complement strand
GATCTACGCGATCCGGAACGCGAGGATCCTCGTCATGCTCTCCGACATCGAGCTCAGCTTCGTCGACGGCCCCAACATGGAACTCCTCCTGCGGATACTCCTCGATCGCTCCGGCGCCAAGGCGCGTCACATCAAGCTTCTCACCAATTCCACCTTCGCCCGCGACTTCGTGCGCGGAAGGCCGGCCTTCGCCGATCTCGAGGTGGCGTCGAACCTCCAATACGCGTTGGACGGCCTGCTTTCGGACTTCGACCCCCAGGCCGAGATGGGCGAGGGCAAGGCCGAGATTCTCGCCGAGCGCATCCTGTCAGCCCAGACCCACGAGGCCTCGCGCGAGTCCATCGAGATGCGTTTCGAGGGCGAGACCAGGAAGCCGCTCCGCATCGAGTCCATGCGCGAAGCCGGCGCGGGGCTCTCCATCGCCATAGTCGACGACGACTTCGTGATCCAAGAGCTCGTCAAGACTACCTTCGGGGCGATCAGCGCCTCCGTAAGCGCCTACCAAAGCGGGAACGAGTTCGTCGAGGCCGCCAAGACCGAGAGCTTCGATCTCGTCTTCCTCGACATCCTAATGCCGGGCATGGACGGCTTCCAGGTCCTGGCCCGCCTCAGGGCCGAGGACATCGAGCTCCCCGTCATCATCCTCTCCGCGGTCAGCCAGCGCGAGTCGGTGATGCGCGCCTTCCAGGCAGGCGTCAAGAGCTACCTGATCAAGCCGCTGAAACCGGATCAGATCCTCAAGAAGACCCTAGAGATACTCAAGGCCAATTTCTGATGGTCCTGCCCGATGCCCTCCTGAGGACGATCTTCGACGAGGCGGCCATACCCATAGCCCTCGTCGACGGACTGGGGCCTGCTTTCGATGTGGAATTCCGCCTTCGAATCCCTCTTCCTGAGCATGACCGGAGTCGGTCCCGACAGGCTGGCCATCTCTTTCTTCGATTTCGTGGCCGAGCGCGAGGGATCCCGCCTCGAGTATTACGCGTCCGAGATCCTGATCGGCGGCAAGAAGAGCGCCTCGATCGAGACTCCCATCCGCGCGGCCGACGGCACCATACGCTGGCTCGGCCTCGCTCTCTCCCGGGTGGAGCTCCCTCCCAGGAGCGACTCCGTCGCTCGACAGGGTGACGGCTCGGAGCGCTTTCTCATACTCGTCGCGGAGGACATCACCGAGAGGATTTTTCGCGAGAAGGGCCTCATGGAGGCCAGGGACGAGGCCGAAAAGGCCACGCATCACGAAGAGCCAATTCCTCGCGAACATGAGTCACGAGATCAGGACCCCCATCCAGACCATCCTCGGGGTCGTCGAGCTCCTGCGCGAGACGGAGCTCGATACCGAGCAGTCCGACTACGTGAACCAGGTCCGGTTCTCCGCCGACGTCCTCCTGGGCCTCATCAACGACGTCCTCGACTTCTCCAAGATCGAGGCCGGGCGGCTCGAGCTGGAGACGACGAGCTTCGACCTCCGGTCCTGGGTGCATCAATCCGTCGACCTCCTCGCGATGGAGGCGAACCGCAAGGGTCTCGAGATCATCGTCGACGTCGACGACGAGCTCCCCGCCCTCGTGCGCGGCGATCCCGGCCGCCTGCGGCAGATCATCGTCAACCTGTTCAAGAACGCCGTCAAATTCACCCGCGAGGGAGGGATAAGCCTGTCTCTCCGCCGCCTCGACTCGATCGCCGGTCCGCGCACGCGCTTCGAAGTCGCCGACACGGGACCGGGGATCTCGGAGGCCACGCGAGAGAGACTGTTCACGCCGTTTTTCCAGGGCGACCTCTCGCAGTCGCGCAGGACCGGAGGCACGGGCCTCGGCCTGGCGATCTCCCGCCACCTCGTCGAGCTCATGGGCGGCACGATCGGCCTCCTGCCGGTCGAGGCCTCGCCCCGCGGTGGGGGACCCGCGATCGGTTCCGTGTTCTGGTTCGAACTGCCCCTCGACGCTCCCGAGTACTCGGCTCCGCCCAAGCCGGCCGGCGCGGGATCGGCCGCGGGCGCGCGCATACTCGTCGTGGACGACTATGCCCCGGCCCGCGCCTTCGCCGAGAAAGAGGCGAAGGCGGCGGGCTACCGCGTCAGCGTGGCGGGAACCGGCGAGGAGGCGCTCGCCGCCCTGCGCGCAGCCGCCGCCTCGGGCGACGCCTTCTCGCTCTGCCTGATCGACCAGAACATGCCCAAGATGGACGGATGGCGCCTGGCCAGCGAGATCACGGGCGATACGGCCATCAACGAGGTCCGCCTCATCCTCATGGCTCCCGTGGGCACGATCGGCGGAGACGCCAAGATGAAGCTCCTGCGCTGGTTCAACGGCTATATTTCCAAGCCGATCAAGCCCGGGGAGCTCCTCGACGCCCTGGTCCGCGCCCTCTCATCCGAAGTGGATCTCGAAGGGGCGGAGCCCGATCTTCCGCCCGAGCCGAGCCTGGCGGAGAGCCGCTTCGAGGGCGCCGTGCTTCTCGCCGAGGACCACGAGGTGAACCGGGAGCTCTTCACGCTGCTCTTGAAAAAGATGGGCTGCAGTGTCGTCACGGCCAACGACGGCGTCGAGGCCGTGGAGATCGGCTCTTCGCGGCGATTCGATCTCGTGCTGATGGACATCTTCATGCCGAGGATGTCGGGCTACGACGCGGCGCGAGCGCTTCGCGAGAAGGGCTATATAGGGCCGATCGTCGCGGTCACGGCGAGCGCCCTCAAGGGCGAGCGCGAGAACTGCATCGAGGCGGGGATGAACGATATCCTCGTAAAACCCTTCAAGAAGGAGGACCTCGCCGCCATCCTTTCGGTCTATCTGCCCGAAGCCGGCCACCAAGACTCGCAGGGCTCCTCGCCTCGCGCCGCGGGGGTGACCCACTGCGAGCCCGAAAGCCTGCCTTCCCGAGCTAAACCGGATGCTTCTGTCTTCGACTGGGAGACCGTCCTCGAGACCTTCCTCGGCCAGGACGCGACGGTGTCGGGGCTCCTGAAGCGCTTCAGGGAAAAGGCTTGCGGACAGCTCGACGAACTCTCCCAGGCCCTCTCCGCGAAGGACGCGACTCGCTTCATGGAGGTCTCGCACTCGATCAAAGGCGCCTCGTGGAACCTCAGCGCGAGGCGCTTAGGCGACGCGGCCCTCGCCGGAGAGACTGCTGGCAGGGAAAGGGACATGGTCGCGGCAGCGGCGGCCCTGTTCGGCCTTCGGACGGCCTTTGCGGATTTCGCGGAGGCCATCGAGCCCTATATCGAGAATTGACCGCTTCCCACGAGGCGCGGCGACCGGTTAGGATGCCGAGGTGCGCGCGAACTACCATACCCACTGCGACTTCTGCGACGGCCGCGCGACCGCGGCCGAGATGGCCGCCGCGGCCGCGGCCAAAGGCTATCGGGTCCTGGGCTTTTCCTCCCACAGTCCCCTGCCCTTTCCCAACGAAGGCAACATGGAGCTTTCCCGCCTGGGAGAGTATAGCGCCGAGATCAGAAGGCTCGGTCGCGAATGGAGGGACCGGGGCCTCGAGGTGCTTCTCGGGCTCGAGATCGAATGGGTCGAGGGTCTATCCTCGCCTCGCGACAGGCTTTTCCGGGAAGCCGGCCTCGACTATTCCATCGGCTCCCTCCACTTCGTCGACTTGCCCGGTCCGGGACGCTTCGCGGTCGACCTGGGGCTCGAGGAATTCGGAAGAAGCGCATCGGCCTTCGCGGGCGACGATTTCGGCCGAGCGGTATATCGAGACTACTACGAACGTCTCGGCGCCCTCGTCGAGGGCGGCGGCTTCGACATCCTCGGCCACTTCGACCTCGTCAAGAAGAACAACGGCGAGGGCCGCTGGTTCGACGAATCGTCGCGCGGATACCTCGACGCCGCGCTCGGCGCCGCCGCGGCTCCTGCGCGGCAAGGATATCGTCGTCGAGATCAACGTCGGCGGCATGAGTCGGGGCAAAGTCAAGACTCCCTACCCTTCCCTGCCGATCCTCCGCGAGCTGCGGGCCCTTCGAGTCCGCATTACCTTCTCCGCGGACGCCCACGCCCCCGAGCATCTCGGCGTCAATCTCGACTCCGCCCGCGAGCTCGCTCGCGCGGCCGGTTACGATTCGATCGCCGTGCTGTCGAAGGGAAGCTGGAGGGAAATCGGGATCGAGGAAACCTAGGGCTACCTATTCCTGCGTTCCTCGCCTTTTTGGCAATCGACGCATAGAACCGCGTAGGGGATGGCCTGGAGGCGCTCGGCCGGAATCTTTTTATTGCATTTCATGCAGGAGCCGTATTTACCCTGGTTTATCCTGCTGAGGGCGGCGTCGATCGCGCGCAGGCGCTTGATCTCCACCGAACCGAGGGCTTCGATCATTTTCCTGTCGATATCGTCGGATGCGACGTCTGCGAAGTCCTTGGGATCCATCTCCTCGACGATGGCGCGGAAATCGGCATTCGTCGCGATGAGGGTGTCCAGGATCTCGCGTTTCTGCGAAAGGAGCAGATCCTTCATCTTTTCGATCGTTTCTTTATCCATTCGCCGCCTCCTAATGCCCGAAAGATCGGCACGATGCAATAAACGCGGGAAAAAGTCAAGCGAGACCCTGAGCTCGATGAAAAAAAATGCCGCCTAGGCACTCTGAAATTTTAGGAAAACCTGTCCCTTCCTTGCGCGAGGATGCATCCTTTGCGCCACGGTTGACATTCCTCCGGATTGTACATACTATTTTATGCGCTCGGCTCGACATTGCAACAGCCCGAGTGCGTTTCCCAAAGGCCCCATGACGGGGCGCTCATCCTATAGAGGAGCAACCGTGGCCAAGGAAGAAGCGATAGAAGTCGAGGGCGTCGTACGGGAATCCCTCCCTAACACCATGTTTCGTGTGGAACTCCAAAACGGCCACGTGATACTCGCCCACCTATCGGGCAAGATGCGCAAGCATTATATACGCATCGTGCCGGGCGATAAGGTGAAAGTCGCCCTGTCTCCCTACGATCTCAACCGCGGACGCATAATTTACCGCGAAAAATGAATAAAACCAAAGGCTCAGCGTTTCTTCCTTATTAGCACCCACAAGGCCCCCGATCCGCCTTCCTTCCTGTCCGCCTCGCCGAACCGCCCCGCCGAAGCATTGGCCTCGATGGCCCTCCTCGCGGCTCTCTTGAGAACGGGGACGCCCGCGGAATGAAGTCCCTTACCGTGAATCACGAGGACCTTCTCGAGACCGGCGCGCGAGGAAGACTCGAGGAAATCCGCTGTTGCCGATTCGGCCTCGGCTCCCGTCATCCCATGGAGATCGAGCGTGGCCTGCGGTTTTAGGGCCGCCAGACGACGAGCCTCCCTGCCCCTCTCTTCCGCGCCGGGAGCCTCTTCAGATTGGGCATCCTTGTCGATAGCCGAGCCCTTATGCCCGCTTTGTATCTTCTCCCAATCGTCCAGAATGCGGCCGAAATCCATCCATCGCCCCTTGCGAACCCTCGAAGCGATAAACAACAAGGGAGGGAAAAGGCTACGACTAAAGCGAGACGGGCCCAGGCCGGCTCCGCGAAGGACTGGATCGCATTCTCGGGACGGCCCCGAGTCTTTGTCATCGCCCGGTCTTTCTATGCTTTCTTCATCCAGCCTCGGGTATCGTCCACGATCCCGTACTGAATGCCCTTGAGCTCTCGTCCCAGCGCCGCGGTGAGCTCGCCCGGCTTGTCGCCGAAGGAGGCCTTCCGTCCGAGATGGGTCACGGACTCGACGAAGGTGACGCCCGCGGCGGTGCCGGTAAAGAAAACCTCCTTCGCGTCGGCGAGGACTTCCTCGATGGCTATCCTCCGCTCGGAGACCTCGACGCCCTTCGCCAGCGCGAGCTCTATGACGCTCCTGCGGGTGATACCGGGCAGGATGGTATCGCCGAGCTCCGGCGTGACGAGCTCGCCCGACTTGAGGTAGAAGAAGGCGTTGCAGGAGGAGCCCTCCTCGACATACCTGCGCTCGCGCGCGTCCAGGAAGAGGACTTCCATATATCCGGCCTTCTCGGCCTCCCGCTTCGCGAGGGCCGATATGACGTAGTTCGCGTCGCACTTGATCCAGCCGGTTCCGTTGGGCGTTGCCCTGATGCGTTCGGAGGTGACCGCGGAGGAGGAGCCGGGCTTGAAGTAGGAGCCCACGGGATTGGCGACGATGAATACGTTCGGCCTCTCGGGGATGCCGACGCCGATCCCGCCCTCGGAGAACGAGAACGGCCTCAAGTAGACGGCGTTCGCGTTGACGAAGCCGTCGCGCTCCCATTTCGGGTCATAAAAGGGCCTGAAGCCGAGGGCCGCGTTTCGCGCCGTCACCTCGAGACAGGCGCGCAGGAAGGTCTCCTCGGGGAAGACCGGCATCCCGAGGCCCTTCATCGAGCTCGCGAAGCGCGCCGCGTTATCGGCGGGCCGGAAAAGCTTGATTTCGCCCTCGGTTCGCCGTCCGTCGCCGGGCTCTTTTAGGGGCCCCTTTTGGGGAAAGGCCTTCAGGCCCTCGAAGCAGCCCATCCCGTATTGCGTCGTATAGTTGACGAGAGGCACGCCGGCGAACTCGTTGCGCCGCTCGTTGAGCTCGCCGAGCTTCTCGTCCGAGAGCGCCGCTTCCTCGTCGGGCGTCTTATGCGGCTGTTCGATATATTCCTCGCGCCAGCCGGCGCCGTCGAAGCGCGCGCGATAGGCGATCGGGTAAAGCGCCAGAGAAAAACCCATAATTTCCTCCCTGATATGGGTACTTTATCGTCTCGGCATATCGGAATACAAGTCGGCCCCGTTGCCTAGGCCCCCGTTATCCGCTACTTTAGGTAGGAAGGCGGGGAGGACAATGCCAGGCCGTACGCGCTACGTCCCGCAGAACATTCGATGGTTCAATAGGATTTTGCGGACGACCTACGGGCTATGGCTTCATGCCTTCTTTCGGGTCAAGGGCAAGAACGTAAACCTCGCCAAGGCGATCAAACCGCCCTACGTCATCGTCTCGAACCATGTCTCGGTCCTCGATCCCTTCATCCTCGGCAGTTTCCTGCGCGAGCCGGTATATTGGATCACGAGCGACGGCAACATGCGCAGCCGCCTCATGCGGGCCCTCCTCACGCTCGTCGGCTCGATACCTAAGTCGAAGTCCATCCCCGACATCGAGACGGTCAACTGGACCGTCGAGGTCATACGGAGGCGCCAAGGAGTCGTCGGGATCTTCCCCGAGGGCCAGCAGACCTGGGATGGAACCACCCTGCCCCTCGTCCCGTCGACGGCCAAGCTCCTGAGGCTGCTCAAGGTGCCGGTGCTCGCCGCCGTCATCAAAGGAGGCTATTCCTCGTTGCCGCGCTGGACGGGCGCGCGGCGTCGCGGGGCCATCGAGGTGGAGTTCAAGCTCGCCTTCACGCCCCGAGAGCTCGGGGCCTTTGGGACGCACGAGATACGCTCGAGGCTCGCTGCCGCCCTCGCCCACGACGAGTCGGCCTGGCAGGAGGACGCGCGCGTCCCCTTCGAGGCTCTTCGGCGCGCCGAGCGCATCGAGCTGGCCCTCTTCATGTGCCCGCGTTGCGAGGCCGTGGGAGAGCTCAGGAGCTCGGGCTCCCGCCTCAACTGCCTGGCATGCGGGATGGCCCTCAAGCTCGACGCCTTCGGGCGCATCAAGGTCCGAAAGGGCGACGCGCCCGTCTTCTCGACGATCAGGGATTGGGACAGATGGCAGACGATAGCCTTCGAGCGTCTCGTTCGGAAAAGCGCGGCCGCTCGACCCGATCGGCCGATATTCTCGGATCCGGGGGCCTTGATCCTCAGGGGACGCAAGATGAACCCCCTCCGCCGCCTGAGGACCGGCACCCTCATCCTCTATCCGGACCGAATCGAGCTGGCGACGATCCTCGGCGAGCGCCTTCGCTTCCCCCTGGATGTCATCGAAGGGATCAGCGTGCTCAAGCGGAGCACGCTCGAGTTTTACGTCGGTAAGGACCTTTTCCAGACGCGCTTCACCCTCGGCTCGTCCTCCTCGCGAAAATGGATGGCGGCAGTCGAGATACTCTCCCCGCGTCCGGAGATTCGCGCCATAGGGTCGAATTAGGCCGCCGACCCGCACCCTTCGGCCGACGCGGCCTGTCTAAATCCCGAGGAGGGCAGCAGATGACTATTTGCGGAGTATGCGGAGCGGAGGCCGAAGGCGGAGCGACCTGTCCCCGCTGCGGCGCCGCCCTCCCGGCCGATCGCTCGGCGAAGCCGCTCGCCCTGACCTCGGGCATCATAGGAGCGGTCTGCGGCCTATCGGCGGGGGTCGACCTGATCGTCGACTACACGCTCCACGGTCGTTTCGGCTGGTCCCGGATCGGACTCGCCTCGTCGATCCTCGGATGGGTCCTCGTCGGCTTTCCGATGCTCGTCTATCGCAAGCCCGGCCTATTCCTGCCCGTCATGGGCGCCGCCGCCCTCGCCTATCTTTGGGGACTGGACGCGCTGACCGGCTCTTCCGGCTGGTTCTTCGCTCTCGCCCTGCCCATAGGGCTATCGACCATGGCTTCGGGAGCGATAGCCACCCTGCTCTGCCTGAAGGCCAAGCGCAGAGGTCCCAATATCGCGGCCTTCGCCCTGCTCGGCTCAGCTCTCGCCTGCCTCTCGATCGAAGCCATCCTCACCCTGCGTCTCCAAGGAGCCCTCTCGTTTTCCTGGTCCGCGATCGTCGCCGCTTCCGCCTTGCCGGTGGCCTGCCTCCTCCTCGGCATCCAGCACCGGCTACGGCAGCCCGACTCGATAGAGCCGAACGAAAAGGCGACGGAAGCTTCCTAATCGCCGGCGGCCTCCCTCGCGAACTCGTCGAGCAGGTATCGGGCGACGCTCCCCTTGGGCGGGACTTGGGGCAACTCCGAGGGCAGGCACCAACGAAGCTCCCCTATCTCGACCCCGTCGGGCCTCGCCTCTCCCGAGAGCCATTCCGCGGTGAAAGCCACCATCAGCGAATCGGGAAAGGGCCAGGGCTGGGACTTCATGTAGCGCAGATCGCCGATCTCGATGCCCGCCTCCTCCCTGGCTTCCCGGACCGCCGCCTCCTCCAGAGTCTCGCCCGCCTCCACGAAGCCTGCGATGAGGCCGAAGCTGCCGGGCCGGAAACGGTTATTGTGGGCGAGAAGGGCGCGCCTCCCCTTGCGTATGAGGACGATGACCGCCGGCGATATGCGGGGAAAATGGACGCGACCGCATGAGGCGCAGACGCGGCCGTAATCGGCGCAGGCCTCGCCGGTCTTCTCTTGCCCCGGAGCGCAGTCAGCGAGGGGGGCGCCGCAGGCGCCGCAAAATTTGGCCGTCTCCAGCCAGCGTAGAAGAGCCATCCCGCGTAGGGCCGGCCGCATCTCCTCTGGCGGCCTCTCGGCGAGGGCCTCTCGCAGCGTCATCCTCCGCAGGCCCAGGGCGACGCCGGCATCGGCACCCGCCTCGTCGAGCATGAAAGCCGCGTACGGCGAGCCGCCCTCCTCGAAGTATCGACGGCCGACGGCTCGGGCGAGCAGTTCCTCCGGCGGAGCCGCCATCGTCTCGCCCGCCCTCGCGGGCAGGAGGATCTCCTGACCGTGGTAAAGGAGATGCCTCATATTACGAAACGCTCATTCGGCGAGATCCTTGGACTTGAGGAGGTCGAAGACTTTCTGGCGCTCGGGGAGATCGGGCTCCGCCAGGAGGGCGGCGGCGGCATCCTTGTCGGAAAAGCCCGCGTCGAGGGCGCTCTTGAGGGCCTCGAGGCCCTTGTCGGCGTCGTCCGCGATCACGAGCCTGAGGCGAGCGAGAGTAAAGGAGGCGGCCGCCCGCTTCGGGTCGAGCTTGAGAGCCGCCTCGAGCGAGTCCATCGCCTCGGGATAGCGCTTGTCCTTCTCGTAGAGCGCCGCCATGCGGACGAGGGCATCCGCATCTGTCTTGCCGAGTTTCTTGGCCTTCTCGTAGGCGTCTAGGGCGGCCGCGTCCGAATCTTCGTTCGCCTTCCCGCCGGAGCTTTTATCGATAGCCCTGCCGAGAAGGAGGAAGGCCTGACCGTCGTTGGGCTTGGCTTCGGTCAGCCGACGGAGATCGGCGATGGCCACCGACGCCTCGCCCGAAGCCAGCTCGAGGAGGGCGGCATTGTACACCGCGTCGGGAGAGGAGTCGTCCAGGGCCAGCACTTTGCGATAGGCGGCGAGAGCAGCCTTGGTGTCTCCCTTTTTATAGAGGGCATAGGCTTGCGAGGAAAGTATCTTGATGTTTTTGGGATCGCGCTTGGCGAGGGCGTCCAGGGCCCGGAGCGCCTGGTCGTAATCCCCGGATTCGGTGAGGGCCCGAGCGAGATTGTAGGAGGCGCCCGCAAAGGACGGATCGAGGGCGAGGGCGCGCGAATAGGCCTGTCCCGCCTTCTTCCAATCGCCTTTCTCGAGCCAGGCGTTTCCGAGATCGAACCACTCCTGGGCGATGGGTCTCGGGCGAGTCGATGCGCAGCCCATGGTGAGCGCGGGCGCGAGGCCCGCGAGGAGGATGGCGCAGGCCGTCGCGACGACGAGGCTTCCTCTGCTCCGCGGCCGGCTCATCGACCTCAATCCCTCCTCGCCGGGACGAGGGGCATGAGGAGGATATCGAGGTCCTGAGCCGCCTGGAGCTCCTCGAGCTCTCGCCTGAGGGCTCCGATCGCCACCGCCCGGCCGAGGACTACGTTCGCCTTCATCCTGAAGATGGGGGCGCCGGTAAGGGGCGCCCGATCGGTGCTCGTCTCGAGGTCTTCGATGTTGATGCCGTACTTGCGAAGGACCGCGCTGACCGAATGCACGATGCCCCGACCGTCGAGAGAAACGGTCTCGAGAACGTAGGGCCTGCCGCCTTCCGAGTCCGAGTCTCTCGCGCGTGGGCCTTACGCCGAGCTTGAGCGAGAGCCGGGCCTCGATCTCCCCGGTCCGCGCGACCAGGGCTTCCAGGGCCTCCGCCTCGATGGAGACGAGAATCATGACGGCGAACTCTCCGCCCAGGACGGCCATCTTGCTTTCCTCGATATTGCCGCCGCTCGCGGAAATGATGCCCGAGATATCGTCGACTATACCCACCCTATCCGCGCCGATGGCGGAGAACACCGCGTATACTTTGCCCATCCGTCCATTCTGCCACGTATCGCGGCGCGAGACAATCCGGCGAGGGAGGCGGACCGGAGACAACGCCCCCTCCTCATGCTAGAATCCTTCCACCATGAAACGCGCGAAGATCGCCCTGGCCATTCTCTTCCTCTCCGCGGCCTTCTCCCTGGGCTTCCTAGGCTGCGATCAATCCGGAGGCAAGCCGAGAATCGGCGTCGCCCTGCAGAGCTTCAACGACGGCATCGTCGGAGCCACGCGGCGCGCCCTCGAGACCGAGGCGCAGGGAAAGGCCGCTCTCGCTGTCCTGGACGGCCGAAGCCAACAGAGGCTGCAGAACGATCAGGTCGACGCCCTCGTCATCGACAAGGCCAAGTCGATCATCGTGAACCCGGTCGACCCTTCCGAGCTCGCAACCCTGGCGGCCAAAGCCAAGTCGGCCGGCATCTCCATCGTCTTCTTCACTCGCGATCCCTCGATGCCGCCAGTCGACAGGTGGGACAAAGCCTATTTCGTCGGGGCCAAGACGGAAGAGATCGATACCCTGCAGGTCGAGATCCTCGCGGATTACTGGAAAGCCCATCCGGATATGGACAAGAACCGGGACGGCCGGCTCCAATACGCCGTCATACGAGGCGACTCCGCCCCCGAGGCCTCCAAGGCCGGCGACGAGACCAGGCATAAGGCATTCGAGGCGGCCCGCATCAAGGCGGTGAAGGTGGCCGATGCGCCCGACGTATGGACGAGGGCCGAGGCGCCGCAGCGGATGGCGGCCCTGATCGATTCCTTCGGCTCGAAGAAGCCGGAGGCGCTGCTCTGCGCGAGCGACGATATCGCGCTGGACGCCATCGAGGCGCTGAAGGCGGGGGGATACTTCAAGGACAGCGGCGGCAGCTTCATCCCCGTGATCGGCGCCGACGGCACGCGCAGCGCCCTGGACGCCATCTCGGACGGCAGCCTCCTGGGCACCGTACGCGTCGACGCGGCGAGTGAGGGCAGGGCCGCCTTCGACTTGGCCTACGCTCTCGCGATGGGCAGGGACCCCGGCGCCGCCGGATGGGCCTTGGCAGATTCCAGGTTCGTATTCGTCCCCTGCGCGAAGGTCACGCGCGACAACCTCAAGGACTTCCCGGATTAGCGGGCCCTCTGGCGGCGCGCCCGCCCCAACCCGAGAAGCCTGAGCATCCAGCGCGGGAGGGCCCTTCCGGGATCGCGCTTGCGAAGATCGAGATACCACCCGAGTTTGGCGATAAGAGGGACGCGGTGCGTCTCGACCACCTCGAACAGGCTGCCGTCAGGGTCCTCGAGGTAAGCGAAGCGCCCCGACGCTTCGCCCATATCGAAGCTTTCGGCCGGGCCTGCGTCGGCTCCGGGGTTGCTGTCGACGGTGAAGGGATGTCCGGCCGAGGCGCATTCCAGCTTGAAATCGCCCAAGCCCTGAACGTCGAAGCAGAGGTGGATGAAGCCGAGGTCGCCCCAGAATCTCCCTTCGAAGAGCCTGCGCGGCGAGCGGTCGAGGACCTGGAACAGCTCTATCTCGCTGGGACCGAGGAGCTCGGAGAAGGGTCCGGCCGAAGGGACCGATCGCGAGAGCAGGGCCCTCCGGAAACGGCCTTCGCCGCCGGGTAGGCCCTTGAGATCCTCGAAGAAACCCTCCCCTCGATAGAGCTCGGTGTCGTAGCCGAAGACGACTCGCAGAAAGCGCGATGCGGCATCCAGGTCGGAGACGCCGATCGAGGCGCCGAGCACTCCCCCGACGGGGTTCCCCGTCCTCGCGTAGCCGCCAGGCATCGAGACGATCTGAAAGGCGTTGCCGAAGGGATCCCGGACGAAGAAGTGCCCTGCGCCTCGGGGATCGCGAACTAGCTCCTTCGCCTCGTCCCGGAGGTTATCGTGCGCGGCGCCGAGATCGGAGGATCTCAGCTTCGCGGCGAATATGCCGAGGTCGCCCAGGAGCGGCTCGAAGGGAGGAGGCAGGGGCTTTCGTCCGAGGTACTGCCATATCTCGAGGCCCCCGCCGCCCTGGAGGTTGAGGGCCAGTATCGCCCGCCTCTTCCTGGGCTCGTTCCCGGTATAGAGGAGCATGGAGGCGGCGATTCCCGTCGAGTCGATCAGGGGGATGTCGAAGCCGAATTTTCGACGATACCAGTCCCATGCCCTTTCCGCGTCCTCGACGCCGATGCCGATCTGCTGGACCCCGCCGAAAAGCCTCATCGCGGATTCCTTCCTATCCCCGGCCGTAGAGCTTGTCGATCCCGCTCCAATCCGCGTCCAGATCGAGCTTCTTTTCGTCGCGAAGCCGGCGGAAGGCCTCGATGGTCAGCTCGACATCCTCGTCCTCATGGCTGGCCGAGGGCACGATGCGGAATTCGACGTAGTTCTTGGGGATCACGGGGTACATAATGCCGGTGACGAAGACCGACTGGTCGCGGAGGAAGCGTATCCAGTCCATCGCCACGCGGGGGTCTCCTCCGCCCGGCACGAAGAGGGGCACGATCGGCGACTCCACCTCGCCGACGTGGAATCCCAGGGCCCTGAGCCCCGCGGAGAGGCGCCGGGCGACCTCGAAGAGCCGCTCGCGACGCGCCGCCCCGTCCCGGACGAGCTCCAGCGTCTTCTGGAGGCTCTTCACGTAGACCATCGGCAGGGCTTTGGCGAAGACCTGGGAGCGCGCGTTGTACTTGATCCAGCCCACCACGTCCTCGGGCGCCGCCGAGACTCCGCCTATCGAGGCGAAGGCCTTGGCGAAGGTGCCGAAATACACGTCGACCCTGTCCGTCACGCCGAAGTACTCCGCGGTGCCGCGGCCCCTCGGTCCCATCACGCCGAAGCCGTGGGCGTCGTCTATCATGAGGCGCGCGTCGTACCTGTCCTTGAGCTCACATATCGCGTCGAGCCGGGCGAGATCGCCGGTCATCCCGTAGACGCCCTCTGTAACGACGAGGACGCCTCCCTTCCTCGTCCTATTAACGTCCTTCAGCAGCTTTTCCAGGCTTTCCATGTCGTTGTGACGGAAGACCCGCAGATTGCGTCGCGTCCGAACCGCGCCCACCGCGGCGTCGATTATCGAGGCGTGGTCGAGCTTATCCACGACGATCACGTCCTCCGGACCGACGAGGGCGCCTACCGTGCCGATGACGCCGAGATAGCCGTAATTGAAGAGGATGGCCGATCCCTTGCCCGCGAATTCGGCGAGAGAGGCCTCCAGGGCCAGGTGCTCGGAGGTGTTGCCGCTCATCATGCGCGCGCCCATCGGCGCGCTCGTCCCCCATCGCTCCAGCGCCTCGCGGGCGACGGCCTTGACTTCCTCGCTCTCGGCGAGGCCGAGGTAATTGTTGATCGACCACATGACGCAGTCCTTGCCGGCGAAGCGCATCCTCCTCCCCGGCCCGGACTCCATCACCGGCTGGGTGTAGTAGTCGTCCCCAGAATGGCGGAACTCGCCGAAGTAGCCTCCGTCGGTCCCGCACTTGGCGAAAATATCCTCGAAGCTCATGAGGTCCTCCTGCGGTCGACGTCAGCGGGCGATCGAATCGAGGAAGCGATTCGGTTCGAACTCGTCCTTCCGGAGCACGAGGTCGGGACGCAGCCGCGTCGCTCGGGGATCGCTTCGCAGGCTCTCGTATCCGCCTCCGGTGACGTTGAGCATGACTATCGCGTCGCTTTCGATTTCCCCCGCCATCGCCTTCTTGAGGAGGGAAGCCGCGGCGACTCCCGCCTCGGGCGAGATGTCGCAGCCCTCGAGATCCCGGAAGAGGACCTGCGCGGCGCGGAGCTCGGCGTTGGAAACGGCCAGGACCTCCCCGCCGGAAGCTTGCAGACAGTCGAAGAGGCCGCCGACGATGCCCCAGGGAGGGTTCCGGTTGGAGAGGGTCTTCGCCTCGATGGCGTCGATCTTCGCTCGGTCGTCCCGCTCGTCGCGCGCTTTCGCGATCCGCTCGCCCGAGCCCCATGCGTCCAATATGGGGGTGAATGGCGCATTTTGCGAGATCACCAGGCGCATGGTCTTCCGCGCGAAGCGACCGCTTTCGTTGAGCCTGATATTGGCCTCGTGGGCGGCTATCGCGCCCGTTCCGCTCCCCACGGCCTGAAAGTAATAATCGGGGATTTCCTCCGCCTCCTCGACGGCGCTCAGCACGCTGACCCCGAGGCCGTCGCGGCGCGCGACGTTCTTCGCCCCGCCCTCGCTCTGAAAGCCTGGTATCTCGCAGACGAGATTCGCGAGGCTTATCGCCTCGAAGTAGTCGGCCCCGCCCGATACGGCGACCAGCCGCACGTCCCGCCCCTTGTCGCCCAGGATCCACAGATCCCCGAGACAGGATTCGGGTACGACGGCGACGAGGGGCAGATCGTTATCCGACGCGGCCTGGATGAAGGCCCTGGCGGTGTTGCCGGCGGAAGCTACGACGAGGGTCTTGCCGCCGAACGCGGGGAAGCGCGCAAGGACGGAGAAAGCCTCGCAATCCTTGAAGGTGCCGGTCGCCGTCCGCGCGCCGATCTCCTCCCAGAGGCCGTTGAAGGTTATATAGAGGCGGGACAGGCCCAGGCGGGCGCCCAGGCGGGCGCTCCTGTAGGTCACGGGAGTCGCCGAACCCTTCAGCGTCCCCGCGATGGGGAGCCAGTCCGAATAGCGATAGATGCCCGGGAGGGAGGGGTCGGGCTCGAATTCCCTTCTGGGGTACATGCTGCGAAGAAAGGCTTCCCGGCCGCAGTCGGGATTCCGGAGGAGGAATCCGTCGTCCTCGAGCTCCGACCCGGTTCCCAGGCAGAGAAGGCGATGCTTGAACGCGCTTCCAGTGCCGATGCAGGCGTCGACCGCGAGTTCCTGGGATTCGAACATTCGTCCTCCCTTTCAGTCGAACGGATAGGCTAAGATACCTCCGAAGGTATGGATATACCATAATGAATGAATGCTTGGTTTCGATCGCGTTCGCTTTTCGTGAAAAGGCGATTAAGAAGACGCCCCTTCCGCCTATCTCCTCAGTACCGTCGCCTCTATCGTGCGCAGCTGCGAGCGGTACAGTCCCGTGACGTTGGAGCCATAGTCCGCGATGAGCTGGAGGATGTCGCGGGGACGCTCGTCCTCGTCGCGGCCGTTGATCCGGTCGCCCGCGTCCCCGAGGCCCGGCATGATGTAGGCGCGGTCGTTGAGGACGGGGTCCATCCAAAGCGTATAGACCGTGGCGTGCTCGACGGCGCGCGCGATGCGTAGCGAGCCTTTGAGGGCCGAGATGACGTTGAAGCACTTCACGGACTTGGGCTTTATGCCCAGCTCGAGGAGGTACTTCACCACGGTGACGAGACTGCCTCCGGTGGCGTTCATGGGGTCGGCAAAGACGAGGTCCTTGCCATCGAGCTCCTCGGGTTTGAAGTAGGAGCGGTCGAGGTCCATGATGTATTCCATGTTCGTCTCGCTCTTCGTGTCGTCGCGCCTGATCTTGAAGAGGGCGAAGGGCGTGACGTAGCCCGACGAGGAATACTCCTGGATCTCCTTGGACATGATGATCGAGGGCAGGAGGGCGCCGCGCAGCATTACGCACATGACGGTATTCTCGATCGCGGCGTCCACGTTGGGGATCTTGTGCACCGCGTAGTTCTGGACCGGCACGGTCACCGGAGTCTTGACGATGAGATGGTTTTTGGCCGGCTTGGAGCCGCCCTCGGCGTGGGAGCCGTAGGCGAGATTGAAGAGGAGTTCGTAGGCGCGCTGGATGTAATAGACGAACTCCTGCCTGCCCGTACGCACGTCGCGCAGTTTGGCGATGAGGCGGCTCGCCTCGCCGTGGCTCTCCTGAGGAGTCACGAAGGAATAGACTTGAATGGCTCTTTCGTCCCGGCAGATGTCCTGCATCTGCGAGCCGATGTCGTTGTACAGCTCGATCAGGGTCTTTTCCTCCCGATTCCGATCGGCCGCCGTCCCCGCGGTGGAGAGGATGTTGAACGAGACCATCGCCTGGCGGAACAGCGTGTCCATCCGCTCGAGGGAGGCCTTGTCGGTCTCGGAGAGGTAGCCGTCGAGGTCCTGGGCCTTGAGGACGACCTTTTTGTTCATTTCTTGATGATCTCGCCGAAGCTGCCGTTTCCGATGCCCACGGCGTTGCCTTCGTCGAAGTCGAGATGGCATTCGAGGGCGTAGCTCGGGCTGACCCTGCAGACGACGTTCTCGAAGATCGCGCCTCGCTCGCCGCCGACCTTGAGGGACACGAGCTCCTTGTCCTTGACGTCGAAGCGCGCCGCGGCCTCGGGGTCGAAATGGACGTGCCGCTTCGCGATGATGAGGCCGCGCTCCTTCTTGACGGAACCGGAGGGACCGACTACCTCCATCGGGAAGGAGCCTTCGAGCTGCCCGGATTCGCGGACGGCGCAATTCGGCACGCCCAGCTTGAACTGGTCCGAGGCCAGGATCTCGCACTGGGTCTGGGAGCGGGTGGGCCCGAGGATGCGGACGCCTTTGAACTCGCCCTTGGGGCCCTTGATGGTAACGGTCTCTTCGCAGGCGAACTGGCCCGGCTGGATGAGGTCCTTGGTCTTCGTGAGCTGATGGCCCTTTCCGAAAAGAGCCTCGAGGTCTTCTTTCGAGACGTGGATATGGCGGTTGGACAGGTTTATGAGGACGCGGGTTTCGGGCATGGGACTCTCCTATAGGAAATCAAGGCCGCAAAGGCCGGCCATCGGATAATTGGCGTTGCCGCAAGGATAGACTTCAGCCTTCACCTGGGTCAAGCCGCCCAGGAGGACTGAGATCGTCTCAGGTATGTCGAAATAGGGCGAAGACGATTGTTCCCGCCTTCATCCCGCCGCCGCGGAAAAAACGAAGACCGCATGTACCAAAACTGTCGCTTGTTTGAGCCAAAAAGTAGGCTTGCATCGGTTATAAAAGGAGTCGGTACAACTGAAAATGGAGGCTGGAATAACTCAAAATGGAGGCCGGGACAACTCAATCTTGGCCACTAGATAGCCGGATACTGAGCATATCTAGCTAGCTACAGGCGAAATCTAGCTGGAAATCAAGAGTATCAAGCTAGATATAGCCCATATCTGGCTAGATACGAATCGTAGCCAGCGAGATAAGATAGGGAAATCAGCCTTTTTGAAGCACGGGAAGAGCGAAACGACAACCTTGACAAGCGGGTGAGACCCTCGTCCAGGTCACTTAAGCTATTGCCACAGCGAATAGTGGACCCCCCTGCCTCAATACATACAACGTATAACAATGGGCTTCCTCATCCTAATGCATCCGCATTTTAAAAGAGCCCGCCTTGAGAGCGAAAACCGAAGATACAGATTGACAGCCCGCAGAGGCGGCAATAATCTGAATCCCGTCCCATTTATCGATACCAAAACACGAGGAGCTCGCCGTCATGGTCGTCTCCGTCGCCCGCCATTCCGAAGGATTGCTTGCCGTCCGCCTTCCCGGCGACCAAGCCTGGCTCATTCCGAACGGTAGGGACGAAGGCGGCAGGCTACTCAATGCCTTCCATTATACGGGCAGGTTCAGCCGTTTCGATTCAAGCGACACGCGCCGCGACGATTCTTTCGACGAGACGTTGCAAGCTCTCGGGCGAGCCCTCGAATCCCTCGGCAAAAAGGATATCTACGCCTTCCTTAGCCATCTCGCCGTAGACGGAAACGTCAGCTCCTCCACCCAAAACCAGGCCCTTGCCGCCCTCCTCTTCCTCTTCAGACAGATTTTGGGAACCCCGGTCGGAGAGCTGGGAGAGGTCATCCGCGCCAACATCGACTTCGAGCAGAGCCAGGTCCTGGTGCGCAATGGCAAAGTGCGCGAAAGACTGCGTCACCATGCTCCCCGAGACCCTGAAAGGAAAGCTTCGGGAGCATCTCGCCCGAGTCAAGGCCGTCCATGAAGTCGACCTCTCGGAAGGCTGGGGCGCCGTGACGATGCCTGATGCCGTGGACCGCAAATACCCCCAGGGAGCGACCGAGTGGCCGTAGCAGTATGTATTCCCGCAGGAACGACGCCGGAAAAACGCCGAGACCGGCCGACAAGGCCGCCACCACATGGACGAGTCACTTATGCAAAAGGGCAGTCCATACCGCCGTCCTCAAAGCCGGCATCGCCAAACGCGTGAGTTGCTATACCTTTCGCCACTCATTCGCGACCCATCTCATCGAAAGCGGCTACGACATCAGGACCGTCCAAGAGCTTCTCAGCCACAGCGACGTGAAGACCACTATGATCTATATGCACGTGCTCAACCGGGGACCTTCGGGAGTGAGGAGTCCGATGGACTTATTTTGCGACGCGGGGGGGGCAGCATAAGTTGCCGGTTATGAAGGCATATCGATCACTTACTTTAAAGCCGGTAGAGGAGAGAAAAAAGTGTACAGAAATTTGGGAATCTTATGATGATAATAAAAGTCCGATTCCTAAGAATTTACTTTGAACGGTCTAATCAGCGTTAGGTTGACCCTTCGGGCAGAAGAGTAAAAAGATAGAGATCGACGCCAAAGAGTGCGAATGCTGACTAAGAAGTAGAAAGAGGTAGTTGAAGTGAAAAAAGATGCAAACGAAATTCAAGCGAAGAAGTCAATCACGGAAGGTGCTATAAAAGGCAGTGTTGCTTTCATTATCGAAAAAGCATTTCCACTATTAGTTCCGATTTGTGCGGCGGCAACTGGAATTGTGCAACAACTTCCTTGGTTCCACATTATTGTGGGAACTAGTGCCGTAGCTGCTTTCACATTTCACTTTCTTGTACAGTTTAACGAGTGGCGATTTAGAACTCGAGTTCAAGACAAGCTGACATTTCAGTCTGTTTTATTTGCCAACGAC
>CAVZVX010000215.1:0-23864 GCA_963778775.1 uncultured Spirochaetota bacterium | reverse complement strand
TCGCGCGGCGTTATGGTACCTTGGCCCTGGCCGAAGCCAAGGAACTCTTCGAGCGGGACTATCTTGCGGAAAAGCTCCGGGAGTGCGACTATAACGTCGTCAGGGCGGCCGACGCTTCGGGCATCCATCCGAGCGGCCTCCATGCCAAAATCAAGAAATTCGGGATAGAGCAGGAAAGATGAAGACGCTTACGGCCCGCCAGAAGGAAGTGCTCGACTTCATCTCTTCGTTTCTCGATGGTCACGCTTATCCCCCTACCATTCGCGAGATCGCCGAAAGCTTCTCGATGTCCGTCAAGGGCGCCTACGACCATGTCAAGGCCCTCGAAAAGAAAGGCTTCCTGAGGCTCGGAGAGAACCGCTCGCGGGCCCTCGAACTGCTGCGACGCGACAAACCCGAGCGATCGGTCGTCGAACTTCCCCTGCTCGGAACGGTGGCGGCCGGAAAGCCGATAACTGCCGACGAGAACTATTCGGGCGTCGTCCACGTGCCTGCCGACATCGTAAGGACGGCCGCCTGCTTCGCCCTCTCGGTGCGGGGCGACAGCATGAAAGACGTCGGTATTTTCCATGGCGATATCGCGGTCATCGAGCAGCGGCAAACCGCCGATAACGGCGAAATCGTGGTGGCTATGATCGACGATGCGGTCACCCTCAAGCGCTTCTTCCGCGAGAATAATCGGGTCAAGCTGATGGCCGAAAACAGCGCCTATGCTCCGATCTATACGCAGGACGTGCGGATACTCGGCCGCCTGCGCGGCATAATTCGAAAGTACTAGCCGTTCATGAAGATCGAAAGCGCGTACTTGCTCGCCGGTCCCGAGACGGGTAAGCGTTCCGCCTTCACTTCCGAGCTCAGAACAGCCATTACGGTCTCGGACGGCTCGCCGCCCGAGGAGCATCGGGCTTATGCTTTCGAAACCGATGTCGGCGAGATATTGGGCCTCCTCCGCAATGGATCGCTCTTCTCCTCGCGCAGAATCGTCGAGTATCGGGGCGTCGAGACCGTCAAGAGCAAGAGCGATCTGGATGCTCTCGCGACCTACCTGTCCGCGCCCGCCCCCGATGCGGTCCTCCTGCTCGTGACCGACGCATTCTACGCGGAGAAAGCTCTCGAGAACGCCGTCGGCAAGGATCGCAAGCGCACCTTCTTCGAGATGTTCGAGAGCGAGAAGCCGCGGTGGATAGAGAAGAGGCTGCGCGAACTCGGTCTCGATATCGACGAGGGAGGCATCGCGGCCTTGTTGGAGCTGGTCGAGAACGAATCGGGCGCGCTCGATACGGCCTGCTCGCGTCTGGCCGCGGCTTTCCCGCGGGGGACGACCATCGGCGAAGACGATGTAGAAGCGGCGATCGCCCGCAACAGACAGGAAGATGCCTTTAGCCTCTTCGATCGGATCGCGACGGGAGATCTCGAGGAAGCCCTGGAGACGCTCGAAGCGGTTCTCTCCGACCGCAAAGGCGACATCGTCCAGATAATATCGGCCCTCGTATGGAGCTTTCGCAGGTTATGCAGGCTTCATGTCCTCATCGAAGAAGGCGAAAGCCTTGAATCGGCCTGCATAAAACTCCAGATACGGAGCAAGACTCTCCAAAGGCAGAGCGCCGCGGCCATCCACCGCTTCACGCGGCCAGTCTGCGAGCGCCTCATCCTATTCGCCTCGGTTTTCGACGCGAAAGCGAGGACGATGGGCTCGGCCTACGAGCACACCCTGCTCCAGCTTTTCATCTACGGCATCTTGATCAAGAAGGGAGAACTCGAGATAGGGTCGAGGACGAATTGATGCGGAGGATTATCATCTCTTCGGTCATTCTTCCTTCGTCTCGGCGACGATGACCTCCAAGGGCCTCATCTCGACTCTACCGGCGACCAGTACCGTGCCCTTTCCCCGAGCGCTGCCCAGGAGCACTTGGAGCTTCTTCTCGAGTACGACGTTCCTTCGCCTCGAAGAGAAATTGAGCAAGATAACCGTCGATTCGGCGGAAGAGTCGACGCGCTCGTAGGCCAGGATATCCGGGCCGAGGTCCAGGAATCCCATACTGCCTTCGCGCAGCGAAGGGCGCGACCGGCGCAGGACGATGAGCGATCGATACCAGGAAAGGAGAGAGAGCGGATCAGCGTCCTGGGAGGCTGCGTTTCTCGAGCGATAATCCGAATTGATCGGCAGCCATGGCTTCCCCGACGAGAATCCGGCGCCATATCCGGCATCCCATTGCATCGGCGTACGCTCGGGATCGCGCCCGAGGGCCCTGAGGGGCCAGGTCGCTATGCCGAGGGGATCGCGCAGCTCGGCGCGCGGCAGGCGTTCGCAGGTCATGCCCAGCTCCTCGCCGTAATACAGGAAGGGCGTGCCGCGAATGCTAAGGAGCATCGCGGCCGCGACGCGCGCGCGCGCCTCGGTTAGCGGGCCGGCCCTATACCGCCAGGCGTGGCGAGGCTGATCGTGGTTGCTCAAGGTGAAATTAGGCCAGGCGCCATCGGGCAGCGCGGCGTACCAGCGCTCTGCCGATTCGCGAAAGCTCCGGGCGCCCCATTTCTCGTAGAGAAACTCGAAGTTGAAGGCCAAGTGCAGCTCATCGTCGTGCTTCCCGTAGCAGGAAGCGGCGAGCAGCCTGTCCTGGCCATGAGTCTCGCCGATGAGGACACGCTCGCCTGCGGCATCGGCCACGGCGCGCATTTCCTTGAAGACTTCGTGCACTTCGGGTCTGATTTCTATCGTAGATGTGCTTTTGGAAAAAATCCGGATTCGCCTTGAAGGAAAAGGGGTTGGAACGGAGCTCGGAATCCTTGAAATAGCCGGTGGCGACGTCGAGACGGAACCCATCCACGCCGAGGGCATACCAAAACCTCATGATGTCGTAGAAACCCTCGCGCAGCTCGTTATTGCGCCAGTTAAATTCAGGCTGGTGCTTCGTAAAGGTCCCGAGATATCGCTCTCCGGTAGCGGGATTGGGATGCCAGGCGCTGCCGAGCTCGAAAATAGCCGTCCAATTGTTGGGAGGCCGTCCGGTTTCGGGCACCCAGAGATACCATTCGTGCTTGGGCGAATCTTTGGACGACCGAGCCTCGAAAAACCAGGGATGCTCGTCCGAGCTATGGTTGGCCACGAGGTCGAGGACTATCCTGATCCCTCGAGTCTTCGCGTCGGACAGGAGGAGCTTTAGGTCGTCCAAGGTGCCGAACATCGGGTCTACGTCGCGATAATCCGATACGTCGTAACCGAAATCCTTCATCGGACTTTTGAAGAAGGGAGAGACCCAGAGCGCATCGACACCCAAGTCCGCAAGGTATCCGAGCTTGCTCCTGATCCCTTCGAGATCGCCTATGCCGTCCCCGTTGGAATCAGCGAAGCTCCTGGGGTAAATTTGATAGAATACAGCGTCTTCCCACCAGTGCCGCATGCTTTACCCTCCCAGGAACCGCCGCCCGCCTCAATCGAGGATGACTTCTATGTCGATATCCCGCGCCACGCGCGCCTGACAGGCCAGGCGGCAGTCCGCGGATCGATGCCCGGCTGCGAGCCGCTCGGCCTCGAGCGCTCCGACCGGCGAGAGCCCGCTCTCGCCGGAGAGCACGCGCACCGCGCAGGTTCCGCAGATGGCCTTGCCCCCGCAATCATGTCGTATCCGAACTCCCGCGACGAGAAGGGAATTGAGGATCGATACGGCCGGATTGGAATCGAGCTCGGCCGGAAGCCCATCGCCACCCCGCCTATTGGCGACCTTCACGCGCGCCATGGTCGCCCTAGATAGCGAAGGTCACGCGATTGCGTCCATCCTGCTTGGACGCATACAACGCGTGATCGGCCCTGTCGATAGAGGACTTGCCCGAAATATCCCGCGAGGGATCGAACTGGGCGACGCCGAGCGAGACGGTGACGGCGAGGCTCTTGCCTTCGTAGTTGGTGGGCGTCGCCTCGACGCTCGCTCGCACCCGCTCGGCCGCTTGGAGGGCGCGCTCCCCGTCGGTCTCGTGCAGGAGGAGACAGAACTCCTCGCCGCCGTAGCGGGCGGCGAGGTCGTTGCCGCGGACGTTCGACTGTATGACGCGCGCGACCTGCTTGAGCACCGCGTCACCGCATGAGTGACCGTGGGTATCGTTGAATTTCTTGAAGAAATCGATATCGATCATGACGACGGAGAGAGGCTTCGAGGAATTAGTGGATTCCGCCATGCTCTCGAGCAACATCGTATAGAAATAATGCTTCATCTTTAAGCGAGTCATCATATCGGTCGTGGTCATCTCGAAGAGAAAGGCATTATTGATCGCCACCGCCGCCAGACCGGCGAGATTGAGCGCATACTCGCGCTCGTAGACGTCGAAGCCCTCCTCGCCGATCTTCTCGCCCATGACGAGAAGCCCGTTGACGGCTCCCTTGGCCTTGAGGGGCACGATCAGGCTCGGTCCGAGAGAGGCTATGCCCTCGAAACCGGCGAAGGATCCGATCCGTTGGCGGAGGTCTTCGAGGGTATAGCAGCCGTATTGATGGGTGAAGAGCTTGATGACCGGACTATCCTCGGCTATCGAATAATCCACGCTGTGCTGGATCTCGAAGCCCTTGTAATTTCGGTGTAGACTGAAGCGAGTGGCATCGAGACTTTTCTTGGCCAAGATGCCCGCTTTGAGCACTTTCATCTGCCCCATTACGTTGAACAGGATCGCGTCGATGAGAATGTGATAATCTAGCATGGAATTGAGGCTTTTCGATACCTCGAGCAATTGGCGTAGATCGAAGATCTGCTTCTCGTATTCTTGCCGGAGGGTTTCGAATTCCGATGCATCAGCCATGGTCTTGGGACGCCTCCAGTCGAACTGGTTGAAGTATAAACCTGCGTCGACTCCGATGCCAGCCGCGTCAGCTGGCGTCGCGAGCCTCTCGCACGCCGTTCTCGAAAAGCTCGACGCCCGGATGGTCCCGGGAGCCCCGTCTTCGACCCGGATGATTCTCCGCGATAAGGAAGGCCTCAGGATGCGGCATTAGGCCGAACACGCGGCCGGACGGATCGCAGATGCCTGCGATTGCCCGCTCCGAGCCGTTTGGCCCTTCGTCTCGATACCGGACCGCGACGAGGCCGTCGGCCTCGAGCGCCGCGAGGGTCGCCTCGTCGCGCGCGACGAATCGGCCTTCTCCGTGCCGAACCGGCAGGAGGCGGCCCGCGAGTCCCTTGGTCCAAAGACAGCGGCTCGCCGCTTCGAATTCCACGGGGTACCATCCATCCACGAAACGGCCGGACGCGTTCTGAATGAGGGAAACCTCGCGTCCCCATCTACCGTCGCGATTGGGCAGCATGCCTATCCTTACGAGGGCCTGGAAACCGTTGCATACGCCGATCGCGAAGCCGCCGTCGGCGATGAAGCGTTCCAGCGCAGGCCTCAACGTCCTTCTGCAGAGGAGAGCCAGGACCTGACCCGAGCCCAGATGATCGCCAAAGGAGAAGCCGCCGGGAAAGGCGAGGATGCGGGCATCCATGAGCCGCTCGGGATCGGCCACGAGATCGCCGACGTGCAGCATTTCGGGCTTCGCGCCTGCCAGCCTCAGCGCCTCCGCGAGTTCCTCATCCGCGTTGATTCCATAGCCAGAGAGGACGATCGCCTTGGGTTCCATGGTTCCTCTCTTTACGCTATGGGCGTTTTGTAGGCGCGTTCGATCTCGTCCAAGCCTACGTTCAGGATCATGACTTCGCCGAGCCGGACTCGCAGCCTCGGCTCCGCGGTCGTCTCCCCGATGAGAGCGACGGGCAAACCTGCAAGGCTTCGCTCGAAGCGTTCGCGATCCTCTCGCCGGATCGAGACGAGGAACCGGCCCGTATCCTCCGCGAAAAGCAAGGCGGCCCTATCGGAATATCCGTTCTCGCGGCCGGAAGGCCGCTTTTCCCCTCGACGCGGCGCCCCGTCAAGCCGCAATTCCGCTCCCAGGCGACCTCCAAGGCAGGACTCGGCCAGGGCGACCGCGAGACCGCCATCAGAGAGGTCGTGACAAGAACGAAGGACGCGGCCGCTGATCGCATGCGCGACCGTTCGATAGACGGGAAGGTGTTCTTTCGGAGCGCAGACGGGACAGGGTCCGAGGAGGCGCGCCGGCGAAGGACTTCGGTCCCTCTGTGCGGCGAGCGCGCGCTCGAGAGTAGATGCGCCCAGAAGTCCGCTCGTCGCGCCGACGATGTATAAAAGCTCGCCGGTCGCGAGGAAATCGGTGGAGCTCGCCTTGCGGACGTCGTCGATGATGCCAACCAAGGTGACGAGAAGGGTGGGCGCCACCGAGATGCGCCTCCCTCCGGCGAAGGCATCGTTCTTCATCGAGTCCTTGCCGGAGACGAGGGGGAGGCCGTAGGCGATACAGGCTTCCTTGAGCGCCTCGCAAGCCCGGACGAGCTGCGCGAGCTTATATGCCCCGTCGGGATTGGAAGGCGATTCGACGGGATCGGGCCAGCAGAAGTTGTCCAGGGCCACCGCCCCCTCGGGATTGCCTCCGAGGGCGATGTGGGCGCGATAGGCTTCATCCACTGCCGCGAGCGCCATCGCGCGCGTGTCTCGGGATGAAAGTCGCGGGCAGATGCCATGCGTCACGGTGAGACCGCGCCAGGAATCGTATAGCGGCTTGAGCACTCCGCCGTCGCTAGGCGCATCCCGACCGAGGCCCGTGAAGGGCTTCTCTATAGATATGCCCTTAACCTCGTGGTCGTATTGCCTGACGAGCTCTTCTTTCGAGGCGACGTCGGGATCTGCAAGGACCGACAGTAGGATGGGGGTCCAGTCGGCGCGATCCTCGAGCGGAGAGAACGCGAAGGAAGGGGGAATCCAACGAGCCGGCAGCTGCATCGTCGGGAGGCCGTGGTGCAGGAATTCCATGCCGACGAGACAGACGGTCTTACCGCGGTAGGTCGCTTCGACCCGGCCCGAAGCCGTGAACTCTCCGACGACGGTCGCTTCCACGCCCCGTCTCGCCGCGAGCTCGAGGAACCCCTCCAGGGACTCGGGCCTGACGGCAAGGCTCATCCTCTCCTGGCTCTCCGAGACGAGGATTTCCCAGGGAGATAGGCCGGGATACTTCAGGGGGCATTTATCGAGGTCTATCCGCACTCCGCCCGACGACTCGGCCATTTCGCAAAGGCTCGACGAGAGCCCGCCCGCCCCATTGTCGGTTATGCCCGAGTATAGTCCCGCGTCGCGGGCGTCGAGGAGGAAATCGCTCATCCGCTTTTGCGTTATCGGATCGCCGATCTGCACCGCGGAGCTGGGACTGGCTTCGTCCAAGGCGAGGCTCGAGAAGGTCGCGCCGTGAATGCCGTCCTTGCCTATCCGCCCGCCGACCATGACGGAGAGCATTCCCGGACGGATTGACTTCTCCCAGGACGGAGCCCCCCGCACTTCCATGGGCATGATGCCGCCAGTACCGCAGAACACGAGGGGCTTGCCCAAGTAGCCTTCGTCGAATACGAAAGCGCCCGCGACAACCGGAATGCCCGACTGGTTGCCGCCATCGACGATACCTTTATGCACGCCGGCTAGGAGCTCGCGAGGGACTATTAGGCCCGTGGGGACTTCCTCGTCGGGGATCGAGGGCGGGGCGAAGCAGAGGACGTCGGTGTTGAAGAGGGGAGCGGCGCCGATGCCCGTGCCCAAAATATCACGATTGACTCCGACGATGCCCGTTATAGCCCCGCCGTAGGGATCGAGGGCCGAGGGCGAGTTGTGCGTCTCGGCCTTCACGCAGACGGCATGCCCCTCGTCGAACTTGAAGACGCCCGCATTGTCGGTGAACACGGAGAGAAGATCGGGTCTGGAAGGCGCGAGCTCCTCCGTAGTCGAGCGGATGAAGGTCTTGAACAGGGAGTCTATTTCGCGAGGGGATTCGCCGGCTTCCGAGTATTCGATCTCGGCATTGAAAATCTTGTGCTTGCAATGCTCGCTCCAGGTCTGCGCGATCATCTCGATCTCGACGTCCGTCGCCTCGGCAGGCAGACCGGAGGCCTCGCGTAGGGCCTGCGTCGCGGGAGCTGCGAAGTAGGCCTTTATGGCCTTCATTTCGGCCAGGCTCAGCGCGAGAAGCCGTTTCGAGGAAAAGGCTTCGAGGCCCTCGTCGTCCAGCGCGCCGAGATCGAAGCGCTTAGGCTCCGGGTCGTCGGCGAGCGACACGGCGGGATAGGGATCAGGGGGGCGCGCGCCATCTTCCCATTCTCTCCTCGAAATGAAGATCGCCGATTGCACGAGAGGGTTCCAAAGCACCGAAAACGCGCGTTGCACGACCTCGAGGGAAGATTGCCGGGCCGTAGCTAAATAAAGACGGGCAGTCTGAACGAGCCGGGCCCTTCTCGGCCTTTCGCCTCCGGCAATAGCGATAGCCTCGCTCGCCGTGAGAGCCAGAGCGTCGGTGACGCCCGGACGGTAGGCTATTTCGACAAGCCAGTCCCAACCTCCCATGGAAGGCAGGTCGGGTAGAGGAGACCCGGCAACGAATTGAGTGACTGGATCGCAGAAGAGCTCTTCGGCAGTCGCCCGAGGCAGTGGGAAGTCGACAAGGATTACGTCAGCGACAATGACCGAAACGCTTCCGCCGAGGAAGCGCTCGAGGCGTTTAGCCGGCACGGCGCCTCTCCCGTCGAGGCCGGGTCGCGAATAGCAGGTCTCGATGCGCATGGGGCACTCTACAGAAAGCCTCGTGGCCAGTCAATACTTGGGTTGGCCCGCCGGTCGCGATCCGCTAATAGATGAGCTTGATATCCTCTTCGTCTTTTTTGTGCTTCATTTTTATATAGAGAGAGCCCATTTCCTTTTTATAGAGATAGCCCGAGGCATCGTAGCTTTCGAACTCGTTGTCCGGGCTGTAATCGATGTCGTAGAGCTGGATGTCCGTAAAAGGCTTGACACCATAGAAGGCCAAATAGTGCGAGCGGCCGGCGGGGAAGGCAGCCGTAAACATGTAGCGAGCCGAGTTCGCCTGGACGACCAGCGAAGGGGAGCAAGTCCAGGCCCAGAAGCCCGGCGATATATCGCGATAAAAAGAGACTTCATGCGGGTAATACGGGTTGTTGGCGACGAGGGGATAGAGCTCCTCGGGCGCTATCGCCCCCATTCGCTGCTCGATCGTACCGCCGCGGACTACGACGCGCGCCGGCGCGAAGCCTTGCGCGTCCGAAAGCCCCCAAACGCCCTCGACGAGCCCCTGGCCGACGCCGATTAAGGCGGGCTTGGCCCCAGCCGTCCCGTATGCCGCCAGCAAGCGGCCGGCGAGTAGGCAGGTCCTAAGATCGCTGGAGCCATCCGCCTCGGTGACCAAAACAAGTCCGTTCGGGGCCGCTCGCGCGGCCGCGGCGATAGACTCGGCGGCGGCGGCAGCGGCGCGGCAAGGATTGTCTTCGTCCTTAAGCCCCAGCAGCGATTTCCCTTCCAGGGCGCAACCAAGGTAGCCAACAGCCTGCCCGATCGTGAGCTTGGAAGGGTCTACCCCCGCGAAATACTTGAAAGCGCTCTGAGCGAGCGAAGGCGGTCCCCGATCGATGAGGAAGCTCAAGAGCCCGTCTTTCTCGAAGATAGAAGGCGAATTATCCGCGACCATTTGGGCAAGACGCTTCGACTCGGCGAGATCGGCGACCTGCAGGGCGCTCATCTTGCGCACGAGATCTCCAAGGTAAGGCGCGGATAGATAGCTTAAATCGTCCCTCCACTTATCCCTCGCGCCCCGCACGCGCGTGAGGGAATCCTGAAAGGTGCCTCGCGCGAGTGACTCGGCGAGATAAGCGGTGAGAGCCTTTTCGGAGAAACCCGGAAGACCGTCGACGCCTTTCCATGTTATCTTATCGGGGTCGAAGCGCGTCGAGGATAGGCCGGACCAGACCTTGTCCCTCCACGCGGCGATTTCGGCCTTGAATGCCTCGGCCTCCTTCGGGGCCTGGGCGACGAGCCTCTCGGGCGCGGCCGCCTGGTCCTGCTCGGGCTGGGAGGACGAAATTCTCTGGAGGGCCAAGCCGGCATCCCCCGGTCGCAAAGAAATGAATCCGGCATCCCCGTCGAGACTGCTTTCGGACAGGTTGACCTCGTATGACGAGTCTTTCATTTCGATTCGGCGCTGGCCGTTCTCCTCCAAGAAGCGGGTTGAGGGAGCGGGAGCGAGCCGCACCCGAACCTCGGCGACGCCAGCGGGAGCCGAGACGCTCATGCCGAAGCGATCGGGCGGACCTTTGTCTACTGTCGCCCTGAGCTCCACCCCTGAGGAAAACTGGACGTTTATGCCGTTGGGGAGTTTGCCTATCGACGCCAGCGCTAGAGGAGTCACGACGCCGCTCGTATCGATGGTCTCCGCGATGGATTTCGGCGAGATCAAGAACGCGAGGCCGGAGTAGGAGAGCCGAAGAGAAACCGGAGCCGTGCCCGTCTTCCCGTGGACGGCCCTTGGGTAGGAGGCGCTGACGGCGAGAGGACCGATTTTTTCGGATGTACCCGGGCCCTTCGAGAATTGCACGAGGACAATGAGCACGAACAGGCAGCAATAGAGAAAAATGAGGCCGAGACCCCGCCTGAAGGCTCCGTTTTGCATTGCGGATATGGACTATAGCCGGTAACAGGGCCTTGTGCAACCTTGTATAATGGTACCGTGCAGGGATAGTATCGAGCGCCTCGTCAGGAAGCGGAATCGGGGAGCAGAATAGAATGGAATTCGAGCATCGGAGACGTGACGGATCGTCGAGATCGGCTTTTTCGCGAATCCTCCTTCGAACGGCGGCCGTTGCGGCCGCAATGGCCGTAGTCCTTGCGCTTTCGCTTCTTGCCGCGTGCGCCGGAGCGCCCGGCCCCGCAACGGTTTCGGCCAAGCCCCCTGCGAAGAAATCGAGTCGCGAGCAACAGCGCATCCAGGGCGTCGAAGCGGCGGCATCGCTTTTAAACAAGGGCGACGCCTCGGCGGCCGCCGACGAACTCGGCGTCATGGCCACGGCCTCCCCGAAGGATAGCGATCTCAAGCTTGCCCAGGCCGCGGCTCTCGTGTCCGCCGGCAAGCTGGATCAGGCCAAGGCATGCATCGACTCTATCCTCGCGGTCGAGCCCACCAACCCCCGCGCCCTCACGATGGGCGCCGAACTCGCGCGATTCGGGGATGACGATAAAGCCAGACGTTCCTACTTGGATCGAGCCCTCACTGCCGCCCCGGCCGACGCGGGCGTGCTTTGCGCCTGGGGAGATTATTACCTGGACGCGAAATCTTGGGCTCGGGCCGACGAGTCCTTCCGGCGCGCCCTCGTAGCCGATCCGAAGAGCGTCGATGCGATGCTCGGACTTGGGCGCGCGCTTTACCGCGAGGCGAAGTACCCGGAGTCGGAGGCTGAGCTCTCGGCGGCCATCGCGCTGGAACCGGCCTCTCCTCTCGCCTACTCGGACAGGAGCCGCGCGAGGTATGAGCAGGGGAAATACAAAGAAGCCGAGGAGGACCTCGATGCCGCCATATCCAAGGCCCCGGACGAATCTTGGCTCTACCTCGATCGCGGGCGATTCCGCCTGGACAAAGACGATAAGACAGGCGCCAAGGCCGATTTCGACAAGGCTATAGTCCTCGATCCCGGATACTTCCTTCCTTACGTATACCGGGGCGGCATTCTCGAAGAGACGGGAAACGATGCCGCGGCGCTCGAGGATTACCGCAAGGTCGCCGAGCTCTACCCCGATTATTGGTACGCCTTCGAATCCGCGGGAGCCGCGGCCTTTCGCCTCGGGCTCTGGGCGGAGTCCGCCGCCGATTTCAAGCGCGCCTACGCCTCGTCCTCCGAACGCTATGAATACGCGATCGCCTCCGCTCTCGCGCTGTGGCGCTCAGGGCGGCCCAAGGATGCATCGGTTTTTGCGGGTTCCATCGCCCCGGGGCTCGACCGAGAAAGGAACGGCATCTACTGGGCGATGCTCCGTCTGTTGCAGGATCAGAACGACGCTACGGCGGAGCTCGAACTCGACATCCAGGCAGAGAAGAAGCTCGATCTCAAATCTGCGATGCTTTTCTATCTTTCCGAGTATTGGATATGCCGGGGCAAAATCGATCTCGCATCCAAATACCTCGATCTCGTTCAGGAAATGAAGCGGGAAAGCACGCTCGAGTATCGGCTTCTCCTCGCTGAGCGGAAGCGACTCGATGCGAGGATGAATGGCTGAGCTCCTTTCCCATTTGATCTCCTGCCTCGCGGCATATCGCCCGGTGGCCGTGCAGACGCACGACTACCCGGATATCGACGCCGTCGCCTCAGCGTGGGGCCTGGCATCCCTCCTGCGCCGACGAGGCTTTCCCGTCGTTTGCTGCTACCGCGGCGAACTCAGGAGCCGAAGCCTTCGAATCCTAGTCGACGAGCTCGGCATCGCCCTGAGCCAGGCCCACGAGGACGAACCGAAGCGTCAGCTAATCGTCGTCGACGGTTCACCCGGCAACGGCAACGTAAGCCTCGTGGCGGGGGAGCTCGTCGCCGTATTGGATCATCATTGCAAATCCGGGGAGGCAGTCGCCCCCTTCCTCGACCTCCGTCCCGAGCTGGCCGCATGCTCGACCATGATCTACGGCTACTGGAAGGAGGCGGGCTTGGAGCCTCCGGGCGACATCGCTACCGCCCTCCTCGCGGGCATACAATCCGACACCGACTTCCTGAGTCGCAGCTGTTCCGACGAAGACTTCGCCGCCTATGCCTCCCTCTACAGGGCGGGCGATTGGCAGCTTGCGAGCCGCGTCGTGCGCACCGCCCTCGACATGGGCGAACTCGGCCTCATAATCGCGGCGCTCGGCGAAGCCCGCGTCCAAGACGGTATTCTCTTCGCCTTCGTGCGCGGACCTTGTGGTCAGGAGGCCCTGGCCGTTTTGGCTGAATTCGCTCTCAGGGCCGAAGAGCTATCCGCCGCCGTCGTCGCCGTCGAGGACGAGATCGGAATCCACATCTCCGTTCGCTCGAAGAGCCCGATAGTATCGGCCTTCGGCCTCGTTCGCTCCGCCCTGGAGGGGATAGGCTCGAGCGGTGGCCACAGCCACTCGGCCGGCGGGGTGGTGCCTAAAGACATGAATCCCGGCGAGGACGCGTTGCGCGAAAAATTCTTCAAGGCGGCACCGAAGCCGTCGGTCGCCGATGGGGGGAGCCAAACATGGAAAGAGCGACTGTAATTTCCCTCGCTTGTATCAAGAAGCGTTCCGAGAGCGCTCGAAAGCGACAAAAGGACAAGAGCAATGGATAACTGCCCCTGCGGATCAGGCCTTCCCTACGACGACTGCTGCGGCCCCTACATCGCGGGGAAGGCTAAGCCCTCGACGGCCGCGGCTCTCATGCGTAGCCGCTACACGGCCTACGCAACCCAGGCAGTCGACTACATCGTCGACACATGCCTCCGCGACGACGAGCACGGCATCGATGTCGAGGCTACACGGCGATGGAGCGAGAAATCCGCCTGGCTCGGTCTCAGGATACTGAAGACAGACAAGGGCGAACCCACGGACGCGGAAGGCATGGTCGAATTCAAGGCGACATACGTCCAGGGCGGCCTGCGCGAGGAACATCACGAGAAGGCCTCGTTTGTCAAGCGGGAGGGTGCCTGGCTTTTCGCCGACGGGGAGCTCTTCCCTGAAACCGTCGTGCGCGAAGGTCCCAAGATCGGCCGCAACGATCCCTGCCCCTGCGGCTCGGGCAGGAAATACAAGAAGTGCCATGGCGCCTCCATCCATCCGTGATCGCGCCGGAGGTCCAGTGGCTCAACGATTCCCAATGCCGGTCTCGATCTGAAGGCCCTTATCCGACGGCCTTCTCGACGATCTCGAAGATGGCCGGCATCAGCTGCTTTTTCCGGGACAGCATATCCTTGAGGACGTAGACGCCCTCGACCGTCATGGGATAGCCCACGAGAGCCAGGAAGTCCTTGTTCGCGACTAGGAAGAGAAGGCTGACTAGCTCGGTCACGTCGGTCACCATCAAGGCGGATAGATAATAGCCCTTTTCGCTGCGGATGCCATTCAGCGCCGTCAGGATTTCATTGCGCTTTTCCATCACCAAGGCAGTATCGGATACCTCGATCTGACTCACGCTCAGCTTTATCCCGAGCGTCTCGTACTCCTTGAGGTCCAGGCGAACGATCTCGGCCGCCGGACGGCTCGCCGCCCTGGAGGCGGACTGCATGATGGCATCGCCCAGCTCGACTATCTCGAGGTCGGCGATGTTGGCGAGATACTCCGCTTCGTCGCGGTCGACTTCGGTCGTCGTCGCCGATCGGAGGATGAGAGTGTCGGAGAGAATGCCGCAGAGCAGTATCGAGGCTATCTCCCTCGGGATGGGCACGCGTTGGTCGCGATACATGCCCGCGACCATGGTGCTCGTCGAACCGACCACGCGATTGATGAAGGTGATGGGGTACTTGGTCGAGAAGGAGCCCAAGCGATGGTGGTCTATGACCTCCAGGATGCGATAGTTCTCGATGCCTTCGACGGCCTGGCCGAATTCGTTGTGGTCCACCATGATCACTTCTACGCTCGGCTCTCGCAGAAGGTCTCCTTCGCGAAGGAGGCCGATCACCCTCTCCTCGTCGTCGACGACTGCCGCCGACCTGCTAGGTGACGCGGCGAGCGTCTTTCGCGCGTCCTTCACCCGCTCTCCCTTATGGATCGGCTTGGCCTCGGCGTCGCCCATGGCCAGGACGGGAGTCGAATAGAGTACGAGAAGCGAGGTGCCGGAAGTATCGTAGGGCGAGATGAGTACGGAAATGCGCTTGCTTTCGGCCAGCGCGCGCAGCTCCTTGCCGACGACGAAGCCGTTGGTGACGATGAGGACGCGGATGCCGGCTTCGATGGCCAGCCTGTGGACATCCTCGCGGTCGCCCACGAGAAGGACCTTGTTGGCGGCGCTCTCGGCCGCGAGTACCGCGCGTACCGATTCGGTCTGGTTGGCGGCGACTATCATATTCGCCTTGAATACCTCTGCCTCGTCGAAGGAGACGACGACCTGAGCCTTTATTGTCTCGACCAGGTGGCGGACGCTCGTCGGGATCACCGCCTTCTTGCGCGGATTGATCCTTGCGATGATGTTCTGGGCGAAAGAGCCGTAGTGGAGGAGGGAGCGATAGCGCCCTTCCGAGTCGATGATGGGCAGGGCCTCCCCTCCTCCCTCCCCGAGCAGGGCCAAGGCCGACCAGAGCGGCGTATCGGCGTGGACCGTCCGCGCCGGTCCGGGAATGAAATACTCGGCCTTCGGGACGAGATCCGAGATGAATTCCGGCAGCTCCAGGCCGAATCGATCGAAGATGTACTCGGTTTGAGGATTCACCGCTCCGGCGCGGGCGGCGCGGGCCTCGGGCATGCCGGTCGCGCGCTTGAGCGCGGCGTAGGCGACGGCCGCTACGACCGAATCGGTATCCGGATTCCTGTGACCGATTACGAAAACGGTTTTATTCATTACCTCACCTCATGCTTCGAACAACGACAGGCTCCGCGGCGCGAAAGCGAGCCCGGCCTCGTCGAGCCTTGCGTGAGCGACGATTGCCTTCTCGAGCTTCCACTTCGACGAGTTCTCTACCCAAAAACGCCCGGAGAGATTGACCAAGCCCCTGATTCCACAATCCCGGCTGAAAATCCCGTACACGTCCCTGGCCATGCGCTCGGCTCCATATTCCCCGGCCGCGAGTCGGTCGAACAGGCCGATGAGGCGGGTCGTGAACTCCGCCTCTTCCCGCGCGCCGAACTCGCGCGAGTCGTCAGAGAACATCAGTTGAGAGGCGAGCATGAAGTCGACTAGGGCGACGAGTTCCTTCTCCGTTTCGCTCAAGGCAATCCCGGCAGTCCGACAGAAGACGACGTCGGGATCGTTGACGAAAACCGTGCTATCGAGGAGGGACCGGCCGATCGTATGCGATAAGTTCGTATAGGCAGCCGGTCTTCCCTGATGGCGTACGACCCGCTTCAGGAGCTCGTCCTCCCATTTCTCCTTCGTGTCCGCGCCGATGCGCATGAGGGGAAAGTGGCGGAAGGAAGGCTCGAAGGGGGCGCCGCAACCCAGATACGCGATCTTCCCTCCCCGCGGGCCGATCGCGCGAGAAGTCAGGCGGCCCATGAGGCGATCGTAATGTTCATAAGCCGCGCCCCCTCGCGACAAGGCCGCGGGCCTGGCCCGCGAACCCTCGAGGAAGGCGGCGTAAAGGAAGTCAAGCTTTAGGTAGCGGTATCCCCAGTCCTCGACGAGGCGCGAGAAGACGCCGTCGAGATGGTTCTGGACTTCGTGAAGCGAGATATCGAGGGCGTAAAAGACCCCATTCCACTTGTCGTTGAAGCCGGCGGGCACCGGATCCCCCCTGTCATCGCGGAGCAGCCAGCCGGCGTGGTCGCGGAACAGCGAGCTGCCTTTGGTGACGACGAGGGGGGCTATCCAGATCCCGGGTATCATCCCCCTGACCTCGATCTCCTCGGCGAAGACCTTCACCCCGCGGGGAAATTTCACGGCATCGGGTTCCCAATCGCCTACGGCCTTCTCCCAGCCGTCGTCGATCTGGAATACCGTAGGCTTTCCCCGCCTGAGGTAGTAGGCATTTATCAGGTTGCCATTCGAGCCGATCGACGCGAGGTCCGAGGCGATTATTCTATCGTCTATGCGCGCGTAATGATTGTACCAGGACTCGTAGCCCCCGGGAACCAGCCTCGCCCCCGATCCGAGGAAGGCGAGGCGCTCGAAACGGCCGTAAGCGCCGAAGGCGTCGCCTAGCGCATCTTTGGCCGCGAAGTAGCCCTCGCGGTAGAAGAGCCGGATCTCCGCTACGAGACCGCCCTTCGCGAAACGACCCCCCTTCGCGTTCAGCTCGACCCGAAAGCCCAAGGAAGCCCGATTCACCCTGAAGGCGACGGGTGGGGTGGCCTTGTCGGTCGACCCCCTCGATACCATACCAACCTCGCATCTCCCGCACGGACATATGTCAGGAAGCGGGAAAGGACCTCGTCCGAGGCCTCCCGGGGGCCGGGGCCGTCGCAGTAGACCGCGACGTTGGGGACGATGCGCGCGCGCCGCACCCGCTCGCCGGCGGCGAGCTCGCCGCCGAAGCACCAGGATTGCCAACCGTTGGAGAAGATCGTCCTTTCGCGGATAGCCTCGAAGCGCCTGCGATCTTCCTTGCCCACGCCCGCCATCTCGCAAAGCTCGTCGAATTCGGCCTCGAAGAGCGGCGTGGCGCTGTCGCGGAGGACCGCGTCATCCGCGGCGGCAAACCGGAAGGCTTTCTGTCCATCCTCATCCTCGATCGAGAGGCTGAACCCGGGATCGACTTTCATGCTACCCTCCCTGACGCCGCCCTTCGCGAAAATGTACTATGCCGTGCGTAGGCGGTCAAACCTCCCTCGGAGGCGAACTTGATCAAACTCTACGCATTTCTCGGGAATTTTGGTCGCGAGTACCGGGGAAATCGTCATAACGTAGCCTGGCAATTCCTCGAATCCCTGCCTTTCTACGATGAGCTCCGTTGGGAGCGTAAGTTCAAGGGCCGCTTCGCCGCGCGCGAGACCGAGACGGGCCGAACCTGGCTCCTCATGCCCGAGACCTACATGAATCTCTCCGGCGACTCCGCCGCTGAGCTCATGCGATTCTATCAGATCGCCCCCGGCGAACTCCTCGCGATCCACGACGAGTTGGAGATGGCATTCGGCTTCGTCGGCCTCAAGATGGGCGGTGGCCTCGGAGGCCACAACGGCCTGCGCTCTCTCGAGGCGCGGCTCGGAACGCGGGACTATGCCCGCCTCCGATTCGGGATCGGCCGCCCCGGCCACGCCGATATCGCCGGCTACGTGCTTTCCGACTTTTCCGCAGAGGAACGCGAGACCCTCGCCTACTCGGTCTTCCCGGCCGCGGCCAAACTGCTCGAGGCCTGCTCGGGCGACGGTTTCAATGCGGCGCTCGCGAAGTTCCAGAAAGTGAAAGACGATATGAGAAAAGCTGATATCGGGTTACTCGCGATGCGGAAACGCGGAACATCGATCGGGATTAAAAAAACAACCGCACCCCGCCTACGACAGCCAGCGCCTCGGCAATCATATTGAAGGCATTTTGAGACATCCGCTTCATCGCGAGCACGCCGACGAGACTTCCGATCAGGACCAAGGGTAAAAGCTCCAAGTTGACCTGTACCGTGGACCAAGTCACCAGGCCCAGGGCTATGCTGAAAGGCAGCTTGAGCAGGTTGATGATGAAATAGAACCAGGCTCCGGTTCCTACGAATTCTTCCTTCGACAGATTCATCGACAATAGATAAATGGTCATCACAGGGCCGGCCGCATTGGCGATCATCGTAAAGGCGCCCGCCAGAATCCCGATCGCCGCGGCGAAGACGCGACTTTCGGCGCGCAGCTCCACCTTCGCCGCGCGTCGCGCTAGGTCGATCGCGACTATCAGCAGTATCATCGCGCCGAGGAGGGGCTTGAAGACGGCGTCGCTCAAGATCCTCATCAGGAAATATCCGACGACGATCCCCAGACCGGTCCAGGGAAGAATGCGCAAGAGCCGCCGCCATTCGGCCTTACGCCGCCAATAGCCTACCGCGACGCAGTCGCCTTCGATGAGGACGGGAAGGATGAATCCCGTGGAGGCCCTGGCTGGCATGGCCATGGCGCCCAGGGCGGGGATGAGTATGCCGATGCCCGGAACCCCCGACTTGGAAAAGCCCGACAAGACTGCGACGCCGCATATCTCGGCTATCCCCTTCGCGTCCATGCTAGCGATCGCTCTTCAGCGCTCGGACGAGAGTGAGGGCGACCGTGGGCAAGGCGACATTGACGATGCCTCCGTCCAGGCTCCCCATAAAAGGCGCAAAAAGGATGACGGGCAGGATCCGCCGGCGATCGGGCCGAAACGACATGCTCATGAAGGATTCAATATAAGGATGGCGTAAAGGACTGTCTATCGATCGGAGTCCTTTCCATTCCCTCACGATACTCGGTACTTTTCTCGTCGGACGGGAGGATGCATGGCGCGTATCTTGAAGGTTCAACATTGGACGCCCGAGTTCGGGTACAACGACGAGTCCTTTTGCGCGAATAGAGGCGATATGACGGAGAACCTGCTCATGTTCGCGGGCGAGCAGGCGCCCGACCCTCGGCTCTACGACCTCGTGATTGTCTATGGCGGCTACATGAGCGCCTACGACGACGCGCGCAATCCCTGGATATTTGATGAATTGCGCTTTCTGGAAAGATGCCTCGAGGCCGATACCCCGGTTCTCGGCATTTGCCTGGGCAGTCAGCTGCTGGCGCGCGTCCTCGGCGCGCGGGTCTTCAAGAGCCCCGCGCCCGAGTTCGGCTTCAAGCGCCTCCGGCTCAGCGAGGCCGGCTCGGCCGATCCCGTTCTCGGGACGATCGGCGATGACCTCGGAGGCTTCCTCGCGATACAATGGCACGACGACGCATGGGATCTCCCCGTCGGCGCTCGGCTGCTAGCCTCGAGCGAGGCCTGGCCTAATCAGGCCTTTAGGTACGGCTCCGACACGCTGGCAATACAGTTCCATTTGGAGTTCACCCAGCCGCATATGGCTTGGGCCGTAGCACGCCCGGACGAGAGCGAATCCGAGGATCCGGCGAAGGAAGACCTCGCTGCCTTCGCTTCCCCGAGCCATCGCTACGATGAGATACGGACCAGCATGGAAAAAGTATTGGCCGGAATGCTCGGGGAAGCTCAGGTCGCTGACGGGGCTTCGAGTTGCGAATCCGTCGATAGTTCGAGCGCGGCAAGGTAGGCGAAAGCCTCCTCATAGGACGATCCGCACATCTCTCGTGAAGGCCTCAGCGAGGCGCAGACAGTGGGTCGCTCGGGCTTGCCGTAGAGGGCGCAGAGTCCCCGGGTAGTGAGCTGGACGCAGGGCATGAGCGCTGCCTTTCCCGCGCTCATGCCCGGAATGGACGATGAGATGGAGGGGGCGATGCAACAAGCCGCGCAGCCGGGCCTGCAGGGTGCGTCGTTCAAGGACGCGCGGCGGCCCCTTCGATCTCGAGGAGCCTTCGCTTCCGCCAGAGGCCTCCGCCGTAGCCCCCGAGGCCGCCGTCGGCGCCGATGACGCGATGGCAGGGCACGAGTATGGCGATGCGGTTGCGCCCGTTGGCCTGGGCCACGGCGCGGACGGCCGCCGGGTCTCCTAATGCGCGCGCGAGCTCGCCGTAGCTGCGCGTCTCGCCATAGGGTATTTCGCGGAGGGCCGCCCAGACCCGCTCTTGAAAGGGAGTTCCGGGCTCATGGATAGGCACTCCGAATTCCGAACGCTTGCCCGCGAAATACTCGTCCAGCTCCGCTTCAAGCCGATCGAGATAAGAATGCGGCGCGGGCGCGGCGGGCAATCCCAAACGCGATTTTAACGTCAGGGCCTGCGTCTCGAGCATGCGGCGGTCGGTGAACTCGAGCAGGCAAATCCCCCGATCGACCGTCCCCGCTATGAGAGGCCCGAGGCTGCTTTCGATCCAGGCGAGACGTATGAAGTCGCCGCTCGGAATTTTCGCAATCCGGCCCGGAGGGTCGCCGAAGAGCCTCGCGAAAGCATCGCGGAAGCCCGAATGCGACTCGTATCCGTAGTCGAAGACGGCATCGTCCAGACTGCTTCCGGACTTGATCGCCTCGAAAGCGGCCGCAAGCCGCCTAGCGCGCTGGTAAGCCTGAAAGCTGAGTCCGTAACGCGCCTGGAAATGCCGCCTGACCGTAGCCGGGTCGAGTCCTTCGGCCCTGAGCTCGACGTCCCGTATTCGGCGCCTGGGATCGGCCTCAACGCGCGCTACGAGCTGGGCGATCCAGTCCGGATCGGCCGCTGAAGAAAGGGGTCTGCAGCGTTGGCAGGGACGATATCCGGCAAACAGGGCCTCGGCCGCGGTCGCATAAAAGACTGTATTCCCGACCAGGGGCTTTCGCGCCGGGCACGAGGGACGGCAGAAAATTCCGGTAGTCGTGACCGCGGCGAAAAAAAGACCGTCGAAGGTATCGTCCCGTTCGCGGAACGCGGCATTCATTACGGAAAACGGCGGCAATTCGGGCATGATCGGCACCTCTCTCCGAGATGATACGCCGCCAAGGCGAGCCTCGACCACCGAAAAATCGACAGGTATTCGCGTTTCCTATGAACCGGTTTATGATCCATTCCTTGCAGAACGTCAAGGCCGGAAAGGCCTTGGGGAATGCCGGCAGAGGGACTTGAACCCTCAAGCCATCGCTGGCAGCAGATTTTGAGTCTGCCGTGTATGCCATTTCACCATGCCGGCGGCAAATCGTTTCTACTATGCGACAAAAGTCTCGTCAAGATAAACCCAGCAACAAAAAAAGCTTAACAAAATGTCTAATATGTTATAAACTACGAATAAGTGGTCTCTGCTATTATATGGAGCAATGTTGGATATCGACGACGTAAGGGTTTGCCCCGGAGATGAGAACCATCCCCGGGGCATCCATTTGGGAGAATTAGCCGATAATTTCCGTCTCAGGATCGCGAGAGGCTTACTCCGCCTCTGCCTCTTGCTAGGGATCGTTCTTCTCGTACCGAGCTTGGTCTTTGCGCTACGTAGCGGCGATTTCGGTTTTCTCATTGCCTGCTCCATCTCCTATTTCGCTGTCGTCATCCTCTACCTAAACAGGTCGATCCTAGGAAAGACGATCTATGTCTTCCTCGTCTCGCTCGTTTTTACTCTCGGTGGATACATGCTCTTTCGTTTCGGAAACGTTTCTACCGGCGAGACCTGGATCTGCGTCGCGACTATTCTTTCCGTCGTATTCTTCGGCCTCAGGGGAGGGGTCTACGCCTGCATCGCTCAGGCCGTGGTCTTCCTCGCGGTCGGCTTGGCGGAGACCGCGGGGCTTCTCTCCTGGAGGGAAGACCCCTTTCTTTTTTCCCTGTTCGCTTTCGAAGGCATGGGCATCGGCGTAATCGCCGCCATCGCCCAGTTCTCCCTGATTCAAGGCCTGCATCACTCGATAGAAACGCGCGGAAGACTCGTATCGGCCCTGCGACAGCGAAAGTCCGAACTTAGGCGGGAAGCCGCGGGCCGCCACGACGCCGAGCTCAGGGCCGAGTTTCTCGAGAGCCACGATCCCCTTACCCGGCTGCCCAACCGCGAGAGCTTCGAGCTCGAGGTCGCGAGGGCGGTCGAGGTGGCGGCGCGGCGCGGGAGGCTCCTGGGGGTCATGACCGTGGGTATCGACAGATTCAAGCGCGTCGGCGAAATCCACGGACCCGGCGCGGGAGACGCGATCCTCATCGAGTCCGCGGGCCGTCTCGCCCGTTCCTTCCGGATCGACGACGTAGTCGCGCGCTCGGGCGGCGACGTTTTCCTGGTCCTTCTGTCCGACGTGAAAGATCCCGATGACGCGAAGGAGATCATCGACAAGTCCCGACGCGCCTTCGACCGCTCTTTTTCAATAGGCGGAATCGAGATCGGCCTATCGGCCTCATTCGGTCTCGCGCTGTACCCCACAGACGGGACTCGGCCTGAGACGCTGATCAGGGCATCGGAAGCCGCCCTTCACCTATCGAAGGACGACGGCCCAGGATCGTACAGGCTATACGACGCGGCTCTCCACGCGAGGCTCATAGCGAATTCGCTCATTGAGCACGAGCTCAGAGGCGCGCTCAGATCCGAGTCCTTCCTGCCGTGGTTCCAGCCCAAAGTGGATATCCTAGGCCGGATCGTCGGAGTGGAGGCGCTTGCGCGATGGCGTCTGCCAGAGGGCGGCATGAGACAGCCGTCGGACTTCATCGGGGCGGCGGAGCGCTCGGGCTTCATCGGCGAGCTCGGTCGCATCGTCCTGGCCAAGGCATGCGCGAGCGCGGCCTCCTGGGAAAAGAAGGGGTTTTCGCCGATCCCGATATCGGTCAACCTCTCCCCTTTTCAATTCCGCAGCGATTCGATCGTAAAGGACGTACGAGCTATTTTATCCGCTACCGGCCTCTCGGCCTCGCGACTCGACCTCGAGATTACGGAAAGCGGGATCATGAAAAACGGGGCGGACGCGATAGAGAAGCTGGCCGAGCTCAAGGCCCTCGGATGCTCGATTTCCATCGACGATTTCGGAACCGGCTACTCCTCCTTTGCGACGCTGCGAGATTTCCCCGTCGACTGCGTCAAGCTTCCCCAATCCTTCGTCGAGCCACTGCCCTGCGATAGCAGAGCCACGACCATCGCCGGAGCGGTCATAGATCTGGCGCATAGGCTCCGCTTTTCCGTCGTGGCGGAGGGCGTCGAGAATGGAGATCAATTCGCCTGGCTCAGCGAGGCGAATTGCGATCAATACCAGGGTTTTCTCTTCGCGCGGCCGATGCCCGAGGCGAGCTTCGAGACGGCGCTTGCGATCGGGCACTGCCCGGTCGTACAATAACCGTGGAGGCGCTCCCCATGATACATCTGCTTTCCTGGGAACTCGCCCTCGTCAGCGACACGCAAACACTCGCCGGTCCCGTGCTGACGGCGGTGATGCGTGGCCTCAGCTTCCTCGGAACGGAGTACGGCTACCTCGTCCTTCTTCCCCTTATCTATTGGTGCGTCGACAGGCGCCGGGGACTGAGGATCGGCATCCTCGTATTCCTATCCTTCGCCGTCAACCTCAGGCTCAAGCTGATCTTCGCGCAGCCGCGACCCTACGACCTGGATCCTTCCCTCGGGATGCTTAAGGAAAGCGGTTATGGCTTGCCTTCGGGGCACGCTCAAACGACGACGGTTCTTTGGGGCTCCGCCCAAGCGCTGTTCCGACCTCCCTGGGGCTTGGTCCTGGCGATCGTCCTGCCCTTCCTGGTCGGTTTTTCGCGCATATACCTCGGCGTTCATTTCCCCACGGATGTGATCGCGGGCTGGGCGATAGGCGCGGCAATACTCGTTTTCGACCGTTTCTTCGGAGACAGGATCGAGCGATTCTTCGCCGGTCTCCGCGACA
>CAVZVX010000214.1:0-5305 GCA_963778775.1 uncultured Spirochaetota bacterium | reverse complement strand
GGCCGCGACATAGTTCAGCATCTCGGAGGCCGCGAGTCCCGTCTCGGTCGCCGTGATTTTATAGCTGCCACCTGTTGTCAGAGAAAAAGAAGAGATGGTTCCCCCATTCCCTGTAGTGTCCGAATGTACCACGTTGCCCGAAGAATCCATCACTGTGATCGCCGCCCCGGAAACCGGCGTCCCGCCGAGGGAATCGAGGACAATGACGCTAGTTGTCGCCGTGGCGGAGACAGTGGTCGTTGGGGAAGTGGACGATGAAGTCGGCGAGGCGCATGCTACCGCAGAAAAAACCACTATCGTCAAAATCGAGAATCGATACGTCCTAGGCATATGGGCTCCAAATGGGAAACCTGGCACCTTCCAAGAAATACTTAATATGGATGGTATTTGTCTAGTCCGCGCTTCACCGGAAGAAGCCGGCCGATAGCCCGATCAGGTATTGCCCGACGAAATAAAAGGCCGGCGCCCAGAACATGGGGAATTTTTTATCGACGAAATGGTAGATCGCGAGCTGGGAGTCCCCGAGCATGAAGAGCGTGGTCCCGGCGACGAGCATGACCGCCTGGGCGGTCGAGAAGGCAGGCGAGTAGAAGGTCGAGAAGGCCCGCGAAACGCAGAAGGCGAAGGCCAAGCCGTAGATCATGACGGGGATTTTGAGCTTTCCGAGCCCTTTCCATAATATGCATATGAAGATCGCATAATATGCCAGGAGTACGGGGGCGCAGTAGAGGTCCTGCCAGTGGAAGCCGCTCGCGCATATCAGCGTCGTCGAATAGACCAGGAGGGCTACGAAGAAAAGGATCATGCCCTTCATGAAGGCCGTCCCGTCAGTCCTGTCGATCAGGATCATGTCCGCCGCGAAGGAAATGATCAGACCGATCGCGATTCCGAAGGTAAACGACACCTTCAAGCCGCCCGAAAAGAGGGAGAGCAGGGCCGCGACGATGACGATGAAGGTGGTGAGGGGCTGGAAGATAGCGGCCATCGCGTCGTCGTTTCGCTTGCGCGCGAGCATGTCCAAGACCATGGATGCCAAGAAGAACGGAATCGTGATCAGTGCGATCATCTGCCTGCTCCTTTTTAACGTAGCTCGTAAATAAACGGGAATTCCGTACGGGTTTCGATTATACTCCAGCTCACGCACGAAGGTAGGGAAAAACATGAATATGCGCGCGATCCGAAACCTTACGGCCATCCTGGCTTTATCTGCCCTTTTCCCGCTCGGGAATGCGCTCGCCGAAGGCGCTCTGGGACCCGGCGACGGTCCACTCGTCATCAAGGACTACCTGCTCTTGGAATCGCCGCGCGTCGAGCGCGGCCACCTCGATCTCTCCGCGGGGACTCCCGGCGTTCGCCGCTATTCCGGCGGCTTCCTTCCCTCGGATCTGCCCTCGTCGCCCAAGATGTACACCTTCAAGGCGACCTTCGGCGTCGATCCGGCCTTGAAAGGAGTCGATCTGGCCTTGTACATGGGTCTCGCCGAATATCCTTATCGCATTTATCTGAATGGCCTCATGATTTTCTCGAAGGGCCGCTACTCGAGCGGTCACTACAACTCGAGCCTTCGCGCGGTAAACTCGATCTTCCTGTCGCCCGATATCCTGCGCTACGGGAGTCCCGCCAACGACCTCGTCCTGGAGGCCTACCCCCTCTATGAGAACTGGGGACTCGACCGAGTCTATGTCGACCGCAGGGCCTCGGTCGAAAGGGCGGTGTTCCTTCGTAATTTCATGGGAATCAACCTGATCCAAGGCGCCTTCGTGCTCGCGTTCATCATAGGGATCTATTTCGTTGCCCTCTTTCTCATCGAGCGGCGCGACAACGGCAAGTACATCGTCTTCAGCCTCATCTGCGTCTCCTTCTGCCTCTCCTATTTCAACGTGACCGTTCATTTCGATTCGAACGACGAGATTCTCCTCGAAGCCCTGTCCAAGGGAGGCCTCGTCCTCATGTCTTCCTTCATGCTGGTGTTTTGCTGCGAGTTCACCTCCGTGCTCAACCGACGGCGGATATTCCCCCTCGCGTCGCTCGCACTGGGAGTCCTTGCCGCCTCCCTGGTGATGACCAGAGGCTCGAAGGAAACCCTGCTCTCCTCCTTCGGCTACGTCATGAATTATCTCATCGTCCCGCAGCTCATCGTCGATATCGGGATACTCTGCTATGCCCTCGTCAGGAACGGGAACCGTTACGTCCTGCCATTGCTGGCTTCCTTCGTCGTGGTCATCGCCGCCGCGGCCCACGACGTGGTCTACCTCGACAAGGTCGTCCTCCCCTACGCCTGGCTCACCGCCTACGGCTACCTCGCCGTCGTCGTCGCGATCTTCGCGACCCTCGCCAAGGAGCAGGGCGACCTCTACCGCAGGTCGATCCGGCAAACCGCCGACCTCGTCGTCGATCAGAACCGCATCGAAAGCCTGAACCGGGAACTTACCCGGCAGAAGGACTCCTTTTACCGCTTCGTCCCGACGCAGTTCCTCGAGCTCCTCGGGAGGGACTCGGCGGTGGACATACGCCTGGGCGACAGCTCGCTGCGCTACCTGAGCATCCTCTTCTCGGACATGCGCAGCTTCACCGCCCGCTCGGAGGGCATGCCTCCGGGGGAGAATTTCGAGTTCCTCAACAGCTACCTGTTCCGCATGGAAGGCGCCATCCAGCGGAACGGGGGCTTCGTGGACAAGTACATCGGGGATGCCATCATGGCCCTGTTCGCCTCGAGCGGAGACCAGATCGGACGGGGGACGACGCGCTGCGCCGACGAGGCCCTCGTCGCCGCCCTCGAGATGCGTCGCGAGCTCGATAGGTTCAACGGGATCATGAGGGAGCGGGGTTCCCCCGTTGTGGAGATCGGCGTCGGCGTGAATACCGGCGAAGTGATGATGGGAACCGTCGGGAGCGAGAATCGGCTGGACACGACGGTCATCGGGGACTCGGTCAACCTCTCGTCGCGGCTCGAGTGGCTAACCAAGTTCTACAAGACTCCCACCCTCGTCTCGGAGCAGACCCTGGGAGCGCTCGTGGACCCGGGGAGCTTCGCGTTCCGCCTCGTGGACAACGTCTCGGTCCCCGGGCGCAGCGAGCCGCTCAGGATATACGAGCTCCTCGACGCCGAGAACGAGACGGACGCCGCGAAGCTGTGCGGCTCCAAGCGGCTCGAGCTGGCGATGTCCCTGTACTTCGAGAGGGAATTCGAAGGCGCCGGCGCGATCTTCAGGTCCGTGAGCGAGGAGGGCGCCGAGGACTTCCTCCCCCGCCTCTTCGCGGACCGCTGCGCGTCCTACGTCAAGTCTCCGCCCGCCGCGGGCTGGGACGGGGTCTTCAAGTTCAAGCGGAAGGAAGACTTCATCAAGGAATGAGCGGCACGCGCACGGGGAGGACGACAAATGCCGGAGCTCAGCTTCTTCATCAGCGATCTCCACATGGGGATCAACGGACCGGAGAATCTCTATCAGGCAAGGTACCACGAGGCCGGCCTGAAGGCGGTTCTCAGGCACCTGACCGCGTCGGCCCGAGACACGCGCGACCTCGTGATCCTCGGCGATTGGTTCGACATGCTCGCCTCGCCTCCGGATCGACGTCCCTACGCCTTGCCCGAGGTCGTCGCCGCGAACCCCGGGGTCTTCGAGGAGAAGAAGGACGGCAGCGGGGATTTCATAAGCCTGCTTCGCAAGGTCCGAGGGCGAGTGTGCTTCGTCAACGGCAACCACGACCAGTTCGTCTCCCTGGCCGACATCAACGCCATCCTCGAGCCCCGCTGCGGGCGGCGCATCGAAGGCTCCCCGGACCCCGTGCGGAATTCCGAGTTCCGGGCGGGCGACATCCTCGCCGAGCACGGCCACATGCATTCCCTGTTCTTCCGAGCCACGACCCACGTCAGCCGAGCCGATCCCCCTTTCGGAACCTTCATTACGCGTCTCCTGGCAAGAATCTGCGCGCGGGAGCTCGCGAAAAGCGGCAAAACCTGCGCGCCCGAGCTCAGGGGCGCGGGCGAGCCCGTCTTCGGCATCGAGGCGGCCGCCTTCGCCCTGAAGGAACTCGTCGAACTCGCACTCGGCCAGGAGGATCTCGCCCAGGCCGTCCTGGACCAGACGCTCTTTCTCGCCGGCGCCCGACGGGAGGATGCCTCCTTCGTCCTCGACGACGGATCGGTCCTCGAGGCGGGCGCAATTCCCACGAAGTACCGGGATCTCTGGACCGGGCACGACGAGGACCTCGAGCCCCTCGTCGTCGACGCGACCAACTCCTTGAAGAAAGCCGCCGAGGAGCGCATCGCCTCGGGCGCGCGCATCGTGGCGATGGGCCATACGCATAGGCCCCTGCTCCACGTCGAGCGCTATCCCGCGCAGGCCCTGTACGTCAACTCCGGATTTTGCTGCCCGACCCTCGACGGCCTCGAATCGGGCGAGCGCTTCCCTACCTTCGTCGAGATCCGGCATCGCGCGCGGTCCGACGTCGTGATGCTCAGGAAGGTGGATCGCGCCGGACGGATCTCGACCTTGGAAGCGGCTGAGGTCAAGAGGAGGAAATAGGCGCGATGGATGTCGGATTCCCGAAACCAAAACCTGACTTTTCCGTTCATCAAAATGCCGCCGCTTGGCGATTTAAAAGGAGATGAGCATCAAGCATGGAGTTTCGTTGGCGATTGTCGCGGTTTTCCTGGGACTGAGAGGCATCGCCTCGACGGCGAGCGCCGCCGAGGCTCCCGTCTCCGGCGATTCCGCCGCTCCGAGCGGGAAGATCCTGTTCTCGGCCGATAATTTCGCTCCGGTCGAGGGCAAGGCCGGCGAGCCCCTCGTCGTGACTATCCAGGCCTCCCCGAGCGCCGCGAGGATAGTGTCCTGGGATATGACCGTCTACGACCCCGGAGCCATGCCCTTCATTTCCTTCAAGGGCCTCTGGCCACAGGCTATGGTCTCATGGGACGGCCGGGGCGCCGAGGGAGACCTCGTCGAATCCGCTTCGCGATACACCTTCGTCGCGCGGCTCCGCGATTCGCTCGGCAAGGTCGGCGAGGCGCGAGGGATTCTCAACACGGGCATCGTCCTGCTCAAGGGGAGGTCGCGCTACCGGATCGGAATCTCGAGTATCGTATTCAAGCCGGATACGGCCGACTTCAAGGACGTAGCCCCGGTGCAGAAGGCGCGCAACCTCGAAACGCTCCGCCTCCTCGCCGCGAAGCTCAAGCTCTACCCAGGCTACACGATCCGCATAGAGGGCCACGCGGTCCTGACGAACTGGCAGGACAGGACGAAGGCCGCGGAGGAGCAGCGGGAGAGCCTGGTACCCCTCTCGAAGGCGCGGGCCGAGC
>CAVZVX010000213.1:0-4195 GCA_963778775.1 uncultured Spirochaetota bacterium | reverse complement strand
CTATACGGCTATATCGTAAAGAACTCCGGCATCAAAGGAATCAATGCTTTGATCAAAAGGGTACTTTCATCGCCGGATGCGGAAAGGGAATAGAATCCCGCGCGGCCTATCGCTGCAGCGGCGCCTAACTCGGCTTTGACTCGTCGGGAAGGCATGCGTACCTTTGAGCCGAGGGGGTCTCCATGGAGTCTCGGGGAATACATCACATAACGAGCCTCGCGAGCGACGCCCAGGGTAACCTGGACTTCTACGCGGGCCTGCTCGGGCTCAGGCTCGTCAAGCGGACGGTCAACTTCGATGCGCCGGAGGTCTACCATCTCTATTACGGCGACGAGATCGGCAGGCCGGGAACGATCCTGACCTTCTTCCCCTATTCCGGCGCCGCGCGGGGAAGGCGGGGGGCGGGCGAGGCTAGAGCCTTGGCCTTCTCCGTGCCCGGCGGCTCGCTCGGCTTTTGGATCGAGCGGCTTTCCGGCCGCGGGGTCGCCTTAACCGGGCGCGTCGAGCGCTTCGGTGAGGAAGTGGTGAGCTTCGAGGACCCGGACGGGATGGTCGTCGAGCTGATCGCCGACGCTAAGGCCGAAATCATCCCCGGCTGGGCGAGAAGCCCGGTCGGACCCGATCGCGCCATCCGCGCTTTCCACGGGGCTACGATCACGCAGCGCGCCCTGGAGCCGGCCTCCTCCTTCCTCGTCGGCACGATGGGCTTCGCGGCCGCGGGGGGCGAGGGCAGTCGACATCGCTTCATCCTCGGTCCCGAGGCCGGCAGGACGCGCATCGACATCCTCGTGGATCCTCAGGCGCCCGCGGGACGCCAATCCGCCGGATCGGTGCATCATATCGCCTGGAGGGCCGCGGACGACGAGGAGCAGCTGCGATGGCGCTCGGCCCTGATCGAGGCGGGCAGGACCCCGACCGAGGTGATCGATCGATGCTACTTCCACTCGATCTATTTCCGCGAGCCGGGTGGCCTCTTGTTCGAGATCGCCACCGATCCCCCCGGCTTCTCCGCCGACGAGAGCGTCGACTCGCTGGGCGGCAGTCTCAAGCTGCCGCGATGGCTCGAGCCCGAGCGATCGCGGATCGAGCGGATTCTCCCGCCCCTCGCCCTTCCTGCGGTCGTCCCCTCGTGAGTCCCGAATCCTCGCGGATGGAATCGCATGCCGGCCAGCCGATACTCGCCTGGGGGACGCCGCTCGCCTCGGCAAAGGCCGCCATGATACTGGTCCACGGCAGAGGCGCGAGCGCGCAGGATATCCTCGATCTGGCGCCTGCCCTTCACGCCCCCTCGCTTGCGTACTTGGCGCCCCAGGCCGCCGGGAACACCTGGTATCCGCATCGCTTCCTGACGCCGATAGAGGGCAACGAGCCGTGGATCTCCTCGGCCCTCGCCCTTCTGGCGACGATCCAAAGCCGCGTATCCGAAGCCGGAATCCCGCCGGAAGCCCTCTTCCTCCTCGGTTTCTCGCAGGGCGCATGCCTCGTCCTCGAGTACGCCGCGCGCAATGCGCGACGCTTCGGCGGCGTCTTCGGCCTGAGCGGGGGACTCATCGGCCCCGAGGGAACTCCTCGGGACTATCGGGGCGACATGGACGGGACGCCGCTCTTCCTCGGATGCAGCGACGTCGATCCGCACATCCCGAAGGAAAGGGTCCTCCTCACCGCGGAGGTCTTCGAGCGTCTCGGGGCGAGCGTGACCACCCGCCTCTACGCGAACCTGGGTCACACTATCGGCGACGACGAGATCGAGGCTGTCCGCTCGATGATCCGGCCTTCGCCCTGACCGATCGAAGGCGCTTTCAATGAAAGCCTATTGGCATTTCCCTTCGCAGCGAATGCCTGACCGCATCCACGACCGCCCATACCCAATAGGCGATACTCCAAAACGATGCCACATCATGAACCACTCTTGGGATGAAATAGGCCCAAATCGTCCTTGAGTCAGGTGCAGCCATTGGAATAGTCGGATTGGCGACGGATATCAACGGGAGGAGGATGATATTCAGATTAGCTATTACGATTGCTCCGAAGATGATAGCTCCGCCCTTATTGTTTTCTCCTGCATAAATCTGACCCAGGCCAGGAACAATTAATGAAAGTAGCCCTGCGATGATGGGATTGCGTTTCATGGATTCCCCCTTATCTGGAATTTCCCTAATAACAGACGTCTCTGGTCAGTCAAGCGAATCTCTCTATCTTCCGGCCCCATTTTGATCCGCACGCGGGTACGTACCGCGATCTCTCGAGAGGAATGATCGCCGGCGAATTCCCCGGCATCAGGCGAGTCCGGCGTTTCGCTTCGCGGTATCCGTCCCGAGGTCGGTCGGCGCGCGTCCCAGGCTTCGCAGGAGACCGATCGTCGCCTCGATCTGCGCCGGCAGGCTTTCCTCGGTGTGGGCCCTGTTGGGGTAGATGCTATAATTCCGCTTCCTCGCATGGGGCGTGACGTTCACCATGACGGAGTTGGCGCCCGCCAGGAGGCCTTTGCGCCTGGCCTCCGGGTCTATGGTCTCGAAGGCGGTCGTGACGAGGATCTTCGCGCTTTCCGGATCGGCAAGACGGGCCACGGCGAGACTGGTCAGGATCTGCTCCGGCCCGGCCGCTGGACTATCGGCGAAGGGCGAGTCCGGGTGCGGTATGAAGGGGCCGAAACTGATCATCTCCGCGTGCAGATCCTTGGCCAGGACGATGTCGTTGAGCCTGTCTTCGTCGGTCTGCCCCGGCATCCCGACGAGGGCCCCGGTCAGCACGAGGTAGCCCATCCCGTATGCCTCGCGGATGTGCGCGAGACGCGTCTCCAGTTTGCAAAAGGGGCGGTAACTCTCATAGAGGGTGGGGTTGGAAGTCTCGAAGCGCATGAGCAGTCCGCGCGCTCCCGCTTCGTAGAGCCTCGCGAGGCTATCGATGCCGACCTCGCCCGAGCTGACCAGGAGAAGGGCCGGCGAGCGGCGCTTGATGTCGCGGATGACGTCGCAGAGCGCGTCCACGCCGAAGCCCGGGTCCTCGCCGCTCTGGAGGACGAGCGCCTTGAACCCGAATTCGTCGATGGCCCGGCAGGCGGTCTCCACGATTTCCTGGGGCGTCATGCGGAACCGCTCGAGCTTCGCGTTGAAGGTCGAGATGCCGCAGTAGCGGCAGGAGCGCGAGCAGTGATTGGAAAACTCGATGATACCGTGCACGCAACAGGAATTTCCGAGGTGCTTCCGCCTCAGGAAATTCGCGCTCTTGTACAGAAGGCCTTGGTAGTAAGGGTCCTCGAGCCCGATAAGCTCGAGCAGTTCCTTGCGGGAAAGCGGCCGAGACTCGACCGCCCGGTCCAATATGGCAAGGATTCGACGATCGTCGGGATCCGAGCGGCGCCCGGAGGCTTCTTCCCCGCCGGCTCGGGAAATCCTCAGATCGAGCTCCTGCAATTCGAAAAACGCTTCCTTCCAGGTCGAGAGGATGTCCAGGGCCTCGCGCTCGGGGATGCGATCGATGACGTAGCCGCCCTGCGCATAGATATAGTCGCCGACGTCGAGCCTCTCGAGCTCGTTGCGCGCCGTCTTCGTCTCGCCGAAATAGCTGACCGTCGCGACGCGGTTCTCGATCTTCTCTACCCTTCCGGGTATCGCGTAGCACATCCCTAGCGACCTTCGCTCAGGATCGCGGCTATTTCATCGACCGTCGCCTCCACTTCGGGACTCATGGGGCTGCCGAAGCCTACCTGCCGGATTTGGATGCCTACGAACGAGAACTCGCATCCCGAGTCGAGCATTATTATTTTCGCCGCGGCTTTCGGGGGAACGGCATGGGTGCTGAGCGCGGTTTCGGGGATCTCGTCGAAGGGCACGACGCGCGCCTCTCCGATCACTCCGCCGAAGTTCGCCGCGTCGAGGAAGACCGTTTTCCCCGGCGAGAAGCCGATGGCGTCCTCTACGGCGTCCTCGGACCGCTCCCCGACGTCGAGGATGCGTACCGCATCGGAGGGGCTGCGGGCGCGCGAGCATATTTCGGGGCCCGCCGCGTCGTCGCCGCGCAGCCTGTTGCCGATGGCGACGTACAAGGTCTTGCCGGCCGGGATGGGAGTCAGCGCGCGATGCACGTCTTCGGAAAGCGGCATTCTCTGGCCCGGATCAGCGGACGAACTTTACGTCCAGGAAATGAGCCGAGCAGGAGATGCAGGGATCGTAGGCGCGGACCAGCATTTCCAGGA
>CAVZVX010000212.1:0-8929 GCA_963778775.1 uncultured Spirochaetota bacterium | reverse complement strand
CCTCGGCAACGACTCCATGTTCTCCACCACCGTCGTGGTCGATGTAAATGGCCCGTCGGTATGGGCCGACCGGCAAGAAGCTGGTTGACCAGCGCCACCTCGGTAACCATCGAGGCCACCGACTCGCTCTCGGCAATTTCGTGGGTTCAGTACGACTGGGACAAGAACGACGGCCTGCTCGGCGCCCTCCGGTAGCGGCCCATACGCTTACGCGGCTCCGATCGCGATTCCGACCGGCAGCTCCAGTCTGCACACGCTGTACATGTGCGCCCAAGACGGCACCTCTTGGCCCGATAGCGTGTGGACGGCGGAACTGCGCAGATGACAGACTCAACCTCAACAACGTCCCTCGCATAACGTCCGCGTATACCGGCGAAGCCGCGCTCGGGCTCTTCCGCACGGGAGGCTTCGACCTGGCCATATTGATGGCCGGCCTGGACTTCGACGGGCCCCTGGCCCTCGCGCGCTCCATGAAGGAGGCCTGGCCTTCAGTTCCGGTCCTCCTCCTCGCCACCAACAACGCGAGCCTCGAGCGCCTCGATCTTTCCAGGCCCGAGCTCGCGGCAGTGGACAGGGTCTTCGTCTGGAACGGCTACTCGAAGCTCTTCGTGGGCATGCTCAAATACATCGAGGACGCTGGCAACGCCCCGGCCGACACGAAGACCGGCCTCATCCGGGTCATCCTCCTCATCGAGGACTCGATCCGCTATTATTCGCGCTATCTCCCCCTCCTCTACGAGGTCGCCATGCGGCAGACCCAGGGCCTCGTCGAGGGAGAGAAGGGCGGAGAGACTTACAAGCTCCTCCGAGCCCGCGCAAGGCCGAAGATCCTGCTCGCCTCCAGCTGGGAGGATGCCGTCTCCCTCTTCGAGCGCTACGAGCCCTATGTCCTCGCCGTGATCACGGATTTGAGCTTCCCGCGCGGAGGCCGGCCCGATCCCGCGGCCGGACTCGACTTCCTGCGCATGGCTAAGGACAGGATCAAGGACCTCCCCGTCCTGATACAGTCGAGCGAGGAAGGCAGCCGCGAGAAGGCCGAGGAATTCGGCGCCGCCTATGCCGACAAGGGCTCCGAATCCCTGGAGCGCGAGCTCGGCGACTTCCTTTACGACCGGCTCGGCTTCGGGCCCTTCCGCTTCCGCCGCCCCGACGGTTCCGCTTTGGCCCAGGCGGCGACGATGGACGAGTTCATCGCCGCCCTGGCTGACATCCCGGTGGACTCGCTCCTATACCACGCGGAGCGGAACCATTTCTCGGCCTGGCTGCTCGCGAGGGGCGAGATCGAGTTCGCGAAGGTCCTGCGAGACTACGAGATCGCCGACTTCGAGACGGCGGCCGACATCCGGAGCTTCATCATCCGCATCCTGGTCGGCGCGCGCAAGGACCGCTCCCGCGGCAGCATCCCCTACTTCGACGAGGTCGCCTTCCGCGAGGAAGACAGCCTGACCAGGCTCGGCGACGGCTCAGTGGGCGGCAAGGGCCGAGGCATACTCTTCATCCGCAGCCTCCTCGACAACCTGGACTTCGGACGCTACGTCGGCGAGCTCGACGTGAAGGTGCCGCGCAGTGCCTTCGTCGGAATAGACGAGTTCGAGCGATTCCTCGAGTCGAACGGACTCTGGTCCTACGCCTTCTACGAATCCGAATCGGAGGAGGAGCTCAGAGGCCGCTTCCTCGCCGCCCCCCTCGACGAGGCCTTCGAGAGGAGGCTCGAGCGCTTCGTCGCGGCCGTCCGCGGTCCCCTCGCGGTCCGGTCTTCCGGGCTGTTCGAAGACATGATGATGGTGTCCTTTTCAGGTGTCTACGATACCTACCTCATTCCCAATTGCCACCCCGATCCCGCCGAGCGCCTGGGCCAGCTCGAGTCGGCGATCAAGCTCATCTACGCCAGCCTCTTCTCCCCGCGATCTCGCTCCTATTTCGAGATGGCCAAGTACAACCTCGAGGAAGAAAGGATGGCCGTGGTCATCCAGGAGATCGTCGGAAGGCGTCGCGGAAGGTGGTTCTATCCCCACGTCTCGGGTACCGCGCAGTCCTTCAATTATTATCCGCTTTCGTATGCCAAGCCCGAGGACGGCCTCTGCGTCGCCGCCCTGGGCCTGGGCTCATACGTAGTCGAGGGCCTCCCCGCCTTCCGATTCTGTCCCCGCTATCCCAAGCTCGAGGCCATGCCGCCCGAGCGGCTCCGGCAGGACTCGCAACGGATTTTCCGCGCGCTCGACATGGAGACGGCCGCGCCCGACCTGAAGCGCGGCGAGGACGCCGACCTCGTCGATCTCGAGCTCTCCGTCGCCGAAGCCGATCCTGCCTTCTCCCTCCTCGCCTCGACCTGGGACGCCCAGAACGACCGTCTCGTGCCGGGTCTCGCGCCCAAGGGCATGCGAGTCGTCGACCTCTCGAGCATCCTTCAATTCGAGGCCCTTCCCTTCGCCCGCGCTATCGAGATCGTCCTCGACGTCGGCTCGCGCTCGATGGGCACCCCGGTCGAGATAGAGTACACCCTCAACCTCGACGAGGCCTCGGGGAAACCCGCCCTCTACCTCCTCCAACTGAAGCCCCTCATCAGTCCCGAGCAAGGCTCGGGTTCCGAGCAGAGCTCGGGTACCGAGGGGGAGCGGATCGACGAGCTCGAGCGCGCGGATCCGGGCCGGGCCTTCATCCTTTCCGAGAAAAGCATGGGCAACGGCCGCGACGCGACGATACGCGATATCGTATGGGTCGACCCCGCGCGCTTCGACCGATCGGGAACCGAAGCGGTGGCCAAGGAGATAGAGGGTCTCGATCGGGAGCTCCGCGCGCTCGGGCGGCGCTATGTCCTCGTGGGACCGGGACGCTGGGGTACGCGGGATCGATGGCTGGGAATACCCGTCGTCTACTCGCAAATCGCCGGCGCCCGCGTCATCGTCGAGACCGAGATGCCCGACTTCGCCGTGGATTTTTCCTTCGGCTCCCATTTTTTCCATAATGTCACCAGCATGAACGTCGGTTACTTGACAGTCCCCAGCGGAGGACGGAGCCTCGTCGACTGGGCCTGGCTGGCTTCCTGCCCCCCTGAGCGACTGACCGAGCACTGCGCTCGCACTCGCCTGCCCGAAGCCCTAGATATCGTGATGGATGGAAGGAGGGGGAGGGCTATCATATGCAAGAGAGCCGCGGAGGGGTAGACTCTGCGGCTTTGCTTGAGGCAAGGCAGAGCATCGACTAAGTTTTCGTGTCAGCAACAGTGAAAGTAGCGGATTGCCCAACTTGGCCACGACGATCGCCCAACTTGGTTGCGGCAACTGTCCAAGTTGGTCGCGGCAACTGTCCAAGTTGGTCGCGATGAATGCCCAACGTGGTTGCGGCAACTATCCTACTTGGTCACGACCAATTTTGCACTGTTTAGTAACCTCGGCAGGAGAGTCTCCTGAGTCCCTTATGATTTTAGGCTCCTTTCTTTCGTCAATTGACGGTCCGGGCGCTTTTCGACACAATGGCCCGCATTAGGAGCACTGAATGGACGCACGTTCCCTCGTGAAGAGCCTTCATCCCCTCGAAGTGAAGGTTCTTCTCCGCTACGACTCGAGCGACCGTCTCGATTCTAGGCGCCTCGAAGCCGAGCTCGGTTATAAGGAAGGTCATTCGAACCAGACTTTCTCCTGGCTTTCGGCCAAGGGGCTCGCTTCGGAAGACGGGCGCGAGGCGCGAACTGTGTACGAGCTCACCCCCCTCGGGCGGGCCTTCGCCGAGAAGGGAACCTACGAGCAACGAATATTACGCTTCCTCAAGGATAAAGGGCCAGCCCGCCTGCCCGACATCGCCCAGGCCCTCGGCCTCGAGCAGAAGGACGTGGGCTCGGCTTTCGGCATCCTTTCCAAGGAAGGAGCGCTTTCCATGGACGGCGAAAAGCGAGCCGTCATTTCGGCCGAGTGGTTCCTGGCCGCGCATGCTCCTCTATCCGCCGATAGTCCGGCCGCGCGGCCGCGCGTTGCCGTCGCTCGAGACCTTATCGCCAAAGCCGCCGCCGCCCCGGAAGGCATACTCGAGGAATCCGTCCTGGACGAGGCCGAACGCGCCGCGATGGGCGGCATGGCGCGCAAGCGAGGCGCCGGGGACGCGGCCTTTCGCGCGGCGGAACGGGAGCGAGTCTGGTACCGCCTCTCGCCTGGCGCGGTCGAAGTGGCCGCCGAGCTCAAGAGCCAGGGCGTGACGGGCGACGAGCTGGGGGCGGTGACGCAGAATATGCTCGAGAAGGGGACCTGGAAGGACGCGACCTTCCGTCCCTACAATATCAATGCGCCCGCGGCCAGGATCCTGCCTGGGCGACGCAACGCCTACGTCGAGTTCCTCGAAGGGGTCAAGGACAAGCTCGCCTCGCTCGGCTTCGAGGAGTTCGACGGCGGTCTCGTCGAGACGGAGTTCTGGAACTCCGACGCCCTCTTCATGCCGCAGTTCCACTCGGCCCGCGATATCCACGACGTCTACCATATAGCGGAGCCGACCAGGGCCAAGTCGATCGAGGAGCCGTACCTGTCGCAGGTCGCCGCTACCCACGAGAACGGAGGCTCGAGCGGAAGCCGCGGATGGAACTATACTTTCGACCGCGAGTTCACGAAGCGTCTCATCCTGCGCAGCCAGGGGACGGTGCTCTCCGCGCGGCAGCTGCCCAAGGCCAAGGTGCCCGGCAAGTACTTCGGCATCGCGCGCTGCTTCCGCTACGACAAGGTCGACGCGACGCACCTCTCCGACTTCTACCAGACCGAGGGCATAGTCCTCGGCGAGGAGGTGAATCTCCGGACCCTGCTCGGCTTCCTCGAGATGTTCGCCGTCGAGGTGGCCGGCGCGAGGGAAGTGAAGTACGTACCCGGCTACTTCCCCTTTACCGAGCCCTCGGTCGAAGTGCACATCAAGCACCCGGTCCTGGGCTGGTTCGAGCTCGGCGGCTCCGGGATCTTCAGGCCCGAGGTGACCGAGCCCCTGGGCATCAAGGTGCCGGTCCTCGCATGGGGCATAGGCATAGACCGAATGGCCCTGATGGCCCTCGGCCTCAACGACCTGCGCGAGCTCTTCAGTCCCGATATCGAGAGCGTGCGCCTGCGCCGCGCGAAAAGCACATGAGCGCGCCGCGCTCCATGATCAACTGAAGGGGAAGCAAGGCCATGCCCAAGATAGAAGTCAACGAGAATCTCTTCTTTTCGCTCCTCGGCCGGCGCTGCGACGCGAGCGAGCTCGAGGACATCCTGACGTCGGCCAAGGCCGAGTTGGACGAGTGGATAACCGAGGGGCCCGACGTCCCCGAGGATCCCGAGCAGCGGGTCATCAAGATCGAGCTCAACGATACCAACCGTCCCGACCTTTGGTCCACCGCCGGCCTCGCCCGAGCCCTCAGGATTCGCGGGACGGGGGCCAGGCCGGCCTATCCCTTCTTCTCGCGCGAGGGCGCCAAGGTCCCCGCGACTCGCCAGGTCATCGTCGAGGCGAGCGTCAAGGATGTCCGTCCCTTCCTCGCGGGGCTCTTCGTTTCGGGCAAGGCCATAACCGACGCGCTGCTCAAGGATGCCATTCAGACGCAGGAGAAGCTCTGCTGGAATTTCGGTCGCAAGCGCCGTTCCGTCTCGATGGGCATTTACCGCAGCGCGACTATCCGGTGGCCCGTCCGGTACAAGGCCGTCGCGCCCGATTCGGTCCGCTTCGTGCCCCTGCAGGGCGACAGGCCCATGACTCTCACCGAGATCCTGCGCGAGCACCCTAAAGGCAGGGAGTACGGCTTCATCAACGAGCCTTACAAGCTCCATCCCCTGTTGACCGATTCCAAAGGGGACGTCCTTTCCTATCCGCCCATAATCAACTCGAACGACCTGGGCGCGGTCAAGGTCGGCGACACCGAGCTCTTCGTCGAGCTTACCGGCACCGACCTGGTCTCCGTCGCCCTTTCCGCCTCGATCGTCGCCTGCGACTTCGCCGATTCCGGCTATCGCGTCGAGCCGGTCGAGGTCCTGTATCCCTACGATACTGCCTTCGGGCGGTCGGTGACCTTCCCGTACTACTTCCAAGTGCCCGTCAGCGTCGAGGCCGCCAAGGTCGCGAAGCTCCTGGGCCTGCCATTCAGCGTCCAAGCGACGCGCGACGCGGTCGAGAGGATGGGCTCGGCTACGGAGAGCCACGGGCAGTACGTCACCGTCTTCCCGCCCGAGTATCGCAACGATTTCCTGCACGCCGTCGACATCGTCGAGGACGTGATGATGGGCGTGGGGATGGCCTCCTTCGAGCCCGAGCGCCCGCGGGATTTCACGATCGGGCGGCTCTCCCCCGTCGAGCTCTTCTCGAGGAGGGCCAAGGGCGTCCTCGTGGGCCTCGGCCTCCAGGAGATGATCTATCCCTACCTCGGAAGCAAGCGGGACCTCGTCGAGAGGATGTGCGCGGGCGAGGGCGAGGCCGTCCGCATCTCCAACCCCATGTCCGAGAGCTTCGAGTACCTGCGCAGCTCGATCCTGCCCAATCTCCTCGGCTCCGAGTCGGTCTCGAGCCGAGCGTCCTATCCGCACCGCATCTTCGAGGCGGGCAAGGTCGTCTACCGCAATCCTCTCGAAAATTACGGCGTATCGACGCGGCAAAGGATCGCCTTCCTGCTCGCCCACCCCGCGGCCGACTACAACGAGGCCGCGAGTCATGTCGCGACCCTGATGTACTTCCTGGGGAAGGACTATTCCATCGCCGAAACGGAGGACGCGCGCTTCATCCCCGGCAGGCAGGCCCGGATCATCTACAAGGGCGATCCCATCGGCATCTTCGGCGAAATGCATCCGCGCGTCCTCGAAGCCTGGAGCGTCGCCATGCCCTGCGCCGCGGCGGAGATAGACCTGGAATCCCTCCTGTCCTGACCGGCCTCGCGATCGTCGGGGCCCCGCGGGTGGGCGTCGAAATCTCCGGCCCCAAAGCTTTCGTCAAGGCGACTCACCCGCGAGCCGATACTCTCGGCATACGATGAGCCCGGCCGATACCATTCTATTAGTGTCGCGATTCGCGACCTCGGCGGTCGCCGCCTTCCTCTCCATCCTCCTGTGGTCGCGGACTCGGGATCTGGCCTGGATGCTCATCGTCATCGGAGTGATATCGAGCTACGCCGATATCCTGTTCGGCCTCCTCGCCCGCCTCGGACTCGTGGACGAATCCCGTTTCGCCCTTTTGGGCATTCCCGTAGGCAGGATTCTCCTTTCGAACCTTCCTTACCTTTTCCTCTGTGCCGCCCTCCTCGTCATGATCTCGAGGAAGCGGATCCGCTAGCCCGGCTTCTCCCCGCATCTGCCAAGCGTCGCGCCTTCCCGGCTCAAGCGTCGCCCGGCTCCGATCGCGTATGCAGGTATGCCCCTAATCGCCCACGAACCGTCGGGATTCGAAGGGAAGCTCGTCAATGTCGAGGTGGACATTCGCCGCGGCATACCCGGAGTCGATCTCGTCGGTCTCGCCGCCGGCGCCGTCAAGGAGGCAAGGGAGAGAGTAAGGGCGGCCATCCGCAACTCGGGTTTCGAATTTCCCCTCGACAGGGTCCTCGTCAATCTCGCTCCCGCCGACTTGCCCAAGGAGGGAGCGGCCTACGACCTGCCGATGGCATTGGCCCTGCTCAGCGCATCCGGGACCTTGCCCGAGTCGGGCAGGCAGGTCCTCGCGATGGGAGAGCTGCGCCTCGACGGGTCGGTGCGGTCGGTACGAGGAGTCCTTCCCGCCGTGGCGGCGGCCTTGGGCGCGGGGATAAGGCATTTCATCGTTCCCGAGGACAATGTCGCCGAGGCGAGGGCCCTGGGTAGGGGCCTCGTCTATCCCATCGGGCGATTGGCGGAGGCCCCGGTGATCCTGGCCTTGGTGCGGGAGGGGGCTCCTCCCCCTCCCGGAATGCCCCGCCCCGACGATACCGCCTTCCGCTATTCTCGGTCGGCAGCTTGCGAGGGAGATCTCTCCGAGATCAAAGGCCAGGAGAGACTCAAGCGGGCCCTCGAAATCGCCGCCGCGGGAGGGCACAATATACTCCTCCTCGGTCCGCCGGGTTCGGGTAAGACGATGGCCGCGCGACGATTCATCGGATTGCTGCCGGACTTGAGCGAAGAGGACGCCGTGCAGGTAGCCTCGCTCTATTCGCTCTCGGGGCTTCTCGGCAATGGGTCGTCCCTGCCGTCGAGGCCGCCTTTTCGAGCTCCGCATCATTCGGCCTCCCTGGAAGGGATGATCGGCGGCGGCCGGCGCTTGAGGCCGGGAGAGATAAGCCTGGCCCATAAGGGCGTATTGTTCCTCGACGAGGCCGCCGAATTTCGCGTCGATGTCCTTCAGGCGCTTCGCGAGCCGATAGAGGAGGGCAGGGTATCCATCGTCCGCGCGGGCTCCATCGCCCGCTTCCCATCGGACTTCCAGCTCGTGATGGCTGCCAATCCCTGCCCCTGCGGCAATCTGGGCAGAAAGGGCAAGGCATGCCTCTGCTCGGTGCAAGAGCTCCAACGGTATCGGAAGAAGATCGGCGGCCCCTTGTTGGACCGCATAGATATCAGAGTCGCCGTCGAGCCTACATCGCCGGACTCGCTCCTCGGACCAGCCGGAGAATCCGCGTCGGCCATCCGCGCGAGAGTAGAAAACGCGATTCGCATGCAGTTCGCCAGGTACCGCGACGAAGCCAAGCAAAGCGGCCTATCTAGCGCAATGGCGAACTCGCGGCTCCGTCCCGGACAGGTGGAGCGATATTGCCGGCTGGATAAGCCTTCGGTGGCCGCCTTCCAGCGGGCGGTGCAGCGGCTGGATCTCTCGTCCCGAGCCTGTCATTCGATCCTCAAAATCGCCCGGACGATCGCCGACCTCGAAGATCGAGCCGAAATCGGCGAAGCACAGGTCCTCGAGGCCGTTCAGCATCGGCGATTCGGTGATGGGGACGAGGTCTGGCCTGGTTATTGAAGCCATCTTGGAAAAA
>CAVZVX010000211.1:0-22791 GCA_963778775.1 uncultured Spirochaetota bacterium | reverse complement strand
CGACTTCGCGGTCAGGGTCGAGCACGGATTCCGCCATACGGCGATGATGCACTCGCACGATATCGTGAACTTGTCCAGGATGGCGCAGCTCATGAACTGCTCAGTATTCATTAAGAATGGGCCCTGTTTCGCCGGTCTCGGAAACGGCGGCGCGGGCTTCACATCGTTCACGATCGCGAGCCCTACCGGCGAGGGCATCACGCGCGCGAGGTCCTTCACCCGCGAGCGGCGTTGCACGCTGGTGGACTCCTTCAGGATCATATGAAGCTAGGACGAGTCGTCGGCCGGGTAGTATGCGCGCAGAGCCTCGATTGCTTCCGAGGACTAAAGCTACTCCTTGTCCAGCCCGTAGACGAGACCGGCAAGGAAGAGGGGCCGGCCATCGTGGCCTTCGACGTGGCGCGGGCGGGGGAGGGCGACCTAGTGATGTTCGAGTCCGGCAAGGACGCCGCGCAGGCGAACCCCAATGGCTGGTTCAACCCGCTGGACGCCGCCATCCTCGGTGTTGTGGACGCTGTAAACGTGGCGGGTGCGAAGCCGCAAGGGAGCATCTCGTGACCTTGGGACGCGTAGTGGCCAGCGTGGTGGCGACGGAAAAGCACGCCCACTACGCAGGAAGGAAGTTGCTGGTTGTCCGTCCCGTGGGCCCGGACGGCGCGCCGAAGGGCAGGAGCATGCTCGCAGTCGATGGTTCGCAGGCCGGGATAGGCGATCTGGTCCTCGTCGTCGACGAGGGAGGGTCCGCGCGCTCGGTAATCGGAGACGAGTCGGCCGTGACCGTCCGAACCGCGATCTGCGGTATCGTGGACCGCGTCGACATCGAAGACGGGGGTAAAGAGCCATGAGCGGCCTCGTGCGCAGCGTCGCGATCGGCGCCGACCACGGCGCATTCGGGCAAAAGGAGTCGCTCGCCGCCTATCTGCGGACGCTCGGCTACAGGGTGGTGGACGTCGGCTGCCGCGACGGCGAGCGCGCGGACTACCCCGATATCGCGGTGGCCGTGTGCCGGCGCGTCGTGAGCGGCGATTGCGAAAGGGGCATCGTGCTCGACGGCGCAGGAATCGGCTCCTGCATCGCGGCAAACAAGATCAAAGGCATCCGCGCGGCGCTCTGCTACGACCTGCGGACCGTGATCAACAGCCGCGAACACAACGATGCCAATGTTCTCTCCCTCGGGGGGCCCCTGCACGACGCGGGGCAGCTCGCCGAGATGGCGCGCACGTGGCTTCAGACCGGATTCGGCGGCGTGCGGCATTTGGTACGGATAAACAAAATCTTGGCGATCGAGCGGGGCATCCTGTCCCCCGACGCGTAAGTCAACGGAGGCTCAGTTTCCCGATGGACCAGAACCAGCTTATTGAGAAGATCGTCTCGGAAGTCCTCGCGCGCGTGGGCCCGGCCGCGGCCGCGCCCTCGGCGGCGATTGCGTCCGGCGCAGTCAGCGCGAGCGCCGTCCCGGCGCTCGCCCCTGCGGATATCGCCAAGTTCATCGACCACACGATGCTCCGCCCTGAGGCCCCGACATCGGCCTTCGAGAAGCTCTGCGACGAGGCGCTGAAGTACCGCTTCTACAGCGTCTGTGTGAACTCATGCCGGATCGCGTACGTCTCGCGCAAACTGCAGGGCACCGGCGTCAAGGTCTGTTCCGTGGTTGGCTTCCCTCTCGGCGCGATGACGGCCCGCTCCAAGGCGTTCGAGACGCGGGAAGCGATCGAAGACGGCGCGTCCGAGATAGACATGGTCATCAATGTCGGCTTGCTCAAGTCCGGCGATCTGCGTGGCGTGGAGGAGGACATCCGCTCCGTGCGCCGCGCGACGCGCGGGAACACGATTCTCAAGGTCATCATCGAGACTGCGCTGCTCTCGCAGGAGGAGAAGGTCCTAGCCTGCGAGATCTCGAAGAAGGCAGGGGCCGATTTCGTCAAGACCTGCACGGGCTTCTCGGGGGGCGGAGCGTCCGTGGAGGACCTCCAGCTCATGCGCTCCGTCGTCGGAAGGGAGATGGGCGTCAAGGCTAGCGGCGGCGTACGGACTTACAAGACGGCCCTCGCCTTCCTTGGCGCGGGCGCCAACCGCCTAGGGGCCGTCTCCAGCGTGGCGATCGTCACCGGAGCCGAAGGTAGCGGAAGCTACTAGCGGGCCGCACTCCATGATCTCCTTAGGCAACGGGTACTGGAACGCGCGCATCGCGGAGAAAGGCGCCGAGCTCAAAAGCCTTTCGAACGCGGCGACCGGACAAGAGCATATCTGGCTCGGCGACCCGGCCTGGTGGAACGGGTCCGCGCCGGTGCTCTTCCCGGTTATCGGCGGGCTCAAGGGCGGCGAGTATCGGCACGAGGGCCGCACGTATAAGCTGCCGTCGCACGGCTTCGCCCGGGGAAGCGAGTTCGCCGTGGCTCGCGCGGACGTTGAGTCGGTGGAATTGCGGCTCGTGTCGAGCGAGGCGACCCATGAGGGTTACCCCTTCGATTTCGTTCTGACCGTCTCCTTCGCTCTTACGCGCACGGGTATCGACGTGCGCTACGCCGTCCGGAACTCCGGTCGGGACCGCATGCTCTTCTCTATCGGTTCGCACCCGGCATTCGTGGTTCCCTTCGCCGGAGGAGCGCTGGAAAACTATTATATCCTATTCGAGTTCGAGGAGAACCTCGAGCGCTGGTTCTTCACGGACGGAGTGATCATCGCAGGCAGGACCGCCGAGATCATGGAGAACAGTCGAGTCATCAACCTCACTCGACGCTGCTTCGACGACGGGATCATGATATTCAAGAATCCGCGATCGAGGGAATTCGCGATCGCCAACAGCAGGAACTCGCGCACGGTTCGCGTCGTCACGGATGGGGTACCGTATCTCGGGGTCTGGTCGAAGCCCGGCGGCGCGCCTTTCGTGTGCGTCGAGCCTTGGCATGGCATACCCGACATGAGCGACGCTTCAGGCGAGCTCGCCGAGAAAGAAGGGATCATTTCGCTTCCCCCTGCGGGTGAGTTCGAAACCGGATATCGCACGGAGATCTCGTAAGCGACAGCCCTTACAATCGAGATTTATCCGGCCGACTCACCACTGGGCGGGAAAGTAGGCTTCCACTTCCTCCGGCTTGATAACCTTAGCCGGGAGGTAGCGAACCGGCGCCACCTCGAGGCCGTTGAAGTAGTCGATCGCGGTCTCCAAGGCGAGGGCGCCATCCGCCTCGGCTGATTCCCAGCGTATTCCGTGGACTTTCCTCTCCTGCATGAGGCCTAGACTCACTTTGTTGTTCCCGGTCGCGTAAACCACGATATCTCTTCTCCCCGACGCGTCGATCGCCTCGACCGCGCCAAGGAGTGGATTGAAGGAATCCGCCACGAAGATCGCGGAGAGGGACTCGCCGTGCTCTCGGAGCCACGACGCGACGAGTTCCCTGGTCCTGGCTCTATCCAGCTCGGTGGAGGCCGAGCCGAGGCAGCGCATCGCGGGCGCCACTTTCCTGATCTCCGTCTGAAAGCCCCAGGTGCGGGCGAAGAACTGCGAGGTACCGGACTTGTGGCCGACGACGCAGTAGCCCCCCTTTCCCTCGAGCCTCGCGGCGAGATCGCGCGCGAGGTGTCGATGCGAGCCCCAATCGTCGAAGCCGGTGAATCCCAGGATGTAGGAGTAGCCTTCGGTAGCCGGCTGCGCCGTGGAGATCAGCATCGGAACTCCGGCCCGGTAAGCTGCCTCGATCCACTCGAGGCTGGACTCCGCCTCGCCCGGGCTGCCGACGATCAGGTCTGGCCTCTCCTTGATCGCGCGCAACGTGATCTCGCGCTGAGTACCGGGGTCCCAGTCGCCAGTACGGATGTCGACCTCGACGCCGAATGCCTCAGCGAGACAGCTCATGCCCCGCGCGTATGCGCCGAAGTAGGGATGCTGGCCCGGGAGCACGGTTATCACCCGCTTCCCCGAGGCGCCGTCCGCGGTGGAGGCCGGTATTTCCAGCTTGACCACTCCCCAGCCCGCGTACTCCATGTCATACCAATGGCGCTCGTCCCACTCGTCGAAGGCCTCGACGCCCTGAGGCCGCGGCGGCACCTTCTTGGTCTCGCGGTTCCACTGGACGAGGGCTTGCCCGTCCGAAGACTTGAGGGTCGATGCGTCGATGATCGTAAAATCCTCGAGATTGCCCTGCATGATCTTCAAGTTGCCGGTGTTCTCCGCGCTGAGGGCGGCGATGCGCTGCATTGCCGTGGATACCTCGCGAAGGCCGACGCCGATCTCGGCGATGCCTGAGGCGTTCTCGTCCGAAAGGCCGGAGATGTCCTCGACCTGCCCGCCTATCGATTCTGATCGCGAGGCGATCTCCAGGGAGGAATCGCGGATTGCCGCGCTCTCGTCCTTCATTCGACCCAGGGCCGCCGTGATCTCCGCGGTACCAGCGCTCATCTCCTTAAGACCAGTAAGGATCTCGGCGAGAGCAGACGCGAGATCGCGCATGCCCTCCGCCATCTCACGGATCGCTACATCGCTCCCCGACACGAGCCTCGTCGATTCCGCGATGCCGTCGACGATCCCCGCGAGGTCGCTGCGGATATCGGCCACATTTCCCGAGGTGGCCTCGGAAAGCTTTCGGATCTCCTCCGCGACGACGCTGAATCCCCTGCCCGCGCTCCCGGCGTGGGCCGCCTCTATGGCCGCGTTCATGGCCAGGAGGTCGGTCTGCCCCGCTATGGAGGTGATGACACCTACGATCTCGGAGATCGATCCCACCGACTCCTCCACCCGCTTCATAGCGTCGAGGCTGTCCGCCATGCTCTGCTCGCCGACAACCGTCAGTTCCCGGATCCTTTCCAGGAAGCCCGCGCGGCTTTGCGCCGAGACATTGAGGGAGCCTATCGACGCGATCAACTGCTCGACCGCGGCCGAGGATTGGCCAATCATGTTCGCCTGGGCCGCAATGCTCTCGACGATGCCGTCGATGGAAGTCCTGATATTCCCGATCGAACCGCGCGCGGAGATCGCCCTCTCAGCGAGGGCGCGGCTGTTTCCGCTTATCGATTCGACGGTCCGGGCGGACTCCTCGACCGAGGCCGCTATTTCCTCGGAACCGGCGGCGAGCTCGCCGCCGATCTCCGCGCCGCGCCGCGCGATGCTCTTGAGCTGGAAGATGACCGCGTGGATCTTTGCTAGGAGAACGTTGAAACTCTTGCCGAGGTAGCTCAGTTCGAAATGCTTATATACAGGCAGCCTCACCCTCAGGTCGACGATGCGGGAGGTATGAAGGTCGATACCCTGTCCGTATTCCCTCAGCCTTCGGGACGCCAGGCCGTTCGCCATGAAGAAAAAGAGCAGCGACGACGAAGCTAGCGACAGGACGAAGATCACTACCCATCCGGCCGCGGCGGCGAGAGCAGCCGCAGCTCCCGACAAAGCCAATAAAGAGAGCAGCGTAAAAACCGCGAACGCGGATGCGGCGATACATGCTCGGTTCGATAGTCCGGACCTCATATCTGGTTATCCTTTCATTCGGACGTATGCGACTTTTTTTGTGGAGTAAGACTTCAGTATCTTTGCTCTAACATGGGTTATGGAATATGTCAATTTTATTGTATTGACTATGATACTTAGGCCTACATGCAATGCCATTACCCCGAGGCTAACCACGATCGTACAAGGTAATCATTGACGTCTCGCCGAGTCTTCGGGGGGCATGGAGGGTTTCCACGAATGATGCATGTCTTTGATTTGCTATTCCTTCCCTTGCGGTTATCCTCGGCAATAGAAAATGAATCGCTTCGCTCTTCATCATGGACGCTATTCCCTTTGTTAGCAGGTTTAGGAGTGCTCGAACTCGAGTTTTTTTGGAAACGCTTTGGAGTGAGGGTTTCTGGCGTATTTTAAATAATTATAATTAAGGAAATAATATAGGTAGTATTCGAAATAAAAATGAGAGCGATACACAGATCTGTTAATTTTTGTCTTGACAAATGTTAAAACCCATTCCAGACTCGGCGTACCGGCTAATCAGCCGTTATGATGGCGTCCCGGAGGATAATCCAAACTGGGATTCCACAGATCGAGGAGGAGGACAAGATGAACAAGAAATCGAGGGTAGTCGTGTTCTTGCTGGTCATCTCAATGGCCCTAGCGTTCGTCCCGGCGATCGCGGCCCAGGCAAAGCCGCTCAAGATTGCGTTCTTCGTGTCGGATCTGAGCAATGGATTCCACCAGGCCCAGTTTGCCGCCGCCAAGAAGTACGCGAAAGAAAAGTATGGCGCCGATGTCTTCGCGTTCGATGGCAAGTCTGACAGCGAACTCATGACCGCCAACATCGACCAAGTCGTGGCCCAGGGCATGGACATGGCAACGCTGCACATCTGGGACGGCGAGGCCGCGAAGCCCGGCATCGAGGCAGCGATCACCAAGGGCATCGTCATGACGGCATTCTTCAGCCCGATCGCCGACACTGGCATCCCCGTCGCCCGCTCCGACGAGGCGCATATCTCCTTCGCCATGGGCGCCGAGATGGCCACGCAGTGGAAGAAAGCCTTCCCAAATAAACCGATCGTCATGGTGGAGCTCGGCTGGCCGAACAACACCGAAGTCCAGTCCGGTCGAACCGGCCCCTTCGTGAAGGGTGTCCTGTCCGTAGATCCTAAAGCGAAGGACCTCGGCTGCCTCGACTCGAGCAAGGGCCCCGATGCGGCGAAGCAGATCATCACCGACCTCGCTGCCCAGCACTCCGAGGTGAACCTCATCGACGCCGAGTCCTCCGACCTCTGCGTCGGCGTAATGGCGGCCCTCAACCAGGCTGGCCGAGGCAAGATGAAGAACGGCGTGCCCCTCACCGAGATCGTCTGCAGCTGCGACTTCGACGAAGTCCAGTTCAAACAGGTCTATGATCCCAACTCCTCCCTCAAGCTCTCCATCGGCCTCCCGCCCATCGAGACCGGACAGGGTAGGATAGAGCTTATGATGGACGTCAAGAACGGGCTTGTGGATCAGGTCTCCAAGCCTGCAAAGGAATTCTTCTACAAGGCCTATAATATCTCCTACTACTCCATGCCGCGCGCCGATACGGTGAAGTGGCTTAACAGCCAGTTTGGGACGAATCTTAAATAACGGTAAGGTCCTAACGACATTTTACCTCTGGGAGGGGCCCGCCGCTGATCCGGGGGCCCCTCCTGTATTGCGGCAGGGAGCGTAAGCATGGAACTGACCGAAAACGTGTTGGAGATACGGGGCCTCGTGAAGGATTTCCCCAGCGTCAGGGCCGTCAACAACGTCAGTTTCAATATAAAGAGAAACAGCGTCCATTGCCTGGTGGGGGAAAACGGGGCCGGCAAGTCCACTCTCATCAGGATCCTCACCGGAGCGGACCACAGGACGGGTGGAAAGATCCTGCTGAACGGGCAGGAGTACTACGCCCGATCTACGAAAGAAGCCAAGCAGAGCGGGATAAGCACCCTCTTTCAGGAGCTGAACGTCGTAGACCAGCTGACGGTCGAGGAAAACCTGACGCTAGGCATGGAGGACACCACATTCGGCTTCCTCCGGAAGACGGACAAGATAACCAAGATCGTCGAGGTGATGAAGAGCATCGAGCCGTCCATCGATCCTAAGCAGCTCGTCGGCACTCTAAGCGTCGCCAAGAAGCAGATCGTCGAGATAGCTAAGGCGGTCGCCACTGATGCCAACATCATCATCATGGACGAGCCGACGGCGGCTATTTCCGAAAGCGAGATACAGAAGCTCTTCTCAATCATCAAGGGCCTCAGGGAAAAGCACGTCACCGTTCTCTATATCTCGCACCGTCTGGACGAGATCTTCCAGCTCGGAGACTACGTGACCGTCATGCGGGACGGCGGTCACATAGGCACGAAACCGATCGCCGAAATCAAGGACCGGTCCGAGCTCGTGAAAATGATGATAGGAAAGACCGTATTCGAGCAGTACAGCGCCAAGGAAGAGGCGTGCGAGGACGTCATCCTGCAAGTGCGCAACCTATCGAACCAAAAGCTGAACAATATATCCTTCGAGGTCCACGCGGGCGAGATCGTGGGTTTCTACGGCCTCGTCGGAGCCGGCAAGACCGAGCTCGCGCGGGCGATCTACGGAGTAGACGACTACGAGGGGGAAATCCTATTCAAGGGAAGCAGGCTGTCGCCCTCTCCGGACAAGGCCATCGATGCGGGCATCGCCCTCGTCCCCGAGGAGCGCAGGACCCAGGGGCTCTTCACGATCCTCACGATTCGGGCGAACATTCCCGCCATGAACATGAAGGCGATCTCCCGCCAAGGCTTCATAGACGCCGCTCGGGAGAGGAAGATAACGAGAGACTACATTGACAAGCTCAGGATAGCGACGAACAGCACCGAGAAGGAGGTCTCGAAGCTATCCGGGGGCAACCAGCAGAAGGTCGTTATATCCAAGTGCCTGTTCGCGGAGGCGGACCTGCTCATGCTCGACGAGCCCACGCGCGGCATCGACGTGGGGGCAAAGAGCGAAATCTACGCGATCGTCCGCGACCTGGCCAAGGAAGGGAAATCGATCATCCTCTTCTCCTCCGAATTGCCGGAGATCGTCAACATATGCGATACGATCTACCTCCTCTACGACGGAAATATAAAGACCACCATGAGGAACGGCTGCGATCTCGACAGCGAGAAGATCCTCAATATAGTCACGGGCGGTGAATGAGCATGGAACCTAACGACAAGCGCCACTCGACCTTCCTGAGCAGTATGAGCAACGACTCATTCATAAGCCTGTTCATGGTAGGCGTCCTTATCGCGATCTTCGGCCTGGCGTGCATAATAGTGCCCAACTTCCTCACGCCCAAGAATATAGTCAACATCCTGACCAACAATTGGTACATCATCATCTTGGGAATCGGGGTCACTTTCCTCTTGATCACCGGCAATTTCGACATGTCCGTCGGCGGCGTTATCGCGCTCTCGGGAGTCCTGTCCGTCTACTTCGTCCAGGGCGTCAACGTATCCCCGAACGAGCTGGCCAACGGACTCGGGATGCCCTACGTTGTCGCCATCATCGCTGCCGTGGCGTGCGCCACCTGCATCGGCTCCTTAAACGCCTTCTTCATAGCGAAGCTCAAGGCACCCTCCATCATCATCACCCTGGGCACGATGATGCTGGCGAGGGGCATCGCCCAGATAGTCACGCACGGGGCGCAGCGGAACACCAGCCTGCCCAACGAGTTCGGAATCCTGGGCAATACCTTCGTCCCGGGAACCTCGGTCAAGATATCCGTGCTGATCATGGTGGTCCTTGTGCTGGCCGCATTCGCCTACGAGAAGCTCACCGTCCCTGGGCGTAGGGTATTCCTCATCGGCGCCAATGCCGAGGCGGCCAGGCTCTCCGGCGTGAGGGTCGGAAGGGAGCTCGCGGGACTATTCATGCTAAGCGCGCTGCTTGCGTCCATAACAGGAATCCTGCTGGCCTCCGAGTATATGGCGGGGCTTTCGAATCGGGGGACGGGCTACGAATTCGACGCGTTGGTCGTGACCCTCTTGGGAGGCGTCAGCATTTCGGGTGGCTTCGGTTCCGTGCTCGGCATGTTCGTCGGAGCCATCATACTATCCGTTGTAACGACGGCGGCGACCGGCCTCCTCCTCTCGCCGCATTGGCAGTACATCCTGAAGGCCGTAGTTACGTTCATAGCTATCCTCGCACAGCGCTACGCCCTGGACAGGAGGAGAGGATGAAGCAGGCATCGATACGGGAGCGCCTGGAGAGGACCAACGCGCTCCGCGCAAACGTAAAGAAGATATACATCTATGTTTTCCTAGTCTTGATCGTAACGGTGTTCAGCGTTGCCAAGCTTGGCCAGGTTGAGTTCTTCGGCCGCGGTCATTTCCTCAACCCGGATAGCGTCATAAATATGTTCCGAATTTCGGTACCCATCCTCACTCTCTGCGGTGCCTTCACGCTGCTCATGATCTCGGGTTACATCGACCTCTCGGTCGGCAGCGCGATGAGCCTCAGCGCCGTCCTCTACGCGCTCATGATTCGCAGCGGATTCGGGATGCCGCTCTCGGTCGGGCTCTCGATCGTCCTCGGCATCGGTCTAGGAAGCATCAACGGCTTCCTGGTAATGAAGCTCCGCATTACGCCCGTCATCGCCACCCTGGTCACGCTCAACCTCTACAAAGGCATCGCTCTGCTCATAGTGCCTTTCGGCGTATCGGCCATTAAGAGCGCCGCCGGAGCTCCTATGCCCGCGTGGATCAATTTCTACGGGCGCAAGGAAGTCCTGCTCGGATTGCCCTGGTCGTTCTACGTCGCGGTTCTCCTGATCGCTACCCTCGTCATCGTGCAGCGGAAGACGATAATCGGCAAATACGCGGCGGCGATCGGGGGAAACCGCAAGGCCGCCGAGCTCTCGGGAATCAACGCGCTGAAGTACGTCTGGATTCTCTACATCATCGTGGGCGTCTTCGCCGCCTTCGCGGGGGTTGCCCGGGCCAGCTTCATGTCGCTTGGCGACCCTCTCTCCGGCGATGGCATGGAGCTGGACTGCATCATCGTGGTACTGCTCGGCGGCACCTCTTTCTCCGGGGGCGAAGGCTCGGTCGCCAAGACCGTGGTCGGCGTCCTCATAATCATGTGCGTTACTACGGGCCTCATGACCGTAATACCTGCCTATTGGCAGACTTTCGCCAAGTCAGGAGTGCTGCTAATGGCAGTAATCCTAAATTACCTCCTCGTGAAAACGAGGAACCAGGGGTAATCGCGAAGAATCGAAAAGGAGCCGACAAATGGATCTGCAACTGAAGGGAAAAAACGCGATCGTCACCGGCGGGGCCGGGGGGGTCGGGAGCGCGATATGCGAGCTGCTCGCGTCCGAGGGCGCCAACGTTGCCGTGTCGGACATCGACCTCGAGCGGGCCGAGGCCATCGCCGAGCGCTGCCGGGCGGCGGGGACGAAGGCCCAGGCGATACGGACCGACCTCACGAGGCCCGAGGACTGCGCGGCTCTCGTCGACAGGGTGGAGGAGCTCTTCGGGAGCGCGGACATACTCGTGAACAACGCCGGGCTCTGGCCCACCAACCTCGTCAAGGACATCGGCCTCGACGAGTGGAGGAGGACCATCGACATCAACCTCACGGCCGTCTTCCTCGCCAGCCAGCGCTTCGTGCAGCTGGCCTTGGGGAAAGGCCGGAAGGGCAAGATCCTCAACGTCACCTCTCAGGCGGCCTTCAACGGCTCCACGACCGGACATGCGCATTACGCGGCGGCCAAGTCCGGCGTGGTAACCTTCACGATCTCTCTCTCCCGCGAGGTCGCCGCCAAGGGTATAAACGTGAACGCTATCGCCCTCGGCATGGTGGAGACGGGCATGTCCAAGGAAGCGATATCGGGCAACCGCGAATACTACGAGGGCCGGATACAGATAGGACGCATCGCCCAGCCAATCGAGGTGGCTCGGCTGGCGGTTTTCCTCGTCTCGAGCGCGGCTGACTACTTTACGGGCGCCACGTTCGACGCCACGGGCGGCATGATCGCGCGCTAGAGGGGAGGGGAAGCATGAAGCTAGTCGGGATCGGGGACCTCTTCATCCCCCACGGGTACATCAAGAAAGGCTTTGCGGAGGTCGAGGCCCTCGGCGTGAAGGTGAGCACCTTCGACTGGAAACTCTCGGGCTTCCAGGAGCTCCAAGCCATAAACCTGAAAGTCGAGAAGGGCGGTGCGGCCGCCTACGAGCCCCCGCCCGAAGTCTTCGAGGCGGTTCGAGACGCGGATATACTCGTCACCCAGTTCTGCCCCGCCCCAGCCGGCCTCATCGCCACCGCCGAGCGGCTCAAGGTCCTGGGCGTGCTGCGCGCCGGCTACGAAAACGTCGATGTCGCGGCGGCGACTGCCCGCGGCATACTCGTGCTTAACACCCCGGGCCGGAACGCCGACGCGGTGGCCGATTTCGCTGTCGGCATGATCCTTGCGGAAGCGAGGAACATAGGCCGAGGGCACGCCGGTCTCAAGGAGGGCAGCTGGATCAGGGAGTATCCCAACTCGGGCATGATACCGGACATGCCTGGCAAGACGGTCGGCATCGTCGGCCTCGGAGAGATAGGGCGCAAGGTCGCGAGGAGGCTCGCGGGTTTCGACGTCGGGATCCTCGCTTTCGACCCCTTTGTCAAGGAGCCGCCCGCCGGCGTGAAGATGGTGCCGCTACCCCGGCTCATGGCCGAGTCGGATTTCGTGACGATCCACGCGAGGCTCACGAAGGAGACCGAGGGCATGATCGGCTCCGAGCTCATCGGGAGGATGAAGAGGACGGCCTACCTCGTGAATACATCCAGGTCGGCGCTCGTCGACGAAAAGGCCCTGTACGCGGCCCTCGAGGCGCGACGAATCGCGGGCGCCGCCCTCGACGTCTTCGATCTCGAGCCGCCCGGAGCCGACTATCCTCTCGTGCGCCTGCCCAACGTGACGGTCACCCCGCACATGGCGGGAGGATCCAACGACGCCTTCTACAACTGCCCCAAGCTCCTCGCTGCCGACCTCGCGAGGTTCCTCTCCGGGGCCGAGCCAAGGTCGGTGGTGAACCGGGAGGTCCTGCCCACGGCGCGGGACCGCCTGAGGCTCTAGGCGATGGGCGCACGCTACCTCAGCATCGACTGCGGCCTCACGGCGATGAAGGCAGCCGTATTCGATGATCGGGGAACTCAGCTGGCCGAGGCTTCAGCCGATACTCCCCTGGCGACGCGGGGCGCGACGAGCGAGATAGGGATGGAGAAAGCTTGGTCCACTGCCGCGGGCCTCGCGAGGGATGCGATAGCGAAGGTGAGCTCGACTTCGGGCGATATCGCAGCAGTCGGCGTCTCGGGCCACGGCGGAGGAATCTATCCCGCGGACTCCGAGGGGAAACCGGCGCGCGCCGCCATCACCTCGATGGACCGCCGGGCCGAGGGCATAGTCGAGCTCTGGAAGCGGGAGGGAAGGAGCCGCTACCAGCTGACTAGACACCACCCCTGGGCCGGACAGTCCCTCCCTCTGCTATGCTGGATAAAGCAAGAGGAACCGGCTGCCTACCGGAAGATTCGCTGGGCCTTCGGGGCAAAGGACTGGATCACTTTCAGGCTTTCGGGCGCGGCTTCGACCGATAGGACCGAGGCGAGCAACAACGCCCTCCTCGACTTAGGCTCGGGGAGCTACGACCCCGGCATCCTAGAGACCTTCGGAGCGCCCGAGGCCGAGGGTATGCTTCCGCCGGTCCGCGAAAGCGCCGCTATCGTCGGAGCGGTGACCAAGAAAGCGTCCGCCGAGACCGGCATTCCTGCGGGGACGCCGGTGATCGCTGGTATGTTCGATGTGATCGCCTGCGCGGTCGGCTCAGGGTCCATGACCGAAGAAGCCTACTCTCTCATCGCGGGAACCTGGAACATCAATAGCGCATTTTCCTCGCGGCTCCTCAATCCGGCCCCAACGACCAAGGCCTCCCTTGGTCCAGATCCGGGCCGATACGCCTATGTGGAATCGAGTGCCACATCGGCGGGAAACCTCGCCTGGATAATCGCCGGAATCGAGGAACTCTGCCCCGGAATCGACAGGGACGCTCTCTACGCGCGGATTAACGAGGGCGTGTCGCGAATTCCCGCTGGGGTCGACGGCCTCTGCTTTCTGCCCTTCATCCACCGGACGCACATCGCGCCGGGGACCGACGGCGCCTTCGTCGGGATGAGAGCCTGCCATGGGGCCTTCCACATGCTGCGGGCTGTCTACGAGGGGGTTGTCTTCGCCCACAGAGCGCACCTCGAGATATTGGGCCGCGCCGGATTGGACAGGAGCCGAATCCGACTCTCGGGCGGCGCCTCGGCCAGCGAGGCCTGGTGCCGGATCTTCGCTTCGGCTCTCGGGCATACCGTAGAGACTTGCGACGCTTCGCAGGCGGGAGCCCGAGGAATCGCCGCGGCGACCGCGGTCGCGACCGGCCGCTACTCCTCGCTCGAGGAGGCCGAAACGGCTATGTCGCGGGTGAAGGCGGCCTACGAACCGGCACCTGCCGAGGCGGCGGCACTGGACGAAGCCTATATGCGTTTCTGCGAAAAAGCCGCGTCGTTGAGTGAGAAGAGCACCTGAACAAAATCGGCCGAGCTCGAGAATGACAGACTGTGTCGAGCAATTGACATATGTCATGGAATATGTTATTACCTACTATTGCAGGAGGAACGATATGGGTAAATCGAATGAACTCGAAGGCCGGATCTGCGTGGTCACCGGCGCCGCCCGGAGCATAGGTCTCGCCATCGCCGAAGCTTTTGCAGCCGAGGGGGCGCGGGTCGCGATGATCGATATAAATCCCGCCGTCCTATCCGAGGCGCAGCGGATAGGAGGAGACACCAAGGGATACGCTCTGGACATCACCGATCAAAAAGCGGTATTGGCCTGCTTCGAGGAGATAGCCACCGAGCTCGGCGCCGTCTACGCCCTCGTGAATACGGCGGGCATGGTGGACCAGCGGCCGATCGAGGAAACGACACCCGAGCTCATGGATAAGGTCATGCGGGTCAACGTCCACGGGTCCTTCTACTGCATTCAAGGAGTCCTGGCCGGGATGAAGAAAGCGAAGGACGGGAAAATCATCAACTTCTCCTCCAAGTCGGGAAAGACTGGCTCGGCCCTCATGGTTCCCTACTCAGCGGCCAAGGGCGCGGTAATCGCCATGACCCAGGCCGTGGCCTTCGAGGTTGCCGACTTCAATATCAAGGTCAATGCCCTCTGTCCGGGCATCACCGACGCGACCGGAGTCTGGAGCGAGGTAAGCAAGGGCTACACCGAGAATCTGAAGCTGTCTCGAGACGAGGTGGTCAAGAAGTTCACCGCCAAGGTCCCCCTCAAACGGCTGACGGACATCCAGGATATCGTCGATTTCGTCCTCTTTCTCGTGGCCAAGGGAGAGTACTGCACCGGTCAGGCCTTCAACATCACCGGCGGCAGGGAGATGCACTGATGGGCGCGCGTGCTGACGGCGGCGACTGCGTCGTATATTACGCTCCGAAGGATGTCCGAATCGAGAGAATGGAGGGGCCGCCCGCCCTCGAGTCAGGCGATCTCCTCGTCGAGGTCGAGGCCTGCGCGATTTGCGGTACCGACATCAAGTCCTACAACAAGGGCAATCCGAGGATCAAGCCGCCGAAGATCATGGGCCACGAGTTCGTGGGCGCGGTGACCACAGCAGGAGGAGTCGCCCTGCCAGGATCGCCCAAGATCGGCGAGCGGGTCGTCATGGCCACTACGATAGGTTGCGGCGAGTGCCGCTATTGCCGCGCGGGGCATTCCAACCTCTGCCGCAAGGCCGAGGCGATCGGCTTCCACTATCCAGGGGCCATGGCGCCCTACGTCCGCGTGCCGGCCAAGGCCGTGCGCATGGGACACCTCGCCGCGGTCGGCAGTCTCGACGCCAAGGTCGCGGCCATCGCCGAGCCCCTTTCTTGCGTGGTGAACGGGCTTTCCCGACTGCCCATGGCGGAGGTCAAGAACGTCCTCATCATGGGCCTTGGCCCCTTGGGCTTCCTCCACGCGGTGGCAGCCCGTGCCAAAGGCGCGGAGAAGGTCGTCTGCGTAGAGTTCCCCGGCGCCCGCGCCGATCTCGCCCGGTCCCTAGGGCTCGGCGAGGTGCTGGAGCCCGGCGAAATCGACGGCGCCTACCAAGGACTCACCCATGGCGAGGGTTTCGATCTCGTTGTCGTCACCGCGCCTCACGGTCCGACTCAGGCAAAATCGCCGATGTATGCGAGAAAGGGGGGCTTCGTTTCGTTCTTCGCGAGCCTGCCTCAGGGCGAGGAGATGCTCCAGATAAACTCGAGGACCATCCACTACGGCGAGCTCGTCGTCTTCGGGACCTCCGACTCGACTCCCGCGCATATCCGCGAGGCGGTAGGCCTCCTCGAGGCGAAGAAGGACCTCTTCTCGAAGATAGTAACGCACGAGATGAGGATGAAGGACTTCGCCAAGGCGATGGACGTCATTGCGTCGGGGACTGCCGTCAAGGTAGTGCTCAGGCCTTAAAGCATATCGGCTAGCGTTGCAATCGAGGCGCCGACGGTCATATACTCCCGCCCATACGAGTTGTCGGAGGTAGCGGAATGAGTTCGAGGCTGGACGTCTCCTTGGTAGTGAAGGTTTCGAAGATGTACTACCTGGATGGCCTCAAGCAGGAGGACATCGCCCGGCAGATAGGAATTTCCCGCTCCCTCATCTCGATGATCCTCACCGAGGCCAAGGAAACGGGAATCGTCGAGATTACGGTGCGCGACCCCTTTCTCAACGACGATCAGCTCTCGAGGCTCCTGGCGTCGTTCTACCCCGGGACGGAATTCATCGTGATTCCGACTTCGTCCCGCGACCCGGAGGCCCAGCGCAAGCTCGTGGCCCAACGCTCCGCGGATATCCTCGCGAAGATAGTCGACAAGGGCGAGACCATCGGCCTGGCATGGGGACGCACCAGCTACGAATTCGTCCATGCCTTCCAGCCGCAGAAGCCAAGCCCCGATCTTTCGGTGGTCCCCCTCATAGGCGGCAGCCACCAGACCGCACCTTATTTCCAAATCAACGAGATGGTCCGCCTCCTCGCTGAAAAGGCGGGAGGGGCGCCTTCCTTTATACATGCGCCGGCCCTTGCGAACGACCGGGAGGAGCGGGATATGTATTTCAATTCTTCTTCCATGAGGGCTATTCGACAGGCCTGGAAATCGATGGACGTCATCGTTTCGGGGATCGGGGCGATCCCACTCGGCGAGACCATAGACCGCGAGACCTACGCGGGCGAGCACGAGGTTTTCACCCACCTCAAATCGCCCGACGCGGTAGGCGACATCTGCGCGCGATATTTCGACCGCTTGGGCAGGTTCATCGTCGACGACTATTACGAAAGGATCGTCGGGGTTCCAGTCGAGGAGCTGCGCGGGGCTAAGAACAATCTCATAATGGCATCGGGCACGGACAAGGCCGAAGCCATCAACGGCGTGCTAAGGACCGGCATGGTTCGAACCCTTATCCTGGACGAGCAAACCGCGAAGTCCGCCTTGGACATTATGCAGGCAAAAGGAGCCTGATGTGGACTTGGGCCTCGCGGGCGTCCCCTGCCTCGTCACCGGGGCATCGAGGGGACTGGGCAGGGCGATTGCCCTCGCCCTTGCCGCCGAGGGCGCGCGAGTCGCTCTGGCCTGCAGGGAGCGAGCGGCCGAAGCCCAGGAAGCCGCGGCCGCGTGCGCGAAGGCCGGCGCGGAGTCGACTATCGTCCTCAAGGGCGATCTTTCCTCCGAGGTTGATGTGGTGGATATGTTTCGCGAGGCGGAGTCGAAGCTGGGCGCGATTCGCGTCCTGGTCAACAACGCGGCCATCTGTCCCCATGGGACCACTGCGACGACGAGCCTCGAGGCATGGGAGGAGATTCTCGGCGCCAACCTGACCGGCACCTTCCTGGCCTGTCGGGAGTTCCTGCGGAGACTGGAGGGTAAGGGCCCCCCGGGTCGAATCGTCAACCTGTCTTCGGTCTCGGCTTTTTCGGGATCGACGAGCGGACAAGCCGCCTACGATGCCTCAAAGGGGGGCATCGTCTCCTTCACGGTATCGCTCGCGAGGGAGACGGCCGCGCTCGGCATCACCGCGAATGCCCTGGCACCCGGCCTCATGCTGACGGAAATGGCCGCGCGTAAGTACCAGGCCGCACCCGAGAAATACCTCCCGCGCATTCCCGCGGGGCGATTCGCCGAGCTCGATGAAGTCGCCGCGGCGGCAGCGTTTCTCTGCTCGAAGCAAGCTGCCTATATTACCGGCAGTGTCATCAACGTCTCGGGCGGGCTTCTCATGCGTTGAACTCCGCTTCTACTGAGATAGTGTAGATCGCACATTATCATTGACGTATGTCATGTCGTATGTTACGATATCTTCCGATATGACAATCCTGAGATTATCGAACGAGGAGGAATATATGAGCGAAAGCATTAAAGGCAAGGTTGCCGTCATATCCGGTGTCGCGTCGGGATTCGCCAAGGCCACAGCCGAGTTGTTCGCGAAAGAAGGCTGCAATCTCGTTATGTTCGACCTCAACGCCGAAGGCCTCGCGGCGACCGCGGCGGCCTGCGAGAAACTCGGAGCCAAGGTCGTCTCCTTCGTCGGCGACGCGACCAAGCAGGGTACGTTCGAGACGGTCCTCTCGAAATGCCTATCGAGCTTCGGCAAAGTCGATTTCCTCATCAACTACGCGGGCGGGGCGGTAAAAGTATCGCCCGTCGAGGAGATCGACAACGCGACCGCCCAGAAGATCCTCGACCTCAATCTCATGAGCGTGATCATGAGCTGCCGCACCTTCGCGCCCCAGTTCAAGAAGCAGAAGTCGGGCAAGGTGATCAACGTCTCCTCGGTTTGCGACCGACGTTCCTGGCCTGGCTGGACCGTCTATTCGGCTGCCAAGGCCGGCGTCAACGCTTTCACGAAGTGCCTGTATACCGAGCTCAGGCCCCACGGCGTCGGCGTGACCCTACTCGTACCCGGCGGTTCCAATACCGGCTTCCAGGGCGCGGCTGCGGGAGTACCCAAGTTCGAGTGGGACGAGTCCTTGGCCGTGCGGCCCGAGCACTTCGCCGACATGGTCTACCAGGCCTGCGCCCTCACCAAGGGCGGCTGCGTGTCGGAAATGGTCGTCATCGGCCTCGCCCAAGACATATCGGGTTTCTGATCGTGAGGGAAATCGCCTGCAAGAAGCTCGACGCCGAGTCCTTTAGCCGCTTCGGCAGTTTCGCGAACATGCTCGACCCCGAGGCCAACAGCCCGCCCTCGCTCCACTTAGGCGCCCCGCCCATAGAATTCTTCAGGGACATGCTGCAATCCGGCCTGGGAGTCGACAGCGTCGCCTCCTTCGGGGTATGCCGTGTCTTCCCGCGCCCCCTCGTGATCGACGCCTCGGAATACCACGACACCTCCTGCGAGGCCTTGATGCCAATCGACGGCGATGTCATCATCCACGTCGCCCCCGCCTCGCCGGGGCCCGCGTTCCCGGGCGAGGCCGCCGAGGCCTATTTCATGCCCAAAGGGACAATGGTCGTCCTCAGGCCGGGCGTCTGGCACCACGGCCCGTTCGCGCTGGGTGACGGGAGCGTGAGCTGTCTCGTGGCCTTGCCGGAGCGCCTCTATGCCCGCGATTGCCGGGAAGTCGTCCTATCCGAGGGCGAAAGAATTAAGATCCTCCGTTAGGGCCGCGAGCAAATCGGATCCGGCGAGGCTCCGACGGACTTCTCCGGACAATTATGGCGCAACAACCGCGACGCCCTCGAGAGGCGAACGAGCGACGCGCTGGCAAGCGTAAATACCTCGTTGGTAGGCCGAAGTTTCCGAGGGCGCCCAGCAGGTATTACCTCTTTAAGCCATTCACCAGAGCAACCAGGACGGTCTCAGCCTGGTCTTTCGTTCTTGTGCTTTTTGCCGTCGAGTAACACTCGGTTTCAGGGTTAATAAGCTGGCAATAGATGATTTCGCCCCCCTTAAAAATGAAAACCGGCGTATCGCCCCTCTCCTCGAGACGCGTCTTGCGAACGCAACTCACATCGGATTGTTAGGACGCCGCGCCGGTTTTCCGGTGGCCGTAAGTCCTTATCCTGTAAAGCCGAGACTGGAAATCGAATCCAGCACCTGCGCATTACGAGTGCGCCGCTCTGCCAAATGAGCTATCTCGGCGTGCAGTGGCAACTATAGCCGAGGCCAAGGACCTGAATCAAGGGGAATGTCATGGATGAGGGGTCTCGCTCCCTCTCCGAGTCCCGGATGGAGGGGGCGCGGGGAAGGGAAGGGCGCGGGCTCAGGGGAAACCAAAGCCTTTGAAAGGCGGGCGCGACCTTCTCCCACCGCCCGACGTCAATACTTAAACTCGCTATCTCCTATGAACTCCCTCAATAGGCTGTTGCCGGGCACGCTCGTCGAGGGTATGGGCGCGAAGTTGTCCAGAAAGGACTGGAGGCGCCGAGCCTCGGCATACTCCGCGCAGGTGGGCTTGACGGTTCGCAGGAGGGGCTCGGCGTAGACCTTGAGGACGCCCAGCTCGTAGTCGAGGGCTGAGTTGAAGGCGGAGTCGGCGCTGTTCTGATAGGGGAATATGTGCTTGTTCGTGCCGGCCTGGACCGAGGGCCACATCTTGAGGGTGGACTGGGCCGAGTGGCCGCGAAAATTGTAGTCGCGCACCATGCGCCGGAGGAGGCGATTGTCGGTGGTGCTCACGCGGTTGTGGTCGTCCAGGTTGAGCTGGGTGAGGGCGCTGACGTATATCTTGAATTTTTCCTCCCGCGGGACTCGCGGCGTGAGCTTGTCGTTGAGGCCGTGGATGCCCTCTATCACTAGGATGCCTCGCCCGCCGAGCCTCAGCTTCTTGCCGGAGCTCCTTCGCGAGCCCGTCCTGAAGTCGAAGGAGGGCAGCTCTATCTCCTCGCCGCGGAAGAGGGCGACGAGCTGTTCGTTCAGGTAGTCGACGTCGAGGGCCTCGAGGCACTCGAAATCGTAGTCGCCGTTCTCGTCGCGGGGCGTACGCTCGCGATCGACGAAATAGTCGTCGAGGGAGATGGCGGCGGGCTCGAAGCCGATGACCTTGAGCTGGATGGACAGCTTTTTGGACGTCGTAGTCTTGCCCGAGCTCGAGGGACCGGCGATGAGGACGACTTTCACCGCCTTGGCCTTCGCGGCGATCTCGTCGGCGATCGCGGCGATCTTCTTGTTCTGCAGGGCCTCCGCGACCTGGATGTAGTCCTTGATGCCCTTGGACGCGTTCACCTTGTTGAGGGCCCCGACGGAGGCCACGCCGAGGACGCGGGATCGCTCCCTCGTCTCCTTGGCGATGGCATAGAGCACGGGGTCGTCCACGAAGGGGGTAAGGGTATCGGGCGCCTCCTTGTGCGGATAGCGCAGGAGGAAGCCCTCGTGGTAGGGCCTGAGGGAGAAGCAGGGCAGCACGCCGGTGGATGGGACGAGCGGCGCGACGTGGAGGTCGCGGAAGCCCGAGCACTCGTTGAGCGGAATGACGGCGTCGTTCAGGTGCTCGAGGAGGAGAAGGGTCCCGGGCTGGTCCGAGGCCTTGAAGTACTCGACGGCGTCGGCCCACGCGCGCCATTCGATGCAGATGCCGACGTCTCGCCCGACGAGGGCGCGCATGTTGGCCTCCAGGACGGCGATTTCCTCGGGACTGACGACGTGATCGTCGTCGAAATAATGGAAGAAACCGGTGCCGATCGCCATGCCGGCCAAGAGGCGCCGGTCGGGGAAGAGCCCCTTCGCGGCGATGGCGAGGAGGAAGCAGAGCGAGCGTCGATAGGTCGTCGCGCCCTGGGCGGTATCGAGGGTGATGGGCCGGATCGAGCAATCGGTCAGGATCTGGGCGTCGAGGCTCATGAGCTCGTTGTTGACGAGGACGGCGGCGAGGGGCCAGGCGAGGCTGCCCAGCTTGCCGATGACGTCCTGGGCCTTCACTCCGGCCGGATAGGCCACCTTTTCGCCGGATGCATAGGTTACGGTGACCTGCTTCATGCTATGCGCGCTCCTTGTCTCGGTCGCTTATTCTAGCCCATCGACGGCGTGCCGGCACGGATACACTTGGTATCCGTGTACGATACCGCCGGCTCTTTACTGAGCAATCATATGCTAAATGATCACGCTGGATGTTATAGGTTCGATTCCTGTTTGGGCCGCGAGGCCCAATAGCTCAACGGTAGAGCACTAGCTAACGAAGGGTTTAAGGTTCAAGTCGCACGATTTACGTTCGCAAGTTTCAAACCCTTCATGGCTCATGGAGCACGTCTCAAGTCCGTATTCAAATGCCCTTCGCCCAAGGTTAGGATTTCTACTTATCCGTGAACCTTTGAAGGCTTCCCCAACAGGTGAAGTTCAAGAACCCGGCCAGATGCCGGAAAAATGGCGCATGAACGAGCCCACCATAACAGAGGCAGACAAAGCCTTCTTTTTATGAATTTTCTTCTCCCTCATAATCGGGCAAAGCCCTCACCAAAAGCAGGCGTGAGCGAGACAACGGCGAGCGAACAGGAGCAGGAAGAGGAGCCATCCGAGGAGGATCTCATGCGCGAAGCCTACGACCCGAGCGACCCCAAGCACCCCGACTACATCGACCGCGCGCAAAGGCTAGTGGACTACTGGAAGGACGAATGAAGCTACAATGGCCTAGGTCGCTCTTGCTCTCTTCGCTCCTCGGGCTGCTGCTCGCGCCCGCGTTCTACGCGCTGGCTCTCTATGACTGGGCCAGCGACCGCAGGCGCAGGCGACGCTAGTTCGCAGGCGGCTCCGCCATCTTCGGGGAGGACGCAGCCGACACCGGCATCCCCTTCCGCTCTATCGCCATCAGCAGACGGTCAAAGTTCTTCTCCTGGTTCGTCTTCAATTCCGAAAGCTGGCTGTTGATGGTCACGATAGCGTCGGAATGCCTGTCCAGCTTCGCCGTCACGTTGCCCATCCAGTTCGACCCGTACCACACGGCGACGGCCACCCCCGCGACGGCCAGCCCGACCGTGCGCAGATTCGTGTTGATCGGGGTCCTTTCGGAGATGTCCGTGGGTTTGTCGGTAGGCATGGCAGTACGTCCTTTCAAGCGGTCAAACTACGTAAATCCAAGTATCGCCTGCACGCTGGTCAGGACATGCAGCGCCCGAGCGCGTGCCGCAAGCGCCTCCAGGCTGTTCCCTGAAGGCAGCGGCAGGAGCGGCGCCGGGTCCATGTCGATTTCCACCCCGGCGTGCCGGTAGCCAAGGATCTCGGGCGGGGCGTGCGGCACCACGTCGCCCACAATCACGTCCCGAAAATGGGACGGGCAGCGCGAGTCCATCCA
>CAVZVX010000210.1:0-8904 GCA_963778775.1 uncultured Spirochaetota bacterium | reverse complement strand
TGCGATTGTGGTTCTCGCAAACCTCGATCTAATTGATAAGGTGTGAATTGACCGTTCTCCGCCGCTTCTCGCTTTGCCACCTATTCGCAGCCCTCTGGGCCAGCGTCCGTGGCTCCTTCCGCCGCCGCGCAGTTCTGCAATTGGAGATCCTCGCTCTGCGCCACCAACTCGCCGTGCTCCAGCGCTCCGTCAAACGCCCGAAGCTCAACTCCGCAGATCGCTTGCTCTGGGCGTGGCTGTCCAGCGTCTGGGCCGACTGGCGCTCCGCACTCGTCATCGTTCAGCCGGCGACGGTGATCGCCTGGCACCGGAAAGGCTTCCGCCTCTTCTGGACCTGGAAAGTGCGCCACGGTCGCCCTGGCCGGCCACCGGTGCCACGAGAAGTCCGCCAATTGATCCGCACCATGAGTCGCGACAACCCGCTGTGGGGCGCCCCGCGCATCCATGGCGAACTGCTCAAACTGGGCATCGACTGAGGGCCATCTCGTCGTGGTGGCCCGAGGAAAAGACGAGGACTATCCAAGGGGCCAAGGCGATGCCGAGGGCCACGACGATGCCGACCAGGAAGAGGAGGATCGTAAAGGTCGCCGAGAGGAACTCCCTCGTTTCCTCGTCGTCGCCATTAGCGAGGTAGCCCGAAAAGGTAGGGATAAAGGCCGCCGTCATCGAGCCCTCGGCGAAAAGCCGCCGCAGGAAGTTCGGCAAGGTAAAAGCCACGGCGAAGGCATCGGCGAGCCAGCCGGTACCCATAAAGGCCGCCCTGGTCATCTCGCGTAGAAGGCCGAGAATGCGAGAAGCCATCGTGAGGAGGGATAGCTTCCCCCCTTCGCGCATCATGCGGCCCTGCGATTCTTCGGACATGGGGTGCAGAATAGTCGGAAATCCACGTACGAGACAAGTGTTACATTGAAACTGGTCAGGCCGCTTGCGCTCGAGCCCGGCTCCCGGCATCCTTGTCGGCATGGACAGCGAGGCCTATGGCGCGTTCGAGGCGGTCAGGGAGGAATTTCGCGGACTCGTCCGGCGCTGGAGCGAGGACAATCCCTATCTTCGCGAGGCCCAGGAGAGGCTCCGCGTCAGGCAGGGCTACGAGGACTATCACATCGAGACGCCGATCGTCTACAACCACGCGCTGGACGAGGTGAGGCCCGAGGCCCAAATAAAGGTAATCCTCGTCGCCGACAATCCGGGGAAGAAGGAGCAGCTCGGCGCGAACAATCGCTATCTCGTGGGACAGTCGGGCAAGCTCGCCGAATCCTGGTTCCGCAGGGAGCTCGGCATCGACTTCAGGCTCGAGGTCCTCGTCCTCAACAAGACCCCCGTCCATACGGCCAAGACGGCCGAGCTTGGGATGCTCGCGAGAAGCGCGGGCCCGGGCCGCCTGCGACTCGAGAGCCTCCTCGCCGAAAGTCAGGCCGCGATGGCGGGTTTGGCTTGGCGGCTCCATCGCGGCCTCCGATCAAGCGCGGCGATCGGGGCCGAGTGGCCCGTGCTCTGGATCTCCGGCCTCGGCGAGCTCCGGAGGGGCGGCCTCTTCGAAATCTATCGCGACGAGCTGGGCCGCGGCATCGCGCAGGCGGCTCAGGGGGAGCGCGCCTGCGTCTGGGCCTTCAACCATTTTTCGATGAATCAGTTCGCAATCGAGGTCAAGCGCAAGGCCAGGCCCGGCGCCCCGATAGCCGAGGAGCTCGCGCGGATAGGCAGGGAAAATAGGGCCAGGGTCTTCGGGCTATAAATCCATGACCATGCCTCTCTCCGCTTCCCGGAAGCCCGCGCGCTCGTAGATACGCCGCGAGTCTTCCGTCGGCTGCAGGCTGAGTCGAGAGAGGCCGAGGGAGCGGGCCTCGCCGACGGCGGCGGCGACCAGAGACGAGCCGAGGCCCCGGCCCCGGCAGTCGGGCTCCGTATAGACGTTGAGGAGCTCGCCCTCGCCGCGCCCGAGGATCCGCAAGGCGGCCTGAGCCACGGCGCGCCCCCCTCCTCGGCCATCCAGCAGAGGAGCCTGCCGGCCATCAGGTCGGGGCCGAGGAGGGAGGCGATCTCGGCCCGGCGCTCGGCCTCGTCGAGGGAGCCCGAATCGCGCGTCGCGCGCTCGAAGGCCATCCTGAGAGCCACGATCGCCTCGAGATCCGAGGCGGCCGCCCGTCTGACGGCTGCGGTCACGGTCATCCCGCCGCGCCCGGCCGGCTATCGACCCTTGACCTTCGTTTTTATGTAGATCTGCTTGCCCTGGTCGGTCGGGCTCGCGCGCTCGTCTATGTCGAAGAGGCCGGAGGCCTTGATGAGATCGCCGAGCTTTCGGTACCCGTAGTTGCGCGGATCGAACTCGGGCTGGCGGTTCATGATGTAGGTGCCGACCGCGCCGAGATAGGCGTAGCCGAACTCGTCGGCCGCGTCCTCGACGGCCGCCCGCATGAGGTTGGCGGCCTTCCGGTCGAGCTTGATGTCGGCGGTCGCCTTGGGAGGCGCCTCGCGGTCTCCCCGCGCCTCGCGGTCCTCCTCGGGCTCGCGCAGGATCTCGGTGTAGATGAACTTGTCGCAGGCGGCGACGAAGGGCTTGGGCGTCTTGCGCTGGCCGAAGCCGAGGACCATCTTGCCGTCCTCGCGGAGCCGCATCGCTATCCTCGTAAAGTCGGAATCGCTCGAGACGATGCAGAAGCCGTCGAGGTTCTCGGTGTACAGGAGGTCCATCGCGTCGATAATCATCGCGCTGTCGGTGGAGTTCTTTCCGGTAGTGTACGAGAATTGCTGGACGGGCTGTATGGCGAACTCGAGGAGCTTGTCCTTCCAGCTGCGCAGGTTAGTGCTCGTCCAATCCCCGTAGATGCGCTTGACGCTCGCTACGCCATATTTGGCGATCTCGGCAAGGAGGCCCTCCAGGATGGAGGCTTGGGTGTTGTCAGCGTCGACGAGCACCGCGAGCTTGAGCTGCTCTTGGTGGCCGAGGCGTTCCTGCTGCACTTGATTCTTCATTGATCTTCTCCGAATAAGGATGCGCGCACCCTCCTCACCGTGCTGACGGCGCCGAGGGGTACGCGGGCGGGACCGCCCGTTCCGAGGTCTTCCGCCTCGAGGACGAGTCCCTTCTCGTTCTTGTCGAGCCTGACCGGTCTGAGGAGGGCCCGTACGGGCTCGGCGCCGGGCAGCCTGTAGAGCACCTCGAGCCGATCGCCCGAGGTCCGAAGGGCCCGCTCGACCACGCGGACCTTGCCGAGGTAATCGAGGCCGCTCGCCTCCACGCGCTCGGGGCGGGGGTCGGCCTGGGCGATCTGCCTCTCGGTGAGGACGAGCCTGCGCTCGATCCGGTCCGCGAGCTCGCGGCGCTCCCCGTCGGGCCTGCCCGACGAGGCCAGCGTCGCGCGCAGCTCCGACAGCCTGGGCTCCGGATTCGGGAGGGGAGCCGCGCCGGAGCGCAGCGAGAGCCAGCCCGAGGCGACAAGATCGCGCAACGCGTCGATATTTCCGCGCGGCGCCGCCGGCGGATCCGCGAAGAGGCCGTAGTCGTCGTCGGTCCTTTCCGAGTCCCTTATCGAGGGCTCGGACCGCATCAAGGGCGGCGCCTCCAACCCCGCGGCGGACAGCGCGGCGATGGCCTCGTCGCCCGTCGTCGCGGAGAGGAAATAGACGCCGGGCGCCAGCCGCTCCGCGGTCACCTTCCCGAGAGCCGTCGAGCGCTCGATCACGGACCGCAGCCGCTCGTCGGCGACGAGCGTAAAGCCCCGATAGAGCCTAAGGGAGCGGTATTCCTCCTCCCACTCGGACAGGGAGAAGGCGAAGCTCTGGGGCAGGGCTCCGCCGGAGAGGGACTCGAAGCGCGACCTGATCTCCTCGGCCGAGAGGCCGGACGAGAAGGCCCTCCGCGCCGTGTCGCGCTCGACCTCGAAGCTCCACACGACCCCCATCGAGAGCGGACGGGATACGCAGCCGACGAAAAGCCTGTCCTCGAGGCTCGCCTCTGGCATCAGGTGGAGGGCGTGGGCTCCTTCCACTACGAGGCTCGCCCCCGCTCCGGCCGCGGGGGCCGGGCGCCGGCGCCGGGCTAGTCCTTCGCCTCGGACCGCCAGGACGCCGAGCTTCTCGAGGGGCTCGAGCGCGGCCGCCGGATCCATCGCCAAGCGAGCGCGACTGGCCACGATCCTCAACCAACGGGCCAGGACAGGCTTGGGCAAGGCGAGCCCTTCGGGCAGGCTCTCGAAGGCGTTCGCCAGGACGACCGAGAGCGATGCCGCGCCCGCCCGCCGGCTTATCGCCCCGAGATGCGCCGCCTCTTCTTCCTGCCTTCCCTCCATCGCGATGCCGGCGGCGAGGTACCAGGGCAATTCCTCGGACCAATCCGACAGGAGGCGCGAGAAAAGCCGACGATCGGGGCAGCGCTCCTCGTCCTGAACGACGGGCAGGACCCCGACCGCCGACAGCGCCCGCACGAGGGCCGCCAGGCGCTCCCCTCCCGCGGCCGAGAGCTCGGGGAAGAGGGACGCGGCGCGATCAGTCGCCCTCTTCGTGAGGCCTCCGCCCTTCCGGACGGCGAGGGGCGAATGAAAAAGGAAGGAGAAGAACCCGACGACCGCCTTCGCGTCGACTGCGCCGGGGCTCTCCTTCTCTCCGTCCCGGGCCGAATCCCCGTAATCGCCGAAAAAAACCGCCGGATCGAGGGCTCGGGCGCGAAGCTCGTCCTCGAGAAGGGGATTCACCGCGATCAGCCTTCTCCCGCCGACCTGATAACGGAAGAGTAAGAGCCGATCGAGGAGGTTGGAGATCTTGACGCCCAGTTCGAAGAGAGGCAGTTCGCCTGAAAAGGTGTCCCTCAGCACCTGCTCGGGTACTGGGCCCAGGAGGAGGGAAGTACCGAGAATCCGTATGTCGATGGAGTCGAGGAGGGCGAAGAGCGAAGAGCGTGTTTCGGACCTGCGAAGGAAAGCCTCGAGGAGGCCTACGAGGTCGCGCTTGTCGTAGGGCGTCTTTACGGGGCCGATATAATTTCTGACGGCTCCGAGCAGCGCTTCCGTTCCCGAGGTAAGGAGGGCGTTCGACCAAGCGGTCGGGTCGGGCTTGGGAACGGCGCCTTCGCTCATTCCCAGGCCTCGATGTGATAGCGGTAGCCCTGCTCGGTCAGGAACTTCCGCCTGTTGGCCGCGAATTCCTCCTCGACCGTGTAGCGCGAGACGAGCGAGTAGAAGTAGGAGTTGCGCGCCTTGGGCCTCAGGATACGCCCGAGGCGCTGCGCCTCTTCCTGGCGCGAGCCGAAGGAGCCCGATACCTGGACGGCGACGGAAGCGTCGGGCAGGTCGATCGCGAAATTGGCAACCTTGGAAACCACGATCACCCTCGAGCGTCCGGCCTTGAAGTCCGCATAGATGCGCTCCCGCTCGGGATTGGGCGTGCGTCCGGTGATGAGGGGGGCCTTGAGCTCCTCGGCGAGGCGCCCGAGCTGGTCCAGGAACTGGCCTATCACCAGAACGGGCTCGTCGGGATGGTTTTCTACGAGCTCGCTGACCGCCTCGTACTTCGCGGTATTCTCCGCGGCCATTCGATGCTTGTCCCGCGGCTCGGCGATCGAATAGCGAAGTTGCTCTTCCTCCGGGAGGGGAATCCTGATTTCCCGGCAATAGGCCTCGGCGATGAAGCCCCGGCGCTCGAGGTCCTTCCAGGGAACGTCGTAGCGCTTCGGCCCGATGAGGCTGAAGACGTCTTCCTCGCGGCCGTCCTCGCGGACGAGGGTAGCCGTGAGCCCGAGTCGGCGCACGGCCTGTATCTCGGCAACCACGCGAAAGACCGGGGCAGGAAGGAGGTGCACTTCGTCGTAGATGATGAGTCCCCACTTCTCCCGGCGAAAGAGGTCGAAATGAGGGAAGTCCGCGTTCTTGTCCGGGCGCCACGTGAGGATCTGATAGGTGGCGATCGTCACCGGCTTCACCGTCTTCTCGGCCCCGGTATATTCGCCGATGGCATCGGGCGCGAGGTCGGTCTTGTCCGCGAGCTCGTCCATCCACTGGTGGACAGCGGCTATGTTGGTCGTGACGATGAGGGTCTTGCGTCCGATGGCCGCCATGGCTGCCATCCCCACGATGGTCTTGCCCGCGCCGCAAGGCATCACGACGACGCCATAGCCCGATCCCGGAAGGCCTCCGCCCACGAACGCGCCGAGGGCGTCGGACTGGTAAGGCCTCAAGCCGAAGTCCCCTCCGGAAGCCCGACTGTCGCGGAGCCTTATCGCGAGCGGATCGCCCGGCGCGAGGGGCGCCTCGTCCTTGACCGGCCACCCGAGCTTGAAGAGCTCACGCTTTACCGTGCCGCGCTCGGTGAGAAGGATCTCGAAGCCCCCCGGGGCAGGCTCGAGCCATTTCTGAAGCTTCTTGGAGGAAGCGATCTCTCTTCGGACCTCGACGTCGCCGCAGGCGAGGAGAAGCCGGTTCGGGAAGGCAGGCAGCTCTTTGAGCACGATTCGGCCGAAGCGGGACATGGTATCGCGTACGATGAAGGAAATATCCCGCGGGATTTCATAGCGGCTATAGCGCGCGAGAACGGCTTCCACGTCGGAGGGGGACAGACCGGCGCTCGACGCGTTCCAGAGAGAGAGGGCGGACATGCGGTAGGTATGGAGATGCTCGGGACTCTTCTCGAGCGCGGCGAAGGCCCCGATCGCCGCCCTTCCCTCCTCGAATCCGGGATCGTGGACGTCGAGGAGGAGGGTGAGATCGCTCTGAACGATGAGAGGCTTGCCTTCGGCCATAACCGAACAAGCATACTGCGAAGGGACGGAGGAAGCCAAGGCGCGAGCGAAAGCTCTTTGCCTTCTCAGCGCAAGAGTCCGGGCCTCAGCAGCGTCTTGGGATCGATCGAGACGGAGAGCATGCCCGCGCCGAGCATGAACCTTACGTCCTGGTACATGGCCTCTAGCTCGGGTCGGCCGATATCGGCGGTGAAGTGGCTTTCCGAGGAGAGTTCCCTGGCCTCGTCCGCGGAAATGCCTTCTTCCTTCGCCCCGATGGCCAGGGCTTCCTCGGCGTGCGCCTCGATCCAAGCCAAGGCCTGAGCGTGCACGGAGACGTAGAGATCCACGAGTTCGGGATAGTCGCGCACGAAGGCCGATCGAGCCGCCACGACGAGCTGCGGCTCGAGGTAGCCCTCGGCCGTCGCGAGGACGCGGGCGCCGGCCGCCTTCGCGAAGACGACGTTGGAGGCGGCGAGGAGGGCGGCATCCACCTGTCCGGCGAGAAGGGCCGTCCTCGCGGCGGGGATGTCCATCTGGACGAAGTCTACGTCGCTCATCGCTAGGCCGCTATGGACGAGGGCCGCCGCGAGCAGCTGGTGAAGGACCGTGCCCTTCGGTCCCGCGACCTTCCTCCCTCTCAGGTCGGCGATCGACCGAATGGACGGATCCTTTACGACGATCGCGAAGAGGCCCGTCGGACGGCTGAACCCCGACACGATCTCCAGCTCGTTGCCGCCGGCAGCCGCGAGGATGACCGATGTCGTGTTGATGACGGCCGCGATGTCGAGCGAGCCCGCCGCCATGGCCTCGGCCTGCTTGGCTCCGGAGTCGATCTCATAGAATCTCACGGCCACGCCCTTGGCCGCGAAGGCCTTCTCGAGCATCCCGCGCCTGACGGCTACGATAAGGGGCAGGTTGAAGGGCGATTTCGCGAAGGAGATACGGATCTCCTTCGGCAAGGCGGGGCCGGGGACTCCGGCCGCGAACGAGGCGGCGGCCAGAAAGGCCGCCGCGATCAGGCAAACGATGCGCTTCATGCGCTGTCCTCCTCGAGGCCCATCTCGCGATCCGATCCGAGACTTCGCATCCGTGCGCCCTCGCCGAGCGCTTTCGCCAGGGAATCCAGGGATGCCATAAAAGCAGGACTCCGCGGGTCGCGGGGCCGAGCCAGGGCGATCGGCTCGTCCCGCGCCACGCGGCCACCGCGCAGGACGACTACGCGGTCGCCTATATAGAGGGCCTCGACGAGGTCGTGGGTCACGAAGACCAGGCTCGTCCGGCGCGTCGCGAGTATCCCGAGAAGCTCGTCCTGGAGCCGCCGTCGAAGCGGGGCGTCGAGGGCCGAGAAGGGCTCGTCCATCAGGAGGAGGTCGGGGTCGCGGACGAGGGCGCGTCCGAGGGCGACCCGTTGGGCGAGGCCTCCCGAAAGTTGGGCGGGATAGGCGCGGCGGAAATCCGAGAGGCCGAGGAGCTCGATGACTTCGCGGACCCGCCCGGCGCCCTCACGCTCCGCCTTCCCCGATCCCAGGCCTAGGGCGACGTTTCCCTCTACCGTCAGCGAGCCCAGGAGGCGCGGCTCCTGGAATACGAAGCCGAGGACGCCGCCTTCGCAGCGCAACTCGCCCCGAGTCGGGGGCTTCCAGGCCGGCTGCGATGCGCAGGAGGGTCGTCTTGCCCGAGCCGCTCGGCCCCACGATGGTCGCGACCTCGCCCTCCCCGAGATCGAGGTCGACGCCGTCGACGGCCTTGATCTCGCGGCCGCCCGCGAGGAAGGTCTTGGCGACGCCCGCGAGGCTCAGGCGTGCCATTGCGACTCCAGGCGGGCCCAGGGCAGGAGCCGCGACGAAGCCGCGAAGGCCGCCCGGTCGAGGAGGATGCCGAGGGCACCGATCGTCAGTATCCCCGCGAATACGACGTCGATCCTGGCCATCTCCTCGGCGTCGAGAATCCAATAGCCGAGGCCGGATGAGGCCGCTATCATCTCGGCCCCAACGAGGGCACGCCAGCTGTAGCCCAGGCCCAGGCGCAATCCGTTCGCCACGCTCGGCACGCTCTCGGGAATCATGATCCTGAGGAGGATCCGCCGGCGGGAGAAGCCTACGCTCCTCCCCATCTCGATGAGACGGGGATCGACGTTCCCGAGGCCGGTGATCGTTCCCATGAAGATCGGGAAGAAGGACGAAAGGACGATG
>CAVZVX010000209.1:0-37996 GCA_963778775.1 uncultured Spirochaetota bacterium | reverse complement strand
TTCGGCCCTGCGCCTGGCCCGCGAACTGTGGTCTCTGGCAGCAAGAATTGTGGAAGCATAGGTGCCTTCCTCGCTCAAGACCGGAATTCCGGGGTCTTGAGCTACATCAACTGGTGTCTGGCTTCTTCCAGCGTCTCACATTTCTTACGAAAACAAAAGAGGGCGATTTTGCCCCGGTCTTCTGGCGGGACCCGGAAGCTGGAACCCGGAAAGGCCGCAACCCACACATTTTCTACCAGGTTATGGGCAGGCAACCAGGCCGCCTGCACACCCCCATCCAGTGATATCTGTGATCGCGTAGTAGGCTCGCTGCGTCACAAGGCAGTGCAAACGCACGGCCTCTAAGGTGCTTACAATGTCGTCTTTCGGGCCACGTCCCCGGGGTGTTGGTGGTGGTAGCGGTCTCCCAGCCCCAACGCCACCACCCCCGCCTGCTGTTGTGAGGCGGGGGCTCCCACGGCCGGGAATGGCGCACGTTTCGGTGACCCAGGATGTGCATCTTGCAGAAGCGAACGCACAACAACCGCTCCTGATTACGGTTGCGGCCGAACAATGCGGCTATATGGTCGCCGGCCTGGCGCTCGATGCGCTCCAATCCGAGGCCAAGTTGGGTGTGGCGTTCTACCGCGTTTGAGCGCGTCCTTTGCAAAGTGGGTGCGCGTCTACGCCGACACCGACGCCAGAAACTGCGAAGACGGCATGAAACAAATGCGGGAGATGGACGACGACAAGGCCGGGAACGATACGAAATCCCGGGATGTCGAGGCCGCGATCCCCGCGTTTCTGCGCAAAGCTCGTCTCAAAGTCGCTCGTTCAGACCTGCCCCTGTTGCGAAAGCACCAAACGCGGCAAATTCGGCGGCTGGATTCGCCGGCTCCTCGAGATTCACCGGCTTGCCCAGCGTCCAGCCGCAGGCGACGTGCGCGAATTGATGAGCTCTGGTACTATTCGACGCGAGAGTTGCCTTCCCTCGCTGCTGGTCCGTCTTCAACAAGAACGACACCATCGAAGGCTGCTTTGACGACGAGGCCCAATGTTGGCCGGAAGCAAGTTCCGAACCCTGCCTCGCCGTCGCCTTCGACCCAGCAGACGCCGGCCAGACCGGCTGCTGCTTTGCGGTCCCTCGAAACATTCCTCCACCTCTACCGCGACGCTTCCGCCCTCTTCATAGGCGGCCTGACCGTGGCGATCGCCTTCCTCCTTTCCTTCCTGCTCGCCTCGTCGGTGGCGAAACCCGTAATCGAGCTCGAGAACCTCATGTCGAGGGCCGAGACCGGCGATTTCTCGACGCGCTTCGAGGGGGACGAGACGGACGACATCGGCCGGCTCGGGCGGAGCTACAATGCCATGATCTCGGAGATCCGCAATCTGATAGGCCTGGTCTACAAGGAGCAGCACGACAAGCGAGAGGCCGAGCTCCACGTCCTCCAGGAACAGATAAAGCCCCACTTCCTCTACAATACTCTCGAGACGATCCGCTACATGGCGAGGAAGCGAGGCGCCGCGGACGTCGAGGACATGGTCGTCGCCCTGACCAGGCTCTTCCGGATCGGCCTCTCGCGCGGGGCCGAGACGATAGCCCTGAGCGACGAGATCGAGCATGCGGGATCCTACCTCTTCATACAGAGCACTCGCTATGCGGGCAAGTTCGACTACGCGATAGACGTTCAGGACGGGATCCTGGGCCGCCGGGTCCTGAGGCTCATCATCCAGCCGCTGGTAGAAAACGCGATCTACCACGGCATCAAGGAGAAGAGGGACCGTGGTTTCATCCGCATCGCCGCGAAGGAATCGGGCGATACCCTCGTACTCAGCGTCGAGGACGACGGCGCGGGCATGAACGAGGAGCGGCAAGCCGCCCTGCGAGCGCGGCTGAGCGGCGAGCGTCCTTCCCCCGGCCCGACCGAGGGTTTCGGCGTCTACAACGTCAATGAGCGCCTGCGGCTCTCCTTCGGGCCCGCTTTCGGTATCCGCTTCCAGAGCGCCGAGGGACGGGGAACCAAGTTCGAGATCATTCATCCTCTCCTATAGGAGGAGCGACGTTATGCCGTGGAAAATTCTCATAGCCGACGATGAACCGCTCATTCGCGAGAGTCTCGGGGACTTGGTGCCTGCCTTGCTTCCCGACTCAGCCATTGTCGCCGTGGCCGAGGATGGGGAAGAGGCGCTCGCCCTGACCCTTTCCGCCCGTCCCGACATCCTGCTCGTGGATATACGCATGCCCTTCCTCTCGGGGCTCGATTTCGTGGAGCGGCTGGCCTCCCTCGAACTCGACTGCGTCGTCATCGTCGTCACGGGCCACGACGAGTTCGAGTATGCCCGCAAGGCCCTCACCCTGGGCGTTTTCGATTACATCCTGAAGCCCGTGGAGAACCAGGCCATGGCCTCGACCCTTCTGCGCGCGGCCGAGGAACTCACGCGCAGGAGGGCGAGAGCCGAGGTCGCGCGGCGGGCGAGGGCCGAGCTCGAGCGCAACAAGCCCCTGCTCAGGCAGCTGCTTTTCCGGGAGATGGTCGAAGGGAGCGCCGACGCCGCCGAGGCGCTCGACAGACTAGGATTGTTGGGCATCGATATTCCCGATCCCCTGTGCGTGACCTTGGTCATGCCGGGAGTCGCTACGCCGGCCGGAGGGGCGCGCGAGCGCTTGGAAGCCGCGTTCTCGCTGTCCGGATTGGTCGACGAGGCATTGGCTCCCTTCGGGCCGGTCGCTTCCTTCGGAGACGGATCCGATTCCGTAATCGCCTTCTCGCGCGGCGGCGGCGGTCCGGAATGGGCGGACGTACCGGCCGAGATCGCCTCGCGCGCCGAGCGGCGGCTCGGCGTACCGGCCGCGGTCGCGCAGCGCAGGGTCGCAGGAGGGGCGGCAGCCCTGATCGCGGCCCTTCCCGATGTGATCGAAGAGCTCCGGGAGGAGGCGGGCGGCAAGGCCGACGGGCGCAGCAACGCGCTGGCCTTGAAGGCGCGAAGCTACATCGAGCGCGGCTACATGCGGCCCGAGCTCTCCCTCGAGGAGACAGCCGCGGAGATCGGCGCGTCGCCGGGCTATCTCTCCCGTGTAATGAAGCGCGAGACCGGAAAGAGCTTCGTGGAGTATCTCTCGGCCTATCGAATCGCGAGGGCGATGGCGATGCTTTCCGACCCGGCGATGAAGATGCTCGAGGTCGCCGAATCCTCCGGCTTCTCCAGCCAGCATTACTTCAGTCGGGTGTTCAAGAGGATATGCGGCATCTCGCCGAGCGAGTACAGAGCGGAGGCGGAAGCATGAGGCTCCGCGGCATCGTCGCCGCGTCGGCCGGGGCCCTCCTCGTCGCGGCCGTCCTCGGCCTGGTGTTCCTGTCCCGTCGCGCCGGCAACGAAGCCGACGGCGTCTCGCGGCTCATAGGCGTCTCGCATGCCAACCTCACGGAGCCTTGGCGCATCGCGATGAACAAGGACATCCTCGAAGCGGCGGCGGGAAGACCGGGGCTGCGCGTGGCGGTGACGGACGCGGCGGACTCGGCATCCAAGCAGATCGGGGACATCTCGAGACTGCTTCGCCTCGGGGTCGACCTCCTCATCGTTTCTCCCGTGGACGAGAAGGCCCTGACCCCCGCCGTGTCGGCCGCGCACGACAAGGTGCCCGTCATCCTCCTCGACCGGACCGTGGCCGGCTACGGCTATACGCTCTACATCGGCCCCGACAACTACTTCATCGGCCGCTCGGTCGGCGCCTACGTCGCCGGCCTGCTCGGTTCCAAGGGAGGCCGGATCGTCGAGATCCAGGGCAGGGCAGGATCGCCGCCATCCATGGAGAGGGACGCGGGCCTTCGAGCCGAGCTCGTGGGGAAGCCCGGCATCGCCATCGTCGACAGCTTCGGCGCCGACTGGCTCCGCGACCGAGCGGAGGACCGATTCGCGGATCGGGTCGCGAGCCTCGGCCGCGTCGACATCGTGGTCGCCCAGAACGATACGATGGCCTACGGCGCCTGGAGGGCGGCTCAGGCGCAGGGACTCCGAAGCATCCGCTTCATAGGCGTGGACGGCTTCGGCGGAAAGGACGGCGGACTGGACCTGGTGCGGCGCGGGGTGCTCGCGGCCACCTTCGTCTCGGCGACCGGAGGCAGGGCGGCCGTCGAGTACGCGATGGATATACTGGACGGAGTCAAAGGCATACCGAAGAAGATATTCCTCTCCGCATGGAAGGCCACTCGGACTACCGCGGACGATCCGCGGCTCGCCGCGCCCTCGCCGGCATCGGGCAAGCGGCGAATCGTCCTTGGCTATGCTCAGACCGGCCAGGAGAGCGACTGGCGCGCGGCGAATACCCGGTCGATCAAGGTTTCCGCCCTTCAGGCGGGCATCGACCTGCGCTTCGTGGACTGTCAGCTCAAGCAGGAAAACCAGATCGCCGCAATCAGGTCTTTCATCGCCCGGAAGGTGGATGTAATAGCCTTCTCCCCCCTCATCGAGGCGGGATGGGACGAAGCGCTCGAGGAGGCGAAGGCCGCAGGCATTCCGGTCATCCTGTCCGACCGGACGATCGACACTTCGGACGAGACCTTGTATACCACCTTTCTCGGAGCCGATTTCGTCGAGGAAGGCCGGCGCGCGGCGCGCTGGCTCGTCGGCAAGCTGGGAGCCGACGGCAAGGTGGATATCGTAGAGCTCAGGGGAACGGAAGGATCGGCGCCCGCGATAGGACGCAAGATCGGCTTCGAGGAAATCATCGGCGCCACGCAGGGCTACCGAATCGTCGCGAGCGACAATGGCGACTTCCGCCGCTCGGAGGGCTTGGCGGCCATGGAAAGGATCCTCGATTCCTATCATGGCCCGATCGACGCGGTCTTCGCCCACAACGACGACATGGCTCTCGGCGCCGTCCAGGCCATGGAAAAGCGCGGACTGCGCCCGGGGAAGGATATCGCCATCGTGTCGGTAGACGGCGTGCGCGCCGCCTTCGAGGCGATGATAGCCGGCAAGCTCAGCTGCACGGTGGAATGCAATCCCCTCCTCGGCCCGCTTCTCATGAAGGCGGTTCAGGACTACATGAACGGCAAGGCACTGCCCCGGCAGATAATTACTTCGGAAGGGATTTTTCCCGCCGAAACCGCGCGCAAGGCCCTGCCCAATCGCAGCTACTAGGGGCCTTCGGTCCGCCCTGGGCGGCATCGTATACATATTGAACACCCCCGCCGGCAACAGCCTGGCCGGCGTAGGGACGGAGGCGGTCATCAAGAGACGCGGAGCCATCGAGGCCGAGCCGAAGGGTTAGGGTACTCGGATTGCCGCCCGCGAGGCATTCCGTGTAGACTCCACCCATGCGAATATTCCGCCTGGAAAATCCGGTCCAGCGCTACGCTTGGGGCAGCGCGAACGGGATCAGCGACGTTCTCGGCATACCGAACCCCGGCGGTGGGCCCCTCGCGGAGATATGGATGGGCGCCCATCCGAGCGCGCCCTCGACGGCGATACTGGACGACGCGCGAATGGGACTGGACGAGCTCGTGCGACGCGATCCCGCCGCCGCTCTCGGGCCGGTGGTCCTCCGGCGTTTGGGCCCGACTCTGCCCTTCCTCTTCAAGGTCCTATCGGCGGGGACCCCTCTTTCTATTCAGGCGCATCCGAGCAAGCGCAAGGCCGAGCTCGGCTACGAGCGCGAGAACCTCGGCGGCATTCCCGTCGACGCGCCCGAACGCAACTATCGCGATCCCAACCACAAACCCGAGATGGCGGTGGCCCTCACTCGCTTCGAGCTTATATGCGGCTTCAGGCCCGTTTCGGAGATCGTCGCCAACATGAGGCTCGCCGCGCCAGGCGAGTTCGAGCGGAGCCTGGAGCGCCTTGCGCGCGACCCGAGCCGCGTCGAATTGTCGGTCTTCTTCTACGGCCTGGTCTCGTCCGACGAGCGGTCGCGCTCCTCGTTCCTGGCCTCGGCCGCGGCGAGGATAGCCCACCTCCTCGAAGAGGGGGGAATCCCCGCCGGGAGCGAAGCCGCCTTCCGTTGGGCGCTCAGGATCATGGGACTCTTCCCCGGGGACGTCGGCGCGATCATGCCCCTCATCCTTAATCATGTGGTCCTCCAGCCGGGCCAAGCCTCGTTCATCGCGCCCGGCGAGCTTCACGCCCACCTCGCGGGCACCTGTCTCGAGATCATGGCCAACTCCGACAACGTCATCAGGGGAGCCCTCACGCCCAAATTCGTCGACCTGCCCGAGCTCGTTTCCGTGCTCAGCTTCAACCCTGAAAGGCTGCTGCCCGTCATTCCTTCCTCCGTCGCTCCCTGCGAAGAGGCCTACCCCGCCTTCGTGCCCGATTTCGAGATATCCCGCATCGCCGTCGGGCCGGGGAAACGATACCTCCGCGGCTCGCGCGGGCCCGAGATACTCCTATGCACTTCCGGCTCCGCCGAGCTGATGTGCAAGGGCGAGCCCGATCTGACCCTCGTCCGGGGCGAGTCGGCCTTTATCGCCGCCGACGCCGACTATTACGAGTTGAGCTCGGCCGTCGAAACCGTAGTCTTTCGTGCCTCGGTGCCCGAGATATCGTGACCATTTGGGCCGATGGCGACAGTCTTCAGACCGATATCAGACGGATAATCTGCCGCCGCGCATCACGTGAGGCCCGGGCAGCGGCGGAAGGGGGGAGGCCTGCCCGCTTCCGCGCCGTCTTCATCGCCGCCCGCATGCCGCCGCTCGACTCGGGGCCGGGCGTGGAACGGGAGGTCGTGGAGGAGGGCGTGGATGCGGCAGACGACCGCCTGGTCGGGCGCGCGGAGGTGGGCGACATCGGGGTGACGAGGGACCTGCCGCTCGCCGAACGCCTCGCGGACAAAGGCCTCCGCGTCCTGAACGACCGCGGCGACCTGTTCACCGCCGAGAACGTGCGCGAGCGCCGCTCCCTTCGCGATCGGGCCGCCGAACTCCGGGCCCTTGGACTCGCCCCCGATTCGCCCCGGCGCGGGAACTGGGGGCCGCGCGAGCTCAAGGCCTTCGCCGACGCCTTGGATAGGGAGATCGCGAAAAAAGAAAAAACCTGATTCGCGCAGCTAATAGAGGCTTTTGCAAAAAAGGGTATCCATCTGATGGCCCCTGGGGTAAAATTGTGGCATGCCACGCGCTGGCCAGCACTATCCGGGGACCTACACCGCGATACGAGCGTGGTTTCCCGACGATGCCGCTTGTCTGGACTACCTTGACTGGTGTTCCCCCAATCACCTACCGTCAACTCGTGGCTAACCAGCAACCCAAAGGGCGACGACCAATAGCGCCACATGGTGCGCGGTCTCAGCCGGGGAGCTTGGCGCTTCCACCAGCCGGCAATCCGTGGCGGCTGGTGACCTTGCTGGAGTGACTCACTTCCCCAGGGCCATCAGTGCTTAACAATATCATTGGGGGCTCCTTATTGAGGACTTGTCTCAATCAATCGATCGGGATGCGGTAACGTCACTCAAAAAGGGAAAAGTGCCCATCTCCCTTTCCCCTGGTCTTCTCGAAGGAGTCGTAGAGCTCGAAGGCCATCTTGATGGAGGATTGCAGCACGAAGTCGCCCGAGTTCTTGATTATGTATCCGAAGCGAGCGATGCCACGAACCTTCTTCATCATCTCCCGCTCGGAGTACGAGGAGATGAAGACTATAGGTATGTTCCGCTCGGCGAGGATCCGCCTGGCCGCTTCGGTTCCATCGATCCCTCGGCCGAGATCTATGTCCATGAGGATGAGGCATATAGCAGCGTCATCTAGAGCCACCTTAACCGCATCCTCCCCGGAAGAGACGCTGATCACCTCATAACCGAAACGCTTGATTGTCTTTGCTTCGGCGAGTGATATTATGGCCTCGTCCTCGACGAGAAGAATTTTTTGGACTAATGGCATGAAACTTTCACTTACGGGGCGCTAGGTCCTCCCGACAGGCCCGAGCTTCTTGAATATCACTTCGCCCCTGGCCTTCGAAAGGCGCGTTACCTGGCTAAAGAACCGCTGGAGGAGGATGAAAATCATGATCAGCACGCCAATCGCGATCTTCGTCCACCAGGTTGAGAGGGAACTGAAGGTCAGGTAGGTCTTGATGATCGCCTGGATCAGCACGCCGATGAAGGTACCCGCCAGATAGCCTACTCCTCCAGTCAGCAGAGTGCCCCCGATAACCACACAGGCAATCGCGTCAAGCTCGGTCCCTATACCAGCGAGGCCGTAGCCCGCCGGCGTGTTGAGGATGTACGCGATGCCCGCGAGAGAAGAGAGCAGGCCGCTGAGCGTATATATCAGGACCTTGGTCCGGCCGATGCGGAGTCCCATGAGAAGGGCGGACTGGGCGCTCCCGCCGACGGCATAGACGTCCCTGCCGAACTTGGTGAAATGCATGATGAAGAGGAAGACGACGAATACGACGAGGTAGATGATGACGGTCGTGGGAATCTTGATGTTATTCGGCAGGATTATGCCGAACTTCATGATCCCCTTGAAGAGGGGGTTGTTGATCGGGATGGACTCCAGGCTGATTACGTTGGCCATGCCTCGGCAGAAGAACATCCCCGCGAGGGTCACGATGAAAGGCGGGGCATTGAAAAAATGTATCAGGCAGCCCATGGAAAAGCCGATCAGCGCGCCGCAGGCCAGGGAGATGGCGAAAACGAGGAAAGGATTCATTCCGCTATTCTCTATCAGAAAGGCGCTCATGACACCGACGAAGGCGATCATCGAGCCGACCGAAAGATCGATTCCTCCCGATAGGATCACCAGTGTCATCCCCACGGCAATAATACCGAGGAAGGCGTTGTCCCTGAAGAAATTCACGAAGACTCGCATGCTGAAGAAATTGGGATATATGATGCCGACGGCCACGTAGAGGAGAACGGCGACCGCTATCGTCGCGTATATCGCGATGTATTTCTTATCGATTTGCAGCTTCATGCTCTCTCCTCCAGAATAGGCCGCTTACCTTCACGCGGAAGGCTTCCGATTGGATCAGAATGATGAAAACCACGACGAGGGCCTTGATGACCCGAGTGACCTGGACGGGGATTCCGTTCGTGAGGATGGTAGTCGTCAGGGTCTGCATCACTATTGCGCCGATGATCGTGCCGGTGATGGAGAACTTGCCCCCGTCAAGGGAAGTCCCGCCGATGACTACCGCGAGAATTGCGTCCAGCTCGAGCCCGTCGCCGGAACGGGTAACGTCGGCAACCTTGATGTTGGCCGTATTGATGAGCCCGGCGATACCCGCGCAGAAGCCGGTAAAGACGTAGACTCCCTGCTTGATCATCCGGACGTTGACGCCCGAGAAGCGGCTTGCGATCGGGTTGCAGCCGACCGATTCGATGAAAAGCCCCAAGGCGGTCCGTCTCGTCAGGAGCTGGGCGATGAGGAATAGGGCGAGCACTATAGTGATAGGGAAGGGCAGACCGAACAGGAAGCCATTCGCGATGAACTCGTATTGGGGGTTCTCGAAGATGATGGTCTGCCCTTGCGCGAAAAGAGACGCGATGCCCCGGGCGAGCACCCACATAATCAAGGTCGTGACAATGGGCTGGACCCCGATATTCGCGACCATGAAGCCGTTCCATAGCCCGAGGAGGGCGCAGACGCCAAGGCCTATGATGATCGCGTAGGCCAGGGGCATATGGTCCAGGACCAGGAGAACCGTGGTGAAGGAGCCGGAGACGGCCGAGACGGAACCAACGGAGATGTCGATTCCACGGGTCGCTATAACCAGGGTCATCCCTATCGCCATCAGCATCACCGGTGCGGCGCGGTTCAGGATGTCGATCAGGCTGCCATAGAGATGCCCGTCCTTGATCTCCATCTGAAACATGATCGGCGTGAAGAGCGCGTTGAAAACCAGTATTATCGCCAGGGCGAGGAGAGGCCAAATCAGGGTTCCAAGGGAATGCATGATGTTGAAGCGTTGTATCCTTTGACCTTCCATTTTATCTCGCTCCCTCTGCAATGAAGTGCAGGATGGCGGCCTCGTCAATCCTGTCGCCGGCGAGTTCCCCGATCTTCTTGCGGTCCCGGATGATCGCCACGCGCTGACTGCAGTTGGCGACCTCGCTGAGCTCGGAGGAAATGAACAGGATGGAAATTCCCTCCTGGCTCAGCTGCAGAATCAGATTCTGGACCGCCAACTTCGCCCCGACGTCGATGCCGCGTGTAGGCTCGTCGAGGATGAGCAGCCGGGGATGGATGGCCAGCCATCTGGCAATCATGACTTTCTGCTGGTTCCCCCCCGAGAGTTCCTTGATCTTCTTGGACGCGTTCGGGGTGCTTATCCCGAGGATCTTGATATAGCTCTCCGCGATCGAGCCCTGGGTCTTCTTCGAGAGCAGGCGCAGCCAACCCTTGCTGGCTTGCAGCGCGAGGACGATATTCTCCCTCACGGTCAACTCGCCAATGATCCCCGAGGCCTTCCTGTCCTCCGAGCAAAAAGCAAAGCCCGCAGCGATCGCCTCCCTGGGCGACGTGATCGCGACCGGTTTGCCATCGACCGATATCTGGCCTTGGTCCGCCTTGGCGATGCCGAAGAGGAGCTCTGCGGCCTCCGTCCTCCCCGCCCCGAGAAGGCCGGCAAGGCCGAGGACCTCGCCTTTTTTCAACGTCAGGTCGAAGGGCTCGATGCTTCCCTTCTTCCCAAGATTCTTGGCCTCGGCCAGAGTTTCCTTCGACGAGGAAAAATCCGCCCCACTTTGGACTGATTTGAGCTCGATCTCCCTGAGACTCTTCCCCATCATATGGGCAATCAACTCCACCCTGGAGAGGGCGGCCGTTTCGAAATTTCCGACGAGCTCGCCGTTTCTGAGGATAGTGGTCGTATCCGAAATGGCGTAGACCTGGTCCAGGAAGTGGGTCACGAAAATGATCCCCATGCCCTGGCCCTTGAGAACCCTCATAATAGCGAAAAGCTGCTCGACCTCATGGACGGCGAGGCTCGAGGTAGGCTCGTCGAGGACAAGGATTTTAGCGGAGATATCCACCGCCCGAGCGATGGCAACCATCTGCTGTATCGCTATCGAGTAGTCCGAAAGCAGTTGACGGACGTTCAACTCAATGTTGAGACGATCCAGGGCGGCCTCGGCCCCGGCGTTCATCTTCTTCCAATCCAGGGCCCCTGCTCTCGTAGGTTGGCGCCCGAGAAAGATATTCTCGGCAACAGTCAGAGTCGGGATCAGATTGACCTCCTGATACACCGTGCTGATCCCGAGCGTCTGAGCCTCGTAGGGAGAATGTGGGTTTATCTCGCGGCCCTCGAGAAACATCTGGCCGTCATCCCGCTCGTAGACCCCGGTCATCAATTTGATCAGAGTGGACTTCCCGGCGCCGTTTTCGCCCATGAGGGCGCGTATCTCGCCCTTTTGAAGGGAAAAGTCCACTTTGATCAGCGCCGTCACTCCGGGAAAGCTCTTGCTTGTTTTATGCATGGAAAGGATTGGATCTTTGACAGTCATGGCAACCCCTTAAAACCGCCAAAAGAAACGGGCAGTTTCAAAACTTTTGAAACTGCCCGTTTTGGGAAATACTAGCTCCGGTACCAACTGTCTATTAATACTTGCGGGTCGGGAGCATCGCTGCGGCCTTGCTCTGGTCGTAGAGGCCATCGGACTGGATGACCCACTTCGGATAGGTCTTGCCGTTGATGGCGCCGATAATGGTTTCAAAGCCGATCTTGCCGAGGAGGGGATTGCACTCGCAGACCGCGTTCTGGGTACCGGCGGCCATAGCCTTGAAGGACTCGCTCGTCCCATCTATGGAGACGACCAGGATGTCCTTGCCGGGCTTCTTGCCGGCTTCCTGAATTGCCTGGATAGCGCCAACGGCCATGTCGTCGTTATGGGCGTACACCGCGTTGATGGTCTTGTCGGCCTTCAGGAAGGCTTCCATAACTTGCTTGCCGTCGGCGGCGTTGAAGTTGCCCGTCTGCGACTTGACGATCTTCATTCCAGGGAAATCGGCGATGACATCGGCGAAGCCCTTCTGCCTCATGACGGCGGGGTCGGCGCCGGGAGTGCCTTGGAGTTCGGCGATATTGGCCTTGCCGCCCATCTTCACGGTGAGCCAGGTCGCAATGCGCCTGCCTTCCGCCACGAAATCGGATGTGATCTTGCAGACGTAGAGGGAGTCGTCGTTCGTCGTGAGACCGCGATCGAGGAGAACTACCGGGATCTTCGCATCCTTGCATTCCTGGAGAACATCGTCCCAACCGGTAGCAACGACGGGAACGAGGAGAATGCCGTCGACTTTCTGGGCGATAAAGGAGCGGAGGGCAGCAATCTGGTTCTCCTGCTTTTCCTGACCGTCGACGAACTTGAGGGTGATGCCCATATCCTTCGCGGCCGCATTGACCGAGGCGGTCTCGGCATCGCGCCATGCGCCTTCGTTGCCGCCCGTCTGGGCAAAACCGATCGTGTAGTTCTTCGCGGCCGCGCTCATGGCGAGACCAAGGGCAAGCACCAAGGTCACAAAAAACACCAGTTTCCTATTCCTATTCACTCTAAATCCTCCTAGACTGCCCCTTTTTGAGGCCGTCTGGAGGGCATTGTCAGGGACAATACGGGATCTGTCTTTGGACGAATCAGTGCATCGTTTGCACTTTTCGGCTAACTCGAGTCCCCGTATGCTCGGCTTCGACGAGGTATTTCACGTCTTTGGGGCCATCAGATGGATACCCCTTTTTGCAAAAGCAACCAAAACATTGCGCATGTTTCGTAGCGCTTCATCCAAACATAAAGAAGCGCGAGAAACCACAAGAGGTCGCGCAAAACCAACCGAATTTTGCACGACCCTCAATAGACTTTCCGCATCGCGAATTCGACGAGCTTCGCCGGCAGGAAATGCGCCAGGAAGCCCACCAACTTGTATTCGAAGCCGATGGCTACGCGAACCGGAGGATTCTTCCTGCCGATGACTCTCAAAACGACGCGCAGGATCGCTCGAGGCTCGGGCGCGCTCTGCTCGGATCGCGCCATCGTCGAAACCGCCTTTATGCAGCTTTTCTCATAGACAGATCCGGCCGTCGCGGCCGCCATCTGACGATTCGCGGTGCAATTCGTCTTCGTGTCGCCCGGCTCGATCAATACCGCGCGAATCCCGAAAAGCTTGGTTTCCATTCGAATGGCTTCGGTCACGGACTCCACTGCGTACTTGCTGGCGCTGTACATGGATTGGTAGGGAAGGGGGACCAGGCCGGCGACGGAGCTGATGTTTATGATCAAGCCGTCGCTCCGGCGCCTCATGACGGGGAGCACTTCGCGGCACATCCTGAGGACGCCGAAGAAATTGGTATCGAACTGAGCTTGGGCTTCCGCGAGGCTGACGTCTTCCACGGCGCCGGCGAGGGTGAAGCCGGCGCTATTGACGAGGACGTCGATTCGGCCCTCGATGTCCGTGACTTGCCTTACCGCCTTCGAGACCGATTCGTCCGAACGGACGTCCAATTGAATCATTTTTACGCGACGAATATCGGCGGCGACGGCATCTTCCGCGCCGGAATCGGGCGCTCTGCGCGACGTGCCATACACCTTGGCCCCGTTGGCGGCAAGGAAACTCGCCAAGGCCTTCCCGATTCCCGATGATGCTCCGGTCACGAGAATCACCTTTCCTTCGATGCGCTTCATTCCTCTTCCTCCTTCCTTAATTCTGTACCGGCGCGACCGCCGTCGGAAGTTCGGCGGGGGGAGCGCCCTCCTCCTCGACTCCCGACTCGGGAGAAGGCAGAGGTGGCATCTCCGCCTGCGGAGGTACCTCCGCCGATTGAGGCGACTCCGCCGTAGGCGGCGCTTCCACCGAAGGCGGCGCCTGCGGTTCGAATCGCTCGGACAGGTATTTGTATCTCTCGCGCAGAATCCCGTTTCTCTGCAAAGTCTCCGGCCCATACTTGACCGGAGACGACAGCAACGCGATAAGACGCGCCGCTTCGTCCCTCGACAGACCGGAGACTCCGCAGCCATACCATTTCCGCGCGGCGTCCTCCATGCCGAAGATGCCCTTTCCCCATTCGGCATAGCCGAAATAGAGCTCGAGAATCCTATCTTTAGGCAGAAGGGCCTCGAGCTCGAGCGCCGTGAGTATCTCGAGGTATTTCCGCGCATAGCTCTTTATCGGCACGAGGAAGAGAGTGCGCGCCACCTGCATCGTGAGGGTGCTCCCCCCGTATAGCGGCCTTCCGATGCGCCTATTGATCTCCTGCGCGCGCCTGAAAGCCTCGAAATCGATCCCGTGATGCTCGTAGAATTTGCCGTCCTCTACCGAAATGAGCATGGAGCGGACATAGCGCGGAACCTTCCGGAGCGAGACGGGCCTGGGCGCATGAATCGTCCAGCCGTAGCGCCATTTACGATAGGCCATCAGCACCGTGACCGGAGGGTCGATGTGGCGATAGCACGCGATGAGGATGCCCGTCGCGAGAAGGTAGCAGAGTTGCAAGGCGATTATCCACGCGATCGCGATCTTGAGGATATCGAGGAAGACGGGGCGGCCCTGCGGAATGGACGGGAAAGGCAGAAGCTCGGGCGGCGGCGATAGCAGGGGACGGGCGAGTCTTCGCCCGAGAGCGGCCGCCTGCTTCGACTCCATCGCTCGCCAGCCGAGGCTTCGGTCGGGGCGGCGGAAGCAGGCGCTGCCTCTCTGCTGAAATCGGGACATACTGCGGAATCCATGCTAGCATGACGCCCCCGAAACCTGCAATCACGTTGACACGCTCGGAATCGGGGGCTAATCTGGCCACCGACATGAAGAAGATCCTCGTCCTTACGTCGTTGCTGCTATTCGCGGCGTCGATCGCCGTCGGCGCCGAAGAGGTCCCCGGCATCCCAGGGCTCAGTCGATATACGCTGTCGAACGGCCTCGCGGTCTATGCCTATCGCGACGCGGCCGTTCCCCTGGCCCGCGTCCAAATCGTCTTCAAGGCGGGCGCGGTATCGCAGGGGCCCGAGAGCGCGGGCCTTTTCCGCCTTTACGAGCGTGCGCTCTTCGGCGGCCCTCCGGCGCAACCGGGCTCCGCTTCGGTGAAAGGCGCGCTGGCATCCCTGGGAGTCGCGGGATTGGAGGGCGGGACGGAGGCGGAGCGTATCAGCTACTGGATCACCCTCCCCTCCTCCGATGTCGCGCGGGCCCTCGCCTTCTGGGCCGGCGTCTTCGTCTCGCCGACGATCGACCCGGAAACGTTCGAGGCGCAGAAGGAAGCGGTCCTGCAAGAGATCGAAAGCCGTTCCTCGGATCCCGAGTCGATCTACGAGGCGGCGCTCGACGAGAGGCTGTTCCCCAAGTATCCCTGGACGCGCGATCCTACCGGCAGCGAGAAGGCGGTGCGCGCCGCCACCGTCGACTCGCTCGAGGCCCTGGCCGCGAAATGGTTCGTTCCCAACAATGCCGCGATCATCATCGGAGGGGATATCGATCCCGAGGAGACGCGAGCGGCCGCCCAATCGGCCTTCGAGGCCTGGGCCGCGGGCCCCGACCCTTGGGCCCAGGACCTTCCCAAGAATCCGCGACCGGGCGTAGTCCGCCCGACCTGGGTAGTCTACCCCGATCCCTCCATGCCCGAGGGAACCGGTACGATCGAAGCCAGGTACCGGGGTCCCGACCTGGCCTTCGATCTCAAGTCGAGCTATGCCGCCGACTTATGGAGTTCCCTCGTATCGCCGCCCGACGGCCGCTTCAAGACAGCGATCGCGGCCAACGTTCCCGGGCTCGGCGACAAGGAAGGTATAGTCGCCGAATACGTCAGCCGACGCGACGGCGGCTGGATTTCCATCTCCTCGCCGTTCACCGTCGACCCGACCTCTCCCGCGACCGACAGGGCGCATGCCTTCAAGGAGAGAGAGAGGGCCTTCGAGATCACCTCGATGAAGACCGATCCTTCCTACTTTTCGACCGAGGATTACGACGCCGCCCGAAAGCGCATCCTCGACGGACGCGCGACGGCCACCGGCGACGCCGAGGGCATGGTCAAAACCCTGGCGTTCTGGTGGTCCACGGCTTCGGTCGATTATTTCGCGGCTTATCCGGACGCCCTCGCCGCGACGGGTCCGAAGGAAGTCTCGGCCTTCCTCGATACCTACGTCATGCGAAACCTCGAGGTAGTCGCGATCAGGATGAACCCGGCCGACTTCGAGAAGGAGAAAGACTCCTTCGCCGGCTCGGGATTCGAAACGATCAAGCCCACTAACGCGTTTTGGTGGCAAAAATAGTCCCCCGGACGACGATCGTCGCCGCGGCCATCGTCGCCGCGGTCGCGACGGGTTTGCTGGGTTCCTGCGCCTCGCGTCCCGCGACCGCGGTTCGGGCTTCGACCGCGTCCTCGAGCGCTCCCGCGGCCGTTCCGCCCTCGACTACGGCCTCTCCCCCAGCCGCCGCGGCCCCGCTTCCTGCCGCGGCTCCGCCGGCCACGGTCCCATCCGCCGGTGCTCTCCCGTCCGCCGGTGCTCACCCTTCCGCCGCCGCCTCTTCGCCCAAAGCCCCTTCTCCTCCTGTCGCCGCCGCGCAAGGAGCAGCCACTGCCCTCGCGACGGCTCCGACGGCGCCCGACTCGTCCAAGACCGTCGCTGTCCTGCAGAGCGGACCCGTTCAAGCCAAGAAGCAGGCCACCTATATCGAGGCAGCCCTCTCCGAGTACCTGCTCGAAAAGTTGCCCAACGGCGTCACCCTCGCCGTGAAGCGGCAACCGGACCGAGGCATGGCCGTCGCGAGGATACTGCTCGCGCTGGACGGTTCCGTCCGGGATGAGAGCGAGGCCGGCTACGCGGCCTTGGCCCTGGACCTAGCCGCATCGGGCGCGACCGGAACCGCCGAGGGCAGCGTCGAAGCCATGGTAAGCGAGGCCGGCGGTTCCATCTCGCTGAGCCTCGAGGATTACGACGACGTATCCATGGAGCTCGTCTGTCCATCCGACAAGCTGTCCGGACTCCTCGGGCTCGTCGCCCGCGCCCTCGCGTCTCCGTCCTTCGCCGAGACCGACTTCGATCCGACCCTCCGGCAAGCTCGGATAGCCGAGCGAAGGGAGGCGGGCGATCCGCTCGCTCGAGCGGAGACCGAGATCCGGTCGGACCTGTTCAAGGGCCATGCCTACGGCCTGCCGCCCGGCGGCACGCTCTCCTCTCTCGCTACGGCGACTCGGGAAAGGATCGCCCGGTTTTGGTCGGACAGCTTCGGAGCCGATCGATTGTCGGTCGTCGCGGTAGCGGACGTCGAGCCTGAGCGGCTGGCATCGAGTCTCGCGTCGTCCTTCGGCTCGATTCCCGGCGGCGGCTCCGGCCTCGGCCCGACCGCCGGGAAGCTCCCTCCCCTTCCGCTCCATCCGTGGTTCAAGACGGTCGCGCTATCGGCGATCCCGGGCTCGGTCCTGCTCCGCGGGGAATTCGGGGCTCCCGAAGAGTCCTCCGCCGATTACCCGGCCCTCGCCGTGGCCCTTCTCATGCTCGAGGATCTCGTTCTCGAAAACCTGCGCGCAGGACGCGTTTCGGCCTCCGGCGCGTGGACGGACCTATCCGCCGCCGCCGCCCCCGCGGCGAGCATATCGGTCTACAGGACGGGAGAGCCCGCCGCGGCCAAGGCCGCGATCGACGCCGCGATCTCCGAGCTGGCGGCCGGCCGATGCCTCGATGCGACCGTCGCGCAGAGCCTCGATTCGTACAAGTCGCGCGCGATCGTCGCATTGTACTCGGGAGGAGCCTCCCCCGGGGGCATGGCCGCGCTCATAGCGCGCGACCTGGCCGCGGGAGGAGACGGCACCGCCATATTCCGAGCGGCGGGACGCATCCGCGACGTGAGCGCCGAGGACGTCGTTCGGGTGGCGCGGGAAAGGCTCCTCGGCGGGCCCTCGGCCTGGATCGCGGTGGGCGATCCCGCCCTCGTGCGCGGCCTGCGCGAGAGCGACTTCGTCCGCATCGCGGATCGGCCCTGAGCGCAGCGACCGGGGCTAGTCGTCTTCCTCTATCGCGATGATCGAGGGCAGGGCGCGCAGGGCCTTCACGGCCCGCTTGACGTCCTCCCGCGACTCGAACTCCATCGTGAAGGAGCCCGAAAGGCTCCCGTCGCCCCGCTCGCCGAGGCGTCCCTCCCGGAGCCTTCCCTTGAATTTCCGCACCGCGTTCTCGATCTCCGCGAAGAGGTCGGGACTCTTGCGCGACGTTATCCGGAACCGGGCGGTCGCGAAGGCGACGGAATCCTCCCATCGAACGTCGATCCGCCGCTCGACGAAATCGGCTATCGCGTGCAGGGAACGGCAATCGGCCCTATGCACGATGATGCCCCTGCCCCGCGAGACGTAGCCTACGATCTCGTCGCCGGTGACGGGCTGGCAGCAGCCGGCGATGCGGATCATCATGTTCTTCTCGTCGCCGATCGAGACGCCGGCGCGATCGTTGCGCACGGCCTCGCCAGGCTCCACGGCGCGATATTCGTAGGCTTCCTTCTGGCCGACTCCCTTCGCGGAGCCAACTCCCTTCGGAGAGCCGACTCCCTTTTGCGCGCCGGCTCCCTTGACGATCTCGGTCATCCGACCGGCCGCGGGGGCCTGAAGGCCCTTCTGGCCTAGCGCGTGACCGGGCGCCGCGGGGCCTTCGCCCGCCTTCTGGTGAGCCTCTCCCTTCCCGCGCGCGGCTACTCCGCCGCGCGCGGCGATCCCGCCGCGATGTCCCGCGACGATGTTGCGGTCGATCGCCAGGGCCTCGCCGTCCTGGACGAGCCAGGCCCGGATCTTCGCCTTGGCCTTGCTGGTCCGCGCGATCCGCAGCCAGTTCATGTTGGGCCGGGCCTGGGGCGAGGTGAGGACCTCGACCACCTGGGTATTCATGAGCTCGCCGTCGAGGGGCACGATCTGGCCGTCCGCCTTGGCGCCGAGACAGTGGATGCCGACGTCGGTATGGATCGCGAAGGCGAAATCCAGGGGGGTCGAGCCGAAAGGCAGCTCGATCACGTCGCCCTTGGGAGTGAACACGAATATGGAATCCTTGAGCAGCTCGCGCTTGATCTCCTCGAGGTAGACGGCCCCCTGCGAGACGAAGTCGCTCCACTCCTTGAGGCGGTTGACGATGGGCAGGTCCTCGGGCCTCGGAGCCTCGGCCGTCGTGCCCTTCTTGTACAGCCAGTGCGAGGCGACGCCGTACTCCGCGACGCGGTGCATGTCTCTCGTGCGGATCTGCACCTCGAGGAGGCGGCCCTCGTAGCACATCACCGTGGTGTGGAGGCTGCGATAGCCGTTGGCCTTGGGCATCGCGATGTAGTCCTTGAATCGGCCTTCCATCGGCTTCCACAGGCGGTGCACGAGGCCGAGCACCGCGTAGCAGTCGTTCTCGCTGGCGCAGATGAGCCTGAGACCGAGGAGATCGTAGAGTTCCTCCGCCCCCTTGGCCTTCTTCCGCATCTTCTGGTAGATCGAGTAGAAATGCTTGGCCCGGGCGGAGGCCTCGACCTCGACGCCCTCCGCCCTCGCGGCTCCCAGGATCTCCTCCTCGACCCGGTGGAGGAAGGACTCGCGCTCGCCCTTCTTTACGGCGACTATGTCCTTGATCTGGTCGAAGGCCTCTCGATTGAGCGCCTTGAGCGAGAGGTCCTCGAGCTCGTCCTTCATCCAGCTGATGCCGAGCCGGTCCGCGAGGGGCGCAAACACGTCGAGGCACTCGGCGGCGATTCCCTTCTGCCGCTCCTCGGACAGGTACTTGAGGGTCCTCATGCTGTCGAGCTTGTCCGCGAGCTTGATGATGATGACGCGGATGTCCCTCGCCATGGCGAAGAGCATCTTGCGGATCGTCTCGGCCGCCTGAACGGTCTTGTTCTTCGCCTTGAGCGCCGCCAGGCGCGAAGTGTCCTCGACGAGGAGGGACACGCCGCGGCCGAAGCGCTCGCCGATGAGCGAGACGAGGGTCGCGCGGCGGGCCGCCGCGGCCTCGGCCCTGGCGCGCTCCACCGATGCGGCTTTATGCTTCGCGCGGACGGCGGAGGCGGAAGCTTCGGGCTCGACCTCCTCGAATCCTTCCTCCTCCTCGGCCTCGACCCCCTCGGGGTGACCGTCGAGGGCGTCGTGGAGGAGGCCAGCGATCACCGAATCCGCGTCGAGCCCGAGATCGAGGAGAATGTCGGCGACGCGCAGGTCGTGAGTCCAGGATTCCTCGCCCGAGGCCCGGAGCCTCCCCGAGTGCCTTTCCTCGGTCCACGCGAGGGCGGAGGCGATGCGCCCGGCGTCGTCGTTCGCGTATATCCTTTCCGTGCGCGCGAGAAAGCCGCTCCTTAGCTCGTCCAAGTCTTCCTCCCCGATGTGACCCGCGCTTTCCCGCCGAGGTCCCTGCGGATCTCGACCTCCGAGAAGCGAGATGCCCGAAACAGCTCGGCGACCTCCCCCGCCTGCCCGTCGTCGGCCTCGACCAGCAGGGCGCCGCCGGGAGCGAGGGCGAGGGCGGCCTGGGGCACGAGCCGCCTCATCGGCTCGAGCCCGTCGCCGCCGCCGTCGAGCGCCATGCGCGGCTCGGACCAGCCGAGCCGAAGCAAGGCCTCGGCTTCCCGAGAGGGGACGTAGGGCGGATTGGCGACGATCACGTCGAAGGGACCCTGGGCGTCTTCGTCCATGGCGCGCAGCGCGGAGGCAAGGAGGTCGCTCGGGCCGAAGGCGACGGGACCGCCGGGCCTATCCGCCGCGAGGATCGACGCGGCGTTGGCCTCGGCGACCGCGAGAGCCTCCTCCGACAGGTCCGAGGCCGAGACGATCCACTCGGGCCTGTCGGCGGCGAGACTTATGGCTATGCAGCCCGATCCGCAGCAAGGCTCGTGAACGCGGAGATCGCGGAGCGAATGGAAAGTCGGAATCATAGTCTGATTTTCAGACAGCTCTTCAGTCCTCTCATCTACTCCGCGCCCTCCATTTTCCCTCCGTGTCTCCGTGGTGAATCTTTTCTCGTATCCAGCTTCCCGTTCTCGCAGGACGAGGTCGCCGATCCTAAGCGCCTCCGAGACGAGGGTCTCGGTATCGGGGCGCGGCACGAGGACGCGTGGATCGACCGCGAAGACCCGGCCCCAAAATTCCTTGCGGCCGGTTATATAGGCCACGGGCAGGCCGCGGGACCGCGAGGCGATGCCCTCCCGATAGCGCGTCAGGGGCCGATCCCCCAGGGACTCGGGCCCCGAGGCGAGAATCCTCGCGGCGTCCACGGAGAGGGCTTCGGCCAGTAGAAGGGAGGCGTCCAGGAAGGGCGTCTCCGTCCCCGCGAGGGCGGCCGCTCCTTCCCGCAGCGCGTCCCTTACCGTCATGTCTGGCGCATCCCCGCGCCGATCGTCAGGGAAGGCTGGGACTGGGCTTGGCCTGAGCCTTCGTCTCGGGCTCGGCCCTCATGAGGGCCTCGCGGGCCGCGCGCACGAGGGCGTCGACCAGCTCGTCGATATCGCCCTCCATCGCCAGCTCGAGCTTGTACAGGGTCAGGTCGATGCGGTGATCGGTTATGCGGTTCTGGGGGAAGTTGTAGGTGCGGATGCGCTCGGATCGATCGCCGGAGCCGACCATGCTCCTCCGCTCGGCGGCCCTCTCGGCCTGTCTCTTGGCGTCCTCCAGCTCGAAGAGGCGGGCGCGCAGGATGCGCATCGCCTTGGCCTTGTTCTTCAGCTGGCTCTTCTCGTCCTGGCAGTGGACGACGAGCCCGGTAGGGAGGTGGGTGATCCGGACGGCGGAGTCCGTCGTATTGACGCTCTGCCCCCCGGGCCCGAGGATCGCATCATGTCGATGCGCAAGTCCTGCTCCCGGATCTCGACCTCCGTCTCCTCCATCTCGGGGAGGACGGCGACGGTCACGGCGCTCGTGTGGATGCGGCCCGAGGCCTCGGTCGCGGGAACGCGCTGGACCCGATGGACGCCCGACTCCCAGCGGAGGCACTCGTACACCGCGTCGCCCGTTATCGAGAACACGATCTCGCGGAAGCCGCCGAGCTCGGTACCCGAGGTCTCCATGACCTCGATCTTCCAGCCTCGCTTCTCGGCGAAGCGCGAGTACATCCGGAACAGGTCGGCGGCGAAGAGCGCCGCCTCCTCGCCTCCCGTCCCCGCGCGTATCTCGACGATGGCGGGCTTGTCGGCCAACTCGTCGCGCGGAGCGATGAGGTCCTGCAGCTTGGCCTCGAGCGCCGCGCGGCGCTCCTCGAGCTCCTTGGCCTCCTCGCGGGCGAGATCACGCATCTCGGGATCGGACTCGTCCCTGGCGATGGATCTGGCCCCGTCGAGCGAGGAGAGGACGGACTTGTAGGCGGCATAGGCCTCGTCGACCACCCTGAGTCGCGAGCGCTCGCGCATGAGCTCGCGGTATCTCGCTGGATCCTTGGCCAGGCCCGGTTCCGCGACGGCGTCGTCCAGTTGGCGAAGCCTGTCCGAGAGAGCCTCCAATTTATCTATCACGCGCCCCGCCTCTCGGAGAAATAGGGACAGGTGTAGACTACGATCTCCATCTCGCTGTCGGCTTCCGCCTTCTCGACGCTTGAGCAGAGGAGCTTTTGTATCCTGCAATTATCGCCGACGGCGCAGATGGGACAGGCGCCGTTTCCGCGAGTATTGATCTCGAGCTTCATGAGGCAATGGTATACGAAGGCCCGGAATTCGGCAATATAGTCGAGTATTACGGCCTGACGCGGAAGGGGCTGCCCTTCACGGACAGTCCCTTCCATTAACGAGACCGGGAATTCCGTCTGAAGGGCGATCCGAAGACCGCCGCTCCATCAGGATAGATTAGCCCTTGATACCGGCGGCCTCGATAGCGGCCTTGTACCCGTCGAGGCTGGCCTTGAGAGCCTTGAGAGCGGTGTCGGAGGCGACCACGTCGGTCTGGGCCTTGGCGTCCGCGAGGCCCTTGGGCGCCGCGGCGAGACCGGCCTTGATAGCCTTGAGGTCGACCTTGGCCTTCTTCGCTACGGCCTTGGCGTAGATCTTTTGTACGGCGGGGATCTCGGCGGCGATATCGGTCCCGAGCTTCGCGACATCGGCCTTGGCGGCATCGAGGCCGGCGGCGGCATCGGTCTTGGCCTGAACGGAGGCCGCGGTGAGCGCCGCGGCGAGAGCCTTGGTCTTGCCGTAATCCTTGGCGTTCAGGTTTGCTTGAAGAGCGTCATTGGCCGCGCTCGCGGCCTTAAAGGAATCCGGCGCAAGCACGTCGGCCTGGGCGGTCTTGGCTTCGGCGAAAGCGGCGTTGGCGGCGTCTACATCGGCCTGGGGAAGCTTGGCGCAGGAGGCCAGAACGAGAGAGAGCGCGAAGACGGGGAGAAGGACCTTGAGGTACCTTATCATGAAAACCCTCCAGAAACGGGCGATGGGATGGCTAAAAAACATGCACGATGTTTACGACTAGCCTATTCCCTTCATCAACGCGCGAGATATTACATCTAGCAGTAAAATAGATCAATATCCTCTAGGTATTTCCTGGAATTGTCATTTTTTGTAGCACTTGCGAAATATCTCAAGATAATAGATAGGATTACCGATTCCATCGTATTTTTCCTTGATATCGACGATACGGTCCGATTACTACGAATTCGCGATCGAAGGGGGGCAAACAGCAGGACGAACAGAATGCCCTGCCGAAGAAGCCATAGGCTTGCCTGCGACTCCCCTGCCCAAGTATCATGCGTCCATCATGCTGGATTACAAGTTCATCAAGGACAATCTGTCCGCGGTAAAGAAGAACGTCGCCGACCGCTTCATGAAGGCCGATCCCGATCTCGTCGTCAGCCTCTACGATAAGCACCTCGCCAAATTGCGCGAGCTCGAGGACGAGCGCAAGAAGCGCAACGACAACGCCGCCGCGATGAAGGGAAAAGTCGACGCCGAGACGCGCCAGAAGCTCATCGAGGAAGGCAAGGCCCTTAAAGAGCGCATCGCCGCCCTCGAGGCCCAGTCCGCCGAAGCGGAAGCCAGGCTCGACGAGGAAGGCCGGAAAATCCCCAACATGGCCCACCCCGACGCCCCCGTCGGCAAGGAAGACAAGGACAACACCGAGGTCAAGCGCTCAGGCGAGCCCACGAAATTCGCGTTCGAGCCCAAGGACCATGTCCAGCTCGGTCAGGATCTCGACATCATCGACTTCGACGCGGCCACGCGGGTCTCGGGCACCAAGTTCTACTATTTGAAGAACCAGGGCGTGATCCTCGAGCTCGCCCTGGTACGATACGCCCTCGACGTATTGCTGAAGAAAGGCTTCACGCTTTTTACGACTCCAGATATAGCGAAAACCGAGATCCTCGAAGGCATCGGTTTCAACCCGCGCGGCCCGGAATCCAATGTCTATACGGTCGAGGGCGAGGGGAGCTGCCTCATCGGCACCGCCGAAATAACGCTTGGCGGCTATTATTCCGGCTCCGTCCTCGACAAGAAGGACCTGCCGCTGCGTCTTGCCGGCCTCTCCCACTGCTTCCGCCGCGAAGCGGGCGCCGCCGGCCAGTTCTCCAAGGGCCTGTACCGGGTCCATCAGTTCACCAAGGTCGAGATGTTCTCCTATTGCCTTCCCGAGGACTCCGACCGCATCCACGAGGAGCTCCGGTCCATCGAGGAGGAAATCTTCGCAGGCCTCGGCATTCCATTCCGCGTCGTCGATACCTGCACCGGCGACCTCGGCGCCCCCGCCTATCGCAAGTGGGACCTCGAGGCCTGGATGCCCGGCCGCAACGGCGGCGAGTGGGGCGAGGTCACTTCGACCTCCAACTGCACCGACTTCCAGGCCCGCCGCCTCGATGTCCGCTTCAAGGACGAGGACGGCAAGAACAAGTACGTCCACATGCTCAACGGCACCGCCATCGCCTGCAGCCGCGGCCTCATCGCGGTCATCGAGAATTTTCAGCAGGCGGACGGCTCGATCAGGATGCCCGCGGCCTTGATACCCTACTGCGGCTTCGAGGAGATCAGGCGCAAGTAAGCGACGAGGATGCAGTCCGTCCTATCCGGGTATTGCACAACGCGCGGGTCCCAGCTTCGAGGGGAATGTGGAATCGCTCACCCCCATTCATAGCGGATACTTCGTCACGCGGTGCAGCTTTACGTACTTAAACGTTAGTGATACGCAATTACGTCTTTTTCGCGACCATGATAAAATACTTCAATAGCCCAAAGGGATTCTTCTCTTCGAAATGGAGGATCTCGAATCCGTTTCGGCGAGCACAATCGCGGAACCCCCCCATGGTAAGCATGAAATCGTAGGGATGGTCGGTAAGGAGCTTGAATATCCTTCCCGCGGAATGGGCGAAGGTTTCCAGCGATAACTCCTCCAGAATCAGAAGACCGCCCCGCTTGAGCACTCTTTTCAGCTCCATCAAGCCGATTTCCCAGTCCCGATAATTATGCAGATCGGCCAGATCGAAAACCGCGTCGAAAGAATTATCGTCGAAGCTCATCGAAAAGACATCCTGCGGATAAAATTCGAAGGCATCTGAGGCGTGCGTTTCACGCGCGACTTCGATCAATTCATCTTCCCGGTCGATGGCGGACAACTTCGCAGGGGAGAAATACTTCATGAGCTGCGACGTGGAGCCTCCGTTTCCGCACGCGATTTGCAGCGCATGGGGTATGCTCCCGATGTCGGCTGCCTTCCTCAAGGGCTTGATTTCCAAATGCTCTCTGACGAGCGCCCTTAAAGGATTGTTCTCCAGCACTGACTCGAATGTCTTCTGCCTCATGGTTTCTCCTTCCGCTTTCGACTTCGGCCCTTTTTCCCCTAGGCTGACCAGCGCGAGAGTATGGAGAGGTATCGCTGCCGTACCTCGCTTACGACATGCTCCCAGGTGCGGCATAAGCTGCGTTGCGCCTCGAGTCCTGCAAGTTCGAGCTCGCGAGGATTCTCGAGTATCCGGACGACTTTCGCGGCGAAGGCCTCCGCATCGGCGTCGGCGAGGAAGCCATTCACGCCGTCGCGTATGACCTCGGCCGCCGTGGAGTTTTTCAGGAGGATGGAGGGAGTCTTGAAGGCCGCGGCCTCGCGGATGACGAGGGGGGCGTTGTCCCAAAGCGAGGGGAAGAGGAAAAGGTCGCTTCTCGAGTAAAGGGCCGCGAGTTGCTCCCTATCCCTGATCGGACCGTAGAAAACGACTCGATCGCCTATTCCAAGTCTCGAGACGAGACCCTGCAAGCGGCACCTTGCGCAACCCTGGCCGACGAAGGCCATGCGGAAATTGGGGACCGAGGCCAATATGCCCGGAAGCGAGAGCACGAGGAACTCGAGGTTTTTTTCGAGTATATGCTGGCCGACGAAGAGTCCCACGATAGCGTCCTTGCCCATTCCGAGGAGTCTTCCGCCCCATGCCCGATACGGCGAGATGTCATCGGGCGGATGGTAATCGATGCCGTTCTCGACGACGTCATAGGGCCCATCATAGCCGTATTCGCGCAGGGTTTCGGCGACCGATTCTTGGGGAACCCAGACATGGTTTACCGAATAGTAGAACTCGACGATGCGCTTCATCAGCTCGTCGACGAGACTGTCGATCCGAATGGCCAGGCGAAGATTATCGCGGAATTTCGAGTGGAAGGTCGCCACGATGGGGATGCCCGCCGCGCGAGCCGTTTTCAGCGCTACGCGTCCCGCGCCGAAGGGCGAATGGGCATGCAATATGGAAAATTCCCTTCGCCTAAGGAGGCGGCGCAGCCTCAAATCGATATTCGGCAGTCCGATGCGGTAGGGCGGGTGCACGAAAGTGGGAATCGACAGGAAGCGAACTACGGGGAAGGCCTCCTCTCCGCTATAGAAGGGCGATGCGGGCGCCACCACGCAGGTCGGCCCGAGCGTCCTATTCAGCCAATAGGCGTAATTCCGAACGGTGATGGTCACGCCGTCGATAATCGGCTCGTAACTGTCGTTGAAGAGGCCGATCGAAACGCCTTTCATTACGCCTTCTCCCCCAGGCCGAGGCCAAGCGTCTCCCTCGCCTCATCCTTCAACCGAGCATACAGCCGCGAGTCCAGTCTCCGATTGTCCTTGAGCCGCTCGATCAGGACAATCGCCTTTTTCGGACAATGGTGAATGCAACGGGTGCACAGCTCGCAGCTTTCGCCTATATGGACGAGGCCTCCATCTTTCATTATCCAGGCTTTTCGGTGGCAGTTTTTTACGCATGAGCCGCATAAGGTGCATCGATCCGGGAGGACCCGGAATCCAGCCCGCCAGCCGTCGAACCTATTGAGGATCAGTATCTGCAACGTTTGAGTGAATGGGGTATACCACTTGGGAAAGGGAACGGCTTCTCGGATATCGCGGGCTTCCCCTATGGCCCGGATTTCATCCGCGATCGCCCGCAACTTGTTCGGCAACCTCTTCTCGAAGCGATATAGCCAGGGAACGAGGGCGCTCGGGAAGACGCAGGTCGCGTCGCTTCCGGGCGCGTGAACGACCTTTGAGCCCGCGACGAGTATCCCCCGCTTCCTCAGCATGAGCGCGAAGCCGCGGATCGAGTTCTCGGAGTATAGTTCGCAGGTCGTGACGAGATATGCCTTTCGCGACGGATCGAAGGGACCGAGTCTCTCGGCGAACTCCCGCATGGATGGCGGGGGTTCCAGGTAGTAGGTCGGATAGCACAGCACGAGGAGATCGGAGCCGGCTGCCTGCCCAAGGGCGAGGGAATCCTCGATCCCCGTTACGCGACCTCCGACGCTCTCGGACAGGATTTCCCCGAGGAGCTCAGCGACGAGCTTGGTTCCCCCCGCGCCGGAGAAGTAGAGAATCGACACGCGCGGGTCGCGGGGCCCGGACGGCGGCCCGACGATCATGCGGCGCCGGCCTTGTCGCTCCCAGCTTCCGCGCACTTTCCGAAGCCACCCCAATAATGGCGAATCGCCCGTATGACTAGGGCCCTCGGGACGAAACGGGAAAGGCCCGCCAAGACCCGGTTGAAGCGCCCGGGAACGATGACCGCCTTGTCGTGAGCGACGCCATCGAGGGCTATGCGAGCGATCTTATCGGGGGCCATGCACGCCAAGCGCGAGATGAGGCCGAAGCCGTCGACGTATTCGTCGACGGCGCAGGTGGTCCTTATGGCGTTCGGGCAGAGAACGCTCACCCCCACCGATCCGGCCAGCTCCGCGCGTAGCGCGAGGCTGAAATCGAGTACGAAACTCTTGGTCGCCGAATAGACCGAGAGGGTCGGCATCGGATAGAAGGAGCCGAGGCTCGCCACGTTCAGGATACGGAGGGGTTTCCGGCTTCCGAATTCGGCGACGATGATTCGAGTCAAGCGCATGAGCGCGAGGATATTCAGGTGAACCGTGGCCTCGTGGTGCTCAAGGGAGTAATCCATAAAAAGGCCCACGGATCCGATGCCCGCGTTGTTTATGAGGAGCTCGATCTCGAGCCCCTTCGATCGAATCGTCGCGATGATGCGCTCGTGCGTGGCCGATTGCGTAAGGTCGGCCTCGAGCCACTCGGCGGAAACGCTCGTATCATGCGCGATCGAGGCGCCGAGCTCCGGCAAACCGCTCCCGGGAAGGGCGACGAGAAAAAGATTCATTCCCCTCGCTGCGCACTCTTGAGCGAAGGCCCTCCCTAGCCCGAGACTCGCGCCGGTTATCAAGGCCCATGATCGCTTTCGTGGCATACATCCTCTTTTGCCGCGCATCGCTTTCGCCAAGGCGCCGCAATTCCTCCGCCGATAGCTCGCGCGGATCCAAAAAGACGTTCCGCCGGCCGGGCCGCGCGGACTCATCCCCGAAACCTCCAGGGATATGCAAGATAATAACGGTTTTCTTCATGCCGTTCCACTTAAAAATATCGCATTGCAAGAAGGATGATCATCAACCCGACGTGGAGCCGGCCGTATTGGGGGACTTCCGCTTCCGGCCCATGGGATGGCTAGCCATCTCTACGACTGAAAAAGCCCATCGAAGACGCCACGCCAACCGACACCCAGGAACGGCGGAAAACCCTTAATATCAATTTCAGATATATAGTATCAATTCCTCCCATTGCGCTATAGGCGAGCACCCCCTATCCTGAACCAGTCTGGAAGTTATGTATTCCATACGTTCAACAGGAGGAAAGAGATGAAAAGGTTCTTACTGGTCGTTCTGGGAGTCGCGATCGCGCTCTCGTCAGCAGTTTGCGACAGCAAGCTCATCGGCGTGGCCATGCCGACGCAATCCCTGCAGCGCTGGAACCAGGATGGGGCGAACATGAAGGCCCAGCTGGAGGCCAAGGGCTATCAGGTCGAGCTTCAGTACGCGAACAACGACGTCAACACCCAGGTGCAGCAGCTGGAGAACATGATCACGAAGCGCTGCAAGGTCCTGGTCATCGCGTCGATCGACGGCTCCGCGTTGTCCAACGTGCTCAAGGAGGCCAAGGAAAACAATATCAAGGTCATCGCCTACGACCGGCTGATCATGAGCACGCCGAACGTGGACTACTACGCGACCTTCGACAACTTCAAGGTCGGCGTCATCCAAGGTCAGTTTATCGAGTCGAAGCTCGGCCTCAAGAGCGGCAAAGGCCCGTTCAATATCGAGCTTTTCGCCGGTTCCCCCGACGACAACAACGCGACCTTCTTCAACAAGGGCGCGATGAGCATCCTCCAGCCCTATCTCGACTCCGGCAAGCTGGTCGTGCCGAGCGGGCAGAAAGAGTTCACGACGATCGCGATCCAAGCCTGGGATTCGGGCAAGTCCCAGGCCAGGATGGATAACCTGATCACGGCCTCCTACTCGAAGGGCAAGAAGCTCGACGCCATCCTGTCGCCGAACGACAGCCTGGCCATCGGGATCGTCGCGTCGCTCAAGAACAACGGCTACGGCGCGGGCGATAAGCCCTATCCCGTCCTCACGGGCCAGGACTGCGACGTTCCGAACGTGAAGGCGATGATCGCGGGACAGCAGTCCATGTCGGTGTTCAAAGACACCCGGACCCTGGCGACGCAGGTCGTCGACATGGTCGACTCCCTGATGGGCAACAAGCCGGCGCCGGTGAACGACACCAAGACCTACAACAACGGGGTCAAGGTGGTCCCCTCCTTCCTCTGCCAGCCGGTGTTCGCGGACAAGGGCAACTACAAGTCGATCCTGGTCGACAGCGGTTACTACAAGGAAGCCGATCTCCAGTAGGGGAAGCCCCCTCGCACGAAGGCCGACCCGCGCGACGATCGCCGTCCGCGGGCCGGCTTTTTTTCGTCTCCGAAAGAGTCGGCTATTCTTGAGGCCAGGCAGCCTTTGGAGTCCCCGTAGAGTCCCGAGGGCGAGTCGCCTGATTCGGCGGAGGAGGGACACATCTCTTTCGCGCATCCCGCGTGTATAATGATTTGTGCTTTTCCAAGGATAAAACTGCTTGCAGGAGGCTATATGACGGCCGCGACAAGACAGGCGCTCATCGGGCTGCGAGACTTCTCGACGCTCCAGTGGTACGTGATTCCCTTCCTCGCCCTCGTCTTTTACCTCTACACGATGGAGATCAAGAGGGCGAGGGCGGGCGGCGATTGGAACCCGGTCTTCGCGGCCGTCGCGATCTTCGGGGCGGACTTCCTCAACGAGAGCTGGAACGGCTGGTTCTTGATCCTTTCAGGGCGCTCGGCGCTCTGGACGACGCCCGGTGCCACGGCGCTCCGGACGACGGTGGGCTGGAACCTCGAGATCATGTTCATGTTCGCCATTCTCGGCTTCGTCTTCTATCACAGCCTTTCGAACAGGCCGAAGGCCAGACTCCTCGGTATCCCCGAGAAGTGGTTCTTCGCCGTCCTCTACTCCCTCATCTGCGTCGTCGTCGAGTGCTGCCTCAATGCGGGCGGCCTCCTCGTCTGGGAGTATCCCTTCTGGGGGCGGAGCGTCGAGGGCATTCTGCCGATCTTCCTCGTCGGCTACTTCTGGTTCTTCGCCTGGGCGATCTTCGCGGTCGGCAGAAAGACCATTTCAGCCAAGGTCATCGTCTCGGCCATCCCCTATGCGGCGGCCATAGTCCTCGATCTCATTGCCCTCGGATTCGGCTGGCGGTATTAGGAGTCGTCTCGGAAAACGGGAAATAAAGCACGCCAATTGCAATGCCGGATACCCAAGAAGAGTTGATCAACAGAATCGCGTGCGCCGGCTTTTTCATCATGCTGGATTCATCCATGGCCGCCCCCCTACCCGATGACCTCATTGAAGAGATGGCCAGTCCACTCCTGAACTCCTTCCTCAGGTCTTTGCGATGGCGATGTACTTTTCGGGCGACGCGTCGAAGGCGCGCTTGCAGCCGGTAGCGCAAAAATAGATCGTTTTGCCGCGATAGTCGCTGGTGAGCTTGGCCAAGGCCGTATCGACGGTCATGCCGCATACCGGGTCGAGGGCATATTTGCGGGCGGCGCTCGTCTTTACGAGCCGGACCAGGGCGACCATGCTCGCGGCGAAGAGCGCCGACATCAGGGCGGCGGTGACCCATACCGCCATGGGCGACAAGTTTACCATCACGCCGAGCATGGCTCCCATCATGCCGCCCATCATGCCGCCCATACCCCCGTCCATCATGCCCATGAGTCCGCCTACTCGGCCGAAGGCGACGCCGTAGAGGACGCCGACGATCACGGCGACGAGGTTCCCGACGAACATGTCCGTGGCGACCCCGATGAAGTAGCCCAGGGCGATGCCCGTCATCATCCCGAAGGTCATGCCGACCATCATGCCGAGCATTTCCGTGGCTGAACCGCGATACTGGCGCAGGTATATGCCCACGCCTCCGCTGATAATCAGGACGAGGGTGCCGCAGACAATGGCAGCAAAAAGGGACATAACAGGCTCCTATCGAAAATTGACATCGAAATCGAATCGCTGGTCTTCCTCGGCTTGCCTGGGACGCACGATCCTGATAATAACCCTCCACGGGCCGGGCATCGAAAAACGTACTCGGCCGACATAGCGACCCTCGCCCTGCGATACCCCGACTACTAGGTTCCTACCCATTCTCATGTTGGTCATGTCCAGATCGAAGGAGACCTGCGCATCGTCGATGAACTTGCCATCGGCGTCGGTGACGACAGCTTTCAGTGTCCCTATGCCCCAGATCGGGGGTGCGGGATCGCAAAAAAGCTTAATGATAAGGTTCGAGGCACGCTTCTCGACCAGGGTAAACGGCGATCCTGCGGCCGGGGTTGTCGGTGCGTTCGGTGCCGATGCCAGCCGCGGCCCCTTTTGGGGCGAGCAGGCGGCACTAGAAAGAAGAAGCGCCAAAGCGAGGAGCGGAATCGCGCTATATGCTTTCTGCATAGGACTTCCTTCAGAACAGGATTCAGCGCGTGTCGGTCTGTTGTCTCCACGTGCGGATTAGGGCGCCGGCGGCTTCCTCGACCTGCCGCAAGGTGGTACCGCGGCCCAGCGATAGTCTGACGGCCCCGAGGGCGGTAACGGAATCGAGTCCCATCGCGAGAAGGACGTTGGACGGCACATCGGTTCCCTCGTGACAGGCCGACCCGGTCGAGGCCGCGATCTCGGGAGTGGAGTCGAGCAGGCGGTTGCCCGATGCGTTCGGGAATGAGACATTCAGGGTATTGGGCAGACGATCCTTGGGATTGCCGCTTTGTCGAAGGCCGGGCACCCCGGCGACGAGCAGCTCGAACAGCCTGTCCCGAAGGCGGGTCTCGCGAATTGTTTCCTTCTCCATGATTCGCAAGGCAATCTCGCAGGCCTTGCCCAATCCAACGATGTACGGAACGTTTTCCGTACCGGGACGCAGCCCGCGCTCATGGTTCGCGCCGAGTACGACCGGGAGGATTTTGGCGCCTCTGCGAACATAGAGCGCCCCCACTCCTTTTGGCGCGTAGAGCTTATGGCCGGCGATCGAAAGTAGATCGACACCTAAGTCGTATGCCCGAACCGGGATCTTCCCTGCGGCCTGCGCGGCATCCGTATGGATGATGGCCCCTGAGTCGTGAGCCATCTGGGCCAATTGCGGGATGGGCATGACCGTGCCGGTTTCATTGTTGGCGAGCATCACGGTCACAAGGGCGGTTTGGCCCATTACCGAGACCCTCGCGTCTTCAACCCGAACCTGCCCAGTTCCGTCCACGGGTAGCCTGGAAACGGCAAAGCCCTCTTCTTCCAGCCTGTCGCAGGGGCGCGAAGAGGTGGGGTGTTCCACTATCGAAGTCACGATATGCCGGCGCCTCGCGGGGGCGGCGGCGCATGCGCCGCGGATCGCCAGGTTGTTCGACTCGGTTCCGCCGGAGGTGAAGACTATCTCGTCCGGCGCGCATCCGAGCAGGCTCGCGACCTGTTCTCGCGCGCCATCGATTGCCTTCTTGGCCGTCTGACCGTATGCGTGGCCGCTCGAAGGGTTGCCGAAATGAGTCGTGAACCACGGAAGCATAGCCTTGAGCACAGCGTCGTCGACGGGAGTAGTGGCGTTATAATCCAGATATATCGTCGTCTTCATGTCCTTGCCTCGATTGCAGTCGACTCTACCGGAAGCCCCGCGCATCGCCATTCAGGGTAGCCGTCCGCGAGCCTAATTGCCTTTCGTCCTCGCTCCCGCAATAGCCGTACCGCTTCCATTGAGAGGACGCAATACGGACCTCGACAATACGCAACGATCTCCCGATCCATCGGCATTTCCGCAAGACGTTTCTTCAGGTCCTCGAGCGGGATGGAAAGCGCACCTGCGATATGCCCGCTTTGATATTCGGCGAGGGGTCGCACATCGACGACCGTGACATCCCCGGCGCGAGCTCGCCTCAATAGCTCCTCGCGCCCGATTGGGTCTGTCCCGTCGGACTCGTCGAAGTACTCCTTGACGACGCGCCCGAGCTCCGCGATTCTCGCTTCCGCGATTCGACGAAGGACCTGATACCCTTCGACAACTTCGGGGCCGGAGATTCGATACAGAACCTGGAGCCCCAACTTACGGGAAACCACGAGCCCGGCGCTCTTGAGGATCTGAAGATGACGCGAGGTATCGGCGACGGCCAAAGCGGTTTCGGCCGCGAGCGTCTCCACGTTACGCTCCCCTTGGGCCAATACGTCGATGAGCTCGATCCGTTTAGGACTTCCGAAAGCAAATGCCACCGCGCTAGCTGGTCAAACGCCGCATCCTTGAAATCTCTACCTTTCATGATCCGCCCTGTTATACTATTCAATTCTATTGTATAATACTAATAGATTCGCGGCTGTTCAGTCAATAAAATAGGCGTTGTTGCATGGATACCGCCATGGGACGTATTGAATTGGTATGTGGAATAGCACATCCGAATTTGTCATATTTCAGCAATGCCAACCAACTACAGCGAAAAATGCCGCCGTACATTCCGAAACAGAAGTTCAGGGTGCAAAACTGGAAGGGATACGACGCCGGACTTCGGGAGCGAGGGAGCCTCACGATGTGGATCACCGATGAGGCCATCGCTCACTGGCAGGCCGCGCCTCGGCTCACCCCGGGTAGGCAGCCCTGCTATTCGGACATGGCCATCGAAACGGGCTTGATGGTACGATTGGTATTCCATCTTCCGCTACGCCAAACCGAAGGGTTGATGTCATCGATATTCAAACTCCTTGGAGTCTCGCTTGCTGTGCCCGACCACAGCACCTTGAGCCGCCGGGCGATGAACCTGAAGTCGATTTCAAAGGGCAATCCCTGCCCGCAGGGCCAATCGCATCTCCTGAAGCCATTCGCCAGCCCATAGACATTTTCAGATCCTGTGCTTTACCAGGAGATGGTTGCCCGCGGGCAGGGTATTGCCCTTTGGAATCGACTTTAGGTTCATCGCCCGGCGGCTCAAGGTGCTGTGGTCGGGCACGGCAAGCGAGATTCCGAGGAGCCTGAATACCGAGGACATCAACCCCTCGGTTTGGCGTAGCGGAAGATGGAATACCAGGCGTACCATCAAGCCCGTTTCGATGGCCCCGTCCGAATAGCAGGGCTGCCTACCCGGAGTGAGCCGAGGCGCGGCCTGCCAGTTGGCGATGGCATCATCTGTGATCTACATCGTAAGGCTCCCTCGCGCGCGAAGCCCGGCGTCGTATCCCTTCCAATTTTGCACCCTGAACTTCTGTTTCGGAATGTGCCGGCGGCATTTTTCGCTGTAGTTGGTTGGCATGGCTGAAGTATGATGGATTCAGATGTGCTACCACATACCAATTCAATACGTCCCATGGCGGTATCCATGCAACAACGCCTATTTTATTGACTGAACAGCCGCGAATCTATTAGTATTATACAATAGAATTGAATAGTATAACAGGGCGGATCATGAAAGGTAGAGATTTCAAGGATGCGGCGTTTGACCAGCTAGCGCGGGTGGCATTTGCTTTCGGAAGTCCTAAACGGATCGAGCTCATCGACGTATTGGCCGAAGGGGAGCGTAACGTGGAGACGCTCGCGGCCGAAACCGCTTTGGCCGTCGCCAATACCTCGCGCCATCTTCAGATCCTCAAGAGCGCCGGGCTCGTGGTTTCCCGTAAGTTGGGGCTCCAGGTTCTGTATCGAATCTCCGGCCCCGAAGTTGTCGAAGGGTATCAGGTCCTTCGTCGAATCGCAGAAGCGAGAATCGCGGAGCTCGGGCGCGTCGTCAAGGAGTACTTCGACGAGTCCGACAGGACAGACCCAATCGGGCGCGAGGAGCTATTCAGGCGAGCTCGCGCCGGGGATGTCACGGTCGTCGATGTGCGACCCCTCGCCGAATATCAAAGCGGGCATATCGCAGGTGCCCTTTTCATTCCGCTCGAGGACCTGAAGAAACGTCTTGCGGAAATACCGATGGATCGGGAGATCGTTGCGTATTGTCGAGGTCCGTATCGCGTCCTCTCAATGGAAGCGGTACGGCTATTGCGGGAGCGAGGACGAAAGGCAATTAGGCTCGCGGACCGCTACCCTGAATGGCGAACGCGGGGCTTCCGGTAGAGTCGACCGCAATCGAGGCAAGGACATGAAGACGACGATATATCTGGATTATAACGCCACTACTCCCGTCGACGACGCTGTGCTCAAGGCTATGCTTCCGTGGTTCACGACTCATTTCGGCAACCCTTCGAGCGGCCACGCATACGGTCAGACGGCCAAGAAGGCAATCGATGGCGCGCGAGAACAGGTCGCGAGCCTGCTCGGATGCGCGCCGGACGAGATAGTCTTCACCTCCGGCGGAACCGAGTCGAACAACCTGGCGATCCGCGGCGAATGCGCCGCCGCCCCCGCGAGGCGCCGGCATATCGTGACTTCGATAGTGGAACACCCCGCCTCTTCGCGCCCCTGCGACAGGCTGGAAGAAGAGGGCTTTGCCGTTTCCAGGCTACCCGTGGACGGAACTGGGCAGGTTCGGGTTGAAGACGCGAGGGTCTCGGTAATGGGCCAAACCGCCCTTGTGACCGTGATGCTCGCCAACAATGAAACCGGCACGGTCATGCCCATCCCGCAATTGGCCCAGATGGCTCACGACTCAGGGGCCATCATCCAGACCCATGCCGCGCAGGCCGCAGGGAAGATCCCGGTTCGGGCATACGCCTTAGGTGTTGATTACTTTCGATCGCCGGCCATAAGCTCTACGCGAAAGGAGTGGGGGCGCTCGACGTTCGGATAGGTGCCAAAATCCTCCCGGTCGGCAATGGCGTGAACCATGAGCGGGGCTGCGTCCCGGTACGGAAAACGTTCCGTACATCGTTGGATCGGGCAAGGCCTGCGAGATTGCCTTGCGAATCATGGAGAAGGAAACAATTCGCGAGACCCGCCTTCGGGACAGGCTGTTCCAGCTGCTCGTCGCCGGGGTGCCCGGCCTTCGACAAAGCGGCAATCCCAAGGATCGTCTGCCCCAGACCCCTAATGTCTCATTCCCGAACGCATCGGGCAACCGCCTGCTCGACTCCACTCCCGAGATCGCGGCCTCGACCGGGTCGGCCTGTCACGAGGAACCGATGTGCCGTCCAACGTCCTTCTCGCGATGGACTCGATTCCGTTATCGCCCTCGGGGCGCTGAGACTATCGCTGGGCCGCGGTACCACCTTGTGGCAGGTCGAGGAAGCCGCCGGCGCCCTAATCCGCACGTGGAGACAACAGACCGACACGCGCTGAATCCTGTTCTAAGGAAGTCCTATGCAGAAACATATACGCGATTCCGCTCCTGCTTTGGCGCTTCTTCTTTCTAGTGCCGCCTGCTCGCCCCAAAAGGGGCCGCGGCTCGCATCGGCACCGAACCCACCGACAACCCCGGCCGCAGGATCGCCGTTTACCCTGGTCGACAGGCGTGCCTCAACCTTATCATTAAGCTTTTTTGCGATCCCGCACCCCCGATCTGGGGCATAGGAGCACTGAAACCCGCTCCACGACGACGCCGATGGCAAGTTCATCGACGATGCGCAGGTCTCCTTCGATCTGGACATGACCAACATGAGAATGGGTAGGAACCGAGTAGTTGGGTATCGCAGGGCGAGGGTCGCTATGTTGGCCGAGTACGTTTTTCGATGCCCGGCCCGTGGAGGGTTATTATCAGGATCGTGCGTCCCAGGCAAGCCGAGGAAGACCAGCGATTCGATTTCGATGTCAATTTTCGAGAGTAGCCTGTTATGTCCCTTTTTGCTGCCATTGTTGCTAATCTCTCGTCCCTATTATCAGCGGAGGCGTGGGCATATACCTGCGCCAGTATCGCGGTTCAGCCACGGAAATGCTCGGCATGATGGTCGGCATGACCTTCGGGATGATGACGGGCATCGCCCTGGGCTACTTCATCGGGGTCGCCACGGACATGTTCGTCGGGTACTGTTGCCGCCATCGTCCCCGTTCTCTCACGGCGTCGCCTTCGGCCGAGTAGGCGGACTCATGGGCATGATGGACGGGGGTATGGGCGGCACTGACGCGGCGGCAGCGCCGGAGAGAAAACTAGGCCGATGGTTCGCCGCCGGATGGTTGCGCTGCGTTTCGGCGTGGCTCTGCTCCTGATGGTGCTGGCGGCCTATTTCACGCCACAGTGTGGCTCGGCGCGCTGGGCCGGGCCCTGGTCCAGCACGACACACCCGCCAAAGCCGATGCGGTGGGGGTGGTGCTGGGCGGCGACGCATGCGGCACGCGCATCCGAGACGGCCGCCCGCCTGGTGCGCGCCGGCTTCGCTCCGGTGGTGCTCATCAGCGGCGCACCCAAACCGACGAAGACGAT
>CAVZVX010000208.1:0-26844 GCA_963778775.1 uncultured Spirochaetota bacterium | reverse complement strand
CGCCATATTAAGTTGACTGTTTCTTGCTCTTGATTGGCAACAATGCGTAATTCCAGTCTCCGTGGAATTTTGCTCGTTTGATATTCAACGCTGCAAGTTCTTCGTCGCTGACGGTCAACCCTGTCTCGTAGCTTTGCGTGTCGAGTGCTGCCCGAATCTTCAGCCCAGATGCTGTAGTCGTGTTCGCGATCAGCTGGACAATGACCTCGTGGCTGACCAACGGACGCCCTCGCCAGTTCTGTGTTATATGACTGAACATCCTGTGCTCGATCTTGTTCCATTTGCTTGTCCCAGGAGGGAAGTGGCGGACATAGATCGGCATCTTGAGCTGGTTCGCAAGGTCCTGGAGAGCAACCTTCCAAAGCCGGCATCGGCTTCCATTGCTCCCACCGCCATCGGCCGTGATAAGCAGGGCTCGTGCCGATGAGTATCGTTTGGCTCCCATTTTCTTCCACCAACGCCTGATGGCTTCGGCGGCGAAATGGGCCGTGTCATGATCGATACCGACGCTCACCCAGCCCTTATTCTCAGTGATGTCGAAGACTCCGTAAGGGATCGCCTTGCCAAGTTCCTTGTCGATGAAGTCGTAGACGTTGACGGTTTCTGGCTCTCCCTTGGGCCGCCATTCCTTCCCACCATTGCGGAATTCGCCCACCAGCTCTTTCTTTTTCGTGTCGACGGAGATAACAGGTTGACCGGATCGCTGAAATTTCTTGACTGTGGCGTTGATGTACTCGAACTGAGCATCCCTGTCCGGATGGGATCCCCCCTCCTTGGTCTTCCTGTTACTCTGGAGGCTGAAACCTTCTTCATTCAAGAGTCGCCCTACAGTTCGGGGACTGACGGCGTGGCCAAGTTCCGTGAGAGCTTCCGAGAGATTGGTGGTGCTCAGGCACGTCCATACCAAAGGTGACATAGGGTCTCCCCGTGTCACCGGGTCAACGAGGTCGAGCAGCTGTTTCTTCAGATCGGGATCGTTGTCGGTCGAATGCTTTCGGCCGCCACCGGGATTTCTTATACGAGTGCTTGGGGCTTCTTCAGGATGAGCCTTTCGAGCTGCAAGTTCGCGCTTGCCCCTCCTGACCGTGGTTGGAGACATCCTGGTTGCCGAACATACTGCTGTCAGTCCACCTGGTCCGATTGCATTCGCTTCGGCGGCTGCCCACTGCCTACGCATCCGCTCATCCATGAGAGGCGCAAGAGCAATATACTTCGAAGTAATGCCTTCGATCAGTCCCGAATCCGGCATACATCATAGTATAATTAATTAGCATCATAGTCAACTTGTTTTGACGCGCCGCCTAAGTGTCCCAATAGCTTTCGGCATGATGTAGTAAGGAAGGCGAAATGTGGTAATCTCCAAATAACCAGTCCCGATCGCCTTAATCACAAATGGATGTTCAAAACGCTGGGCCAGTTCAATTTCTGACCGGAACCGGTCGTATGCAGTGGTGTTTAGTTCGCGACTCTCGGGTGGTGTATAAACCTTCAAAGCGTAGTCAGAGGTTCCATGCCTAATTGAGAAGACGACCCCGTTGCCGCCCTGGCCAAAGTCCTTTCCAATATCGACTTGATCGGACGTGCCTGGAAACGGGATCTTGCATTTCTGAATCTCTTTTATGATCCTGTTTCGATCCATCTCAAACTCCTCAGTATTCGGAAAATCTAGGAACAATTAGCCATTGAAGACGATATGTTCTTGCTCAAAACCCGCATCCTTCTAAAACTAGAACGTTCAAAGTAAGATCATTGAATTCGGATACTAATCATCGCTGCAAGTCCCCCGAATATCTGGTGTACTCCTATTCATTTCTTTCCTCGCCTTGAAATATGTAATCGATCTGCCTTCATAATCGGCAGCTTATGCTGATCCCCGATAAGCCTTTTCATCTCAAAATAGGTCCATCGGGCTCCTCACTCCTGAAGGTCCCCGGTTGAGCACATGCGTATAGATCATGGTAGTCTTCACGTCTCTGAGGCCGAGAAGCTCCTGAACGGTCCTGATGTCGTAGCCGCTTTTGATGAGATGGGTCGTGAAAGAGTGGCGGAAGCTGTGGCAACTCAAGCGCTTTTAGATACGAGCCTTGAGGACGGGGAAGGCGTATCGGCTTTTTGGCGCGGATGACCTCTCCCAGCTCTCCGACCGGAGTTCCCAAAATCTGTCTGAAAAGGAAAAGGAGGGCAGCAAGGGCCTGGTTTTGGGTGGAGGAGCTGACGTTTCCGTCTACGGCGAGATGGCTTAGGAAGGCGTTTATATCTTTTTCGCCGAGGGAGGCGCGCTTTCGGCCCTTGTTCTGGTCGAGAAAGCGTCTGACCCATTGGGCGTATGCCTGAATCGTCCGGGTGCTATAATGGCGGGATTCGAGGGCTCCCCCGAGAGCTTGCAACGTCTCGTCGAAAGAATCGTCGCGGCGCGTGTCGCTTGAATCGAAACGGCTGAACATACCCGTATCATAAAGGGCATTGAGCAGCCTGTCTCCTTCGTCCCTGCCGTTCGGAATGAGCCAGGCTTGGCCGCCGGCTGACCATCTTCGGCCGGGGACTGTAGGCATTGCATCGACGACCTCTCGGTCGAAGGGAAAGCGGGCGGCAAGACACCCTTCGGAATGGCGGGCGATGGAGACGACCATGACGGCGAGCTCCTCGTATTTTAGTATCGATAAATGGGACGGGAATCAGACTATTGCCGCCGCTGCGGGCTGTCAATCTGTATCTTCGGTTTTCGCTCTCAAGGGGGGCTCTTTTAAAATGGGATGCATTAGGAGAGGAAGTTCATTGTTATACGTCGTATGTATTGAGGCAGGGAGGTCCACTATTCGCTGTAGCAATGGCTTAAGCGACCTGGACGAGGGTCTCTCCCGCTTGTCAATGTTGGCGTTTCGTTCTTCCCAGGCTTCAAAAAGACTGATTTCTCTATTTTATCTCGCTGAATACGATTCGTATCTAGCCACATACGGGTGATATCTTGCTGGATACTCTTGATATCCGGCTAGATTTCGCCAATAGCTAGATAGATGTGCTCAGTATCCGGCTATCTAGTGGCCAAGATTCAGTTGTCCCGGCCTCCATTTTCAGTTGTCCAAGCCTCCATTTTCAGTTGTTCCGACTCCTTTTATAACTGATGCAAGCCTACTTTTTAGCCCAAACAAGCGACAGTTTTGGTCCATGAACGGACCCTAGAGCTCCGCGGTATATAATTGTGGGAAATCAAGGCAAAAAATCCCTCTATTCGGCATTGCTCAGGATCCTGTATCCGAGCTTGCGTTCCCATATCGGTAAACTATCGTACGTTCCATCCAAAAGTGAGCGACTACCGCATTGAGGAGCGCTTTCGCTTCCGTAGTAGATCAAATTTATCCGGGGCCACCAAACGGCGGCGAGAACCTGCAGGGCTTCGCCGGGTTCCCGCTCTTGCGATCTCATCGCAACTCAATCGCCCAAATCTCATGTAAAACTATCGAATAATCAAGATTATTCCCTCTCCTGTGAGAATATATTGATACCTTTATATTTCCCCTCCATACCACCGATTGACTCGAGTAGACAATGTTCCCCGCTTCCGTCATCCTTGTCGGAATGACCGACGAGCAATTCTTCGAGGGCCTCAATGGACAAATGCGCGCCGCCCCCGCGCTCGCCCTCGATGCTTCGTCGCGTGTGGTCGTCATCAGCGATCTCCACATGGGCGACGGCTCGTCGAACGACGACTTCAGGCGCAACGGCGAGCTCCTCGCCTCCGCTCTCGAGCGCCACTATCTTTCGAGGGGCTCGACCCTTATCCTGAACGGCGACATCGAGGACATTCAGAAATTCCGTCTTGCGAGGATTCGCTCCGCGTGGCGGCCTCTGTTCGCAATTTTCGACAGATTCGCGCGCGAGGGCAGACTGTACAAGATATGCGGTAACCACGACGATGACCTCCTGGAGGCATCGCGCTACCCCTATCCGCTCCATCAGGGAGTGAGGCTCGGATGGGGGCCGCGAATGCTCTATGTCTTCCACGGTCATCAGGCCTCGGGCTTTCTCACCAAGCATAACGACCTGAGCGGGGCCGTCATTCGGTACGTTTTTCACAACCTCCGCATCCGGAACAGAAGCCCTTCGAAGGACTCGGGCAGGCGATATCGGATCGAGCGGCGCATATACGATTTTTCCCGGAACACGGGCATCGTTTCCGTCATCGGCCATACGCACAGACCCCTTTTCGAGTCTCTCTCCAAATACGACCGCCTTCGCTTCGAGATCGAGCGCCTCTGCGCGGAATACAGCGAAGCTAGCGCAAAGAGGAAAGCCGAGATCGCCGAGACCGTCGGATTATATAAGGAAGAATTCAGAAGAATGGGCCGCAAGGAAAAGAGGAGGGGACGAAAGCGCGGACTCTACGGAAGCGATCTTATCCTTCCCTGCCTTTTCAATTCCGGCTGCGCAGTCGGCAAGAAGGGCGTCACCGCGATCGAGATCGAAGGAGGTCGCATTGCCCTCGCCTATTGGTTCGAGGAAGGCAAGGAAAGACGCTACCTCGAACGCGAGACCGGTCCCGCAGCGCTGCTCGAGGGCACTTCGTACAGGCGAGCCTCCATCGGCAACGAAGGCTTGGACGATGTCTTCGCGCGGATGGACCTGTTGGCCTGAGGCTCGCCGCGTAGGCTGCCCCATCCGTGAGAGGCTCGTTTACGACGTCCCGGACCTTTACCCTTCCCCGATAGTGCCCGCGGCCGAGCTCTTAGCGCAATCGGCTAAGACAGCTATCTATGCATCGCGGCGATGGCCTTTTTCAGCAATTCGAGACCATAGCCGGCGAACTTCACGAGGACGCCGAAGAGAAAGCCGGAGGCGATCGAGGAGACGACGTCGGTGCGGAAGGACCGCTCTTTCTCCTCGCGAACGGCGAGCGATATGCCCTCGACTATTATCGCGCCCGCGGCGACCGCGACGAGGAGGACGATGATGAACCGTATGCGGCCGAGGCTCGCGGCCGCCTGGAAAAGTCTGCTCGAGAGGTAGTAAACGGAGGCGGCGATCACGCCCCGCCACAGGCCTCGCGCGTAGGCCTTCTCGTCGATGCGTTTCAGAAAGAGGGGGAAGACGCAAAGCGCGAGGATGAGGGCGAGGCTTCCGATGGTTATGCCCCTGAAGGCCTCGCGGGAAAGCCGCGAGTCGAGATCGTCGACGAAGGCCGCGGCCTTCGAGATGGCGGCATCGAAGGGATGGAAGGCGGCCTGGACCGCCGTGAGGACGATGGCGAGCAGCGCGAGCGCGAAGGCGATCCTCGCGAGCCGCCTGACGTAGCGGGCTAGGCGGGACGCCATCGGTTATTGGGCCGTCCCCCCCGCGATGCGCTTTGCCGGCCGGAGAAAGCCGAAGAAGGAACCTACGAGCCCGCCGATGATGTGGGCGAACTGCGAGATGTTGTTGACGGAGCCGGGCGTGACCTTGGCCGCGACCGCGTTGAAGACCTCGCGCCCAAGATAGATGACCATTATCAGTATGAAGGTAAGGGGGATCTCGCCCTTCCTGAAGTTGGTGAACGAAGCGAGGAGGATCATCATGAAAACGATGCCGCTCGCCCCGAGCAGGATAGTGCTCGGGAAGAAGAAGACTTGAAGGAGACCGGTTACCAAGGCCGTGGCGAACATCATCATGAGAACGGATAGAGAGCCGTAGCTGGCCTCGAGGATGGGTCCCAAAAGGAGGATAAAGCTGAAGTTCGAGATGTAGTGGTCGATGCTTGCATGGCCGAGCGGATGGCTGATGAGCTTGAAATAGTCTTGGAAGCGGTTGGAATGAAAGGGCGCAGGCGTCGAGAACCAAGCCGTGGTCAGGCCCGGGAAAAGAGTCCCCGATAGAAGAAGCACTAGCCCTGCGATGAGCGTGAATGTAAGCGTGGTGGGCGCGTTGTAGCGAATATGCATCGAGATTCTCCTATATAATGTCCAGATCTATCGAGACGGGACAATGATCCGAACCCATGACTGCGGGATGGATTGCGGCGCCTCTCACGGAGGGCAGGAATCCCTCGTCGACGCAATGGTAGTCGAGCCGCCAACCGATGTTCCTTTCCCGCGCGCCTGGGACGCGATAGGTCCACCATGTATATTGGCCGGGCTCGGCATTGAAATGCCGGAAGGTATCGGCGAAGCCCGCCGAAAGGTACTTGTCCATCCACGCCCTCTCTTCTGGCAGATAGCCCGGGTTGCCTTCGTTGGCCTTGGGGTTGGCGAGATCTATCGGCTTATGCGCGATATTGTAATCTCCTGCCACGATTACGTGACGGCCGGAGGCGACAATGCCGTCGCATAATGCGAGTATCGAGTCGCAAAAGCCTATCTTATATTCGATCCTGGCGCCGCCCTCCTGGCTGTTGGGGAAATAGGCGGAGACCAGTACATAGTCGCCGAAATCGGCGACAAGGGCCCTACCTTCCTCGTCGTAGTCGCTTTCCCCGAGAAAGGAGATGGAGCGCGGCTCTTTCTTGGAGAATATGGCGACGCCCGAATAGCCCCGACGCTTCGCCGAGGCCCAGTAACCGCGATAGACGCCGCCTCGCCCGTCGGAAGGCGACAGGAAATCCGACAAAAGCTGGTCGGGGCTCGCCTTAGTCTCCTGGAGACAAAGGACGTCGGGGCTTTCCTTCGCCAGCCACTCGAAGAGACCCTTCCCGGCCGAGGCACGGATTCCGTTGACATTCCATGAGAATATCCTGGTCACTGGTCCTCCTGTCTTATCGCGAATGGAACCGCATGATCACGGGCGCTGGCAATCATCTCCCTTGCGGCATACGTACCTCGAAATGAAGATACGAACCTGTGGATTCGCCCGTCGACCCCAAATTGGCTAGAATCATACCTGATTCGACACTATCGTTCAATCTGACTAGTCGCGCCGAAAGGTGGCCATAAACCGTGGACCAATTGCCATCGTGGGTTATTATGATGTATTGCCCAAAAACTTCATTGCTTCCTTCGCCGGTGACCAGACCCGCACGCGCCGCGTAGACTTCGGTGCCCGCCGGAGCCATGAGATCGATCCCCGCATGATGGGCCATTCGATGGTCTGCGCGGCTCTCGCCTATTTCGAAACCTGTCACGAGGACCTCGGAAGGCAGGGGGAAATGGATGAGGAGACCACGGAAGAGGGCCTCTTCTTCGGGAAGGAACCTGGCGCCTGGATAGAAGCGATAGACCGAGGACTTTTCGCCGGCGACGCGCACTATAAAACCCGAGTCCTTTGCGCGATATGAGAACAGGAGGTCCAGATCGGAGCCTGGTGCTAAAGATGCGAAGATCCCGGGCGCCGAAGGGACTAGAATACGCTCGCCGGGCAGGAAAGTACGCGACCGGTCGAGGCGATTGATCGTGGCCAGGGTCTCATAGGGCATGTTGAGCCTTGCGGCGATCGAGAAAAGATCGATCGGGGCTTGGACGGCATAGGAGTAAATGACGAGCTCCGGTGGCTTTTCGCCGGCTCGTATCGCTTTGTATGATTCGGACAACTGCGCTTGCTGCTGGGCGAAAATGACGTCCTCCGGCCCGAGGGAGCCCAGCATCGGATAGGCCGGTATCTGCGGCCAAGCGGCAATCGATGCCGCGACTAGAGCCGTGATGAGCACGATGCGCCCCGCGGAGGAGACGCGACTCATGCGGACCGGTGTCCCGACCGATCATTGCGTCGCCGTAGCAACGCCCGCGCGATCGTGAACGCGACGAGGAGAACCATGAGCGAGGCTATTGTCAAGGTGTAGGACCGGCTACGGCTAGTCGCATAAAACCAAATCGGCCACGAGATTAGGAGTGACAGGGCGGAAATCAGGACAGTCGAGACGATAAAAGCTCGCAATTTCGTCAGCGGGGAGCGCGCTGCCTTCCGTTCGCCATCCATAATGGGACAAACCTAGACAGGAATGCGTCGCGGGTCAAGCCGTTATCGTTCCCCGTCGGTTCCCAAAACGGCGTCTACCAAGGCACGCATTTCACTGTCCTCTCCCATGGCGGCGGACGGATCGATGCCGGCCAACGCGCGGTCGGTATTCAACCTGAAAATGCCGTCGCGGAATTCGATTATTCCCTCCTCGGCATCGCCGAACGCCTCTTCTTCCTCGCCCAGGAACTCGACCTCCGCCCAGGCCTGCCCCTCACCGACGACGACTAGATCCTCTATGACGCGTCCTTTGTCGAAAGCGGCGAAAGGATGATAGGCGATCCATGGTCCGAGATATCGGTCCAAATCCGAAGCCGCTCCAAGAGCTCCATCGACGGCTGCCTCGGCATCAGCCTCGAGCTCTTCGAGCTCGTCGGGCGCTTGCCGCTCTTCGATATAATGGGTGGACCTCGGCGCTCCATGGTTTTCCGCAAAGCTTCCGTCTTCGATTGGCTCGACCGCTTGAATTCCGGCGCCTTCGCCCTCTTCGAATCGGGAGGCATCCGCTTTAGCGGCCCCGGCCGGCCCCTTGTCCCATTGCTCCAGGGAAGATAGATCGATCGAAGAAAGAAGAAGCTCGAATTCCACTTCTTCCAAAGCCTCGAGCCCCGGGTCCACCGCTTGGTCGGAATGGGAATGAAGACTCTTATTTTCGCTAGTCCATGAATCTCCGGCTTTTTGAGATACTTCCTCGTCTAGTACCTCTTCGGCCTCGAGGTCTTCCAAGCGCTCGGATTCATCTATGTCGATGAATCCAATGATTTCCGAGATATCTGCCTCATCCGCGAGTTCAAGCCCCGAGGATTCTGAGATTATGGGAATATCGTCGTTTTCGTTCGCGGCCAACTCATATGCCTTAGCCGAATTTGAACGTGCTTCGAGGGGCGCTTCCATCTCGACCGACTCGAGCTCCGTAAGTCCTTCAGGGGTCTCGAGCTCTTCGAGTTCCGCATCATCAGCTTGCTTCTCGAGAACCGCAGCCTCGGCCTCTTCCGGCGCCAAAGGCGCCGGAGACTGGAAGGAAATTGATTGTACGAGCTCGCTTCCCGCGAGCTGTGGTTCTACCGCCTCGGCTTCTTCTACCTCTTCAGCCTCTTCGACAGCCTCGGCCTCTTCGACCGCTTCGGCTTCTTCTACCGCCTCAGCTTCTTCTACCGCTTCGGCTTCCTCTACCGCTTCGGCTTCTTCCGGCGCCAGTGGCGCCGGAGACTGCAAGGAAATTGATTGTACGAGCTCACTTTTCGCGAGCTGTAGTTCTACCGCCTCGGCTTCTTCCGGCGCCAAGGGCGCCGGAGACTGCGAGGAAATTGATTGTACGAGCTCGCTTCCCGCGAGCTGTAGTTCGACTGCTTCGGCTTCTTCCGGCGCCAAGGGCGCCGGAGACTGCGAGGGAATTGATTGTACAAGCTCGCTTCCGCCGAGCTGTAGTTCGACTGCTTCGGCTTCTTCTACCGCCTCGGCCTCTTCTTCCGCTTCGGCTTCTTCCAGCGCCAGCGGCGCCGGAGACTGTAAGGGAACTGATTGTACGAGCCAGCTTTCCGCAAGCTGTGGTTCGACTTCCTCGGCCTCTTCCGGCGCCAAAGGCGCCGGAGACCGCGAGGGAATTGATTGTACAAGCTCGCTTCCCGCGAGCTGTGGTTCGACTGCCTCAGCCTCTTCGACTGCTTCGACTGCTTCGGCTTCTTCCGGCGCCAAGGGCGCCGGAGACTGCGAGGAAATTGATTGTACGAGCTCGCTTCCCGCGAGCTGTGGTTCGACCGCTTCGGCTTCTTCAACTGCCTCAGCCTCTTCTACTGCTTCGGCTTCTTCTACTGCTTCGGCTTCTTCAACTGCCTCAGCCTCTTCTACCGCTTCGGCTTCTTCCGGCGCCAAAGGCGCCGGAGACCGCGAGGAAATTGATTGTACGAGCTCGCTTCCCGCGAGCTGTGGTTCGACTGCCTCAGCCTCTTCAACTGCCTCAGCCTCTTCAACTGCCTCAGCCTCTTCAACTGCCTCAGCCTCTTCAACTGCCTCAGCCTCTTCAACTGCCTCAGCCTCTTCAACTGCCTCAGCCTCTTCAACTGCCTCAGCCTCTTCAACTGCCTCAGCCTCTTCAACTGCCTCAGCCTCTTCTACTGCTTCGGCTTCTTCTACTGCTTCGGCTTCTTCTACTGCTTCGGCTTCTTCGACTGCCTCAGCCTCTTCTACTGCTTCGGCTTCTTCTACTGCTTCGGCTTCTTCTACTGCCTCAGCCTCTTCGACTGCCTCAGCCTCTTCGACTGCTTCGGCTTCTTCTACTGCTTCAGCTTCTTCGACTGCCTCAGCCTCTTCGACTGCCTCAGCCTCTTCTACTGCTTCGGCTTCTTCTACTGCTTCGGCTTCTTCCGGCGCCAAAGGCGCCGGAGACCGCAGGGAAATTGATTGTACGAGCTCGCTTTTCGCGAGCTGTGGTTCGACTGCCTCAGCCTCTTCGACTGCCTCAGCCTCTTCTACTGCTTCGGCTTCTTCTACTGCTTCGGCTTCTTCTACTGCTTCGGCTTCTTCTACTGCTTCGGCTTCTTCCGGCGCCAAAGGCGCCGGAGACCGCAGGGAAATTGATTGTACGAGCTCGCTTTTCGCGAGCTGTGGTTCGACTGCCTCAGCCTCTTCCGGCGCCAATGGCGCCGGAGACCGCAGGGAAATTGGTTGTACGAGCTCGCTTTTCGCGAGCTGTGGTTCAACCGCTTCAGCCTCTTCTACCGCTTCGGCTTCTTCGACAGTCTCAGCTTCTTCGACAGTCTCAGCTTCTTCGACAGTCTCAGCTTCTTCGACAGTCTCAGCTTCTTCGACAGTCTCAGCTTCTTCGACAGTCTCACTTCTTCCTCCAGCTTCTTCTACCTCTTCGGCCTCTTCTACCGCCTCAGCCTCTTCCGGCGCCAAAGGCGCAGAAGACTGTAAGGAAATTGATAGTACCGCCTCGCTTTTCGCGGTCGGCGGTTCGATCGCCTCGGCTCTTGGACTTTTCGGCCGCTTCGCAGCTATCGTACCGCTTGCTTGAGGACCGACTACCGATCCGGAAGGGATTACAAAACTACCAGTCTTGAGAGCTTCCCCTAGGATGCGCTGTATTTCTTTGAGGTCGAAGGAAGTTCGCTCAGCGGTACTTCGCTCGTTCTCGCTCCTGCCTCCGAGTACGGCGAGTATCTCATCCCAGCTCTTGTCGATGAGATCGTCCACCTCGGCCTGACGATTCTTCCTTACTCTGCCGAGGCCCGACCTGATCGTGGCCCTGACCTCGGGCCTTCTGGCTTCCAGTTCCCGGTGCCAACGCCCGAAATCGATATCCGACTTGTTCTCGACATACTCCTCGAGGAGGTTGATCTGGAAACGCTTGATCCTGTCGGACAGGATCGTCATACGGTCCTGTCTGATATTGAAGAGCAGGAAAGCGAGCAGATAAGCGGTTATGAAGAAGGACCCGAGAAGGATCCACTTCATCTCCGTTGGGAGGGTAAAATCGCCGGAAGGAATGATATAGCCGACGCGGCCCGCACCTTCGACGGTCTTGGAGAAGAGCACGAAGGACTCGCCCGAGCCTGCCGACGAGGCGATGGAGACCGGCTTATCGCCCAGACCGGAGGCCCAAAGCTCCGTGACGCGCTGGGGAAGGACGGAACGGTAGGCCTCGGGCACCCGCAGGAGGATGCCCCCCCCTCCCGCGGGAACGGCCTCCTCGCCGATCGTCGCCAGGTCGTCCTTTACGAGAAGGGAAACCAGGGATTCGAGGGAGACTTGGAATTCCGCGCTGCCCCTATAAATACCGTAGCTGTCCGAAAAAGGCAGGGAATAAATAAACCTACCCGCTCCGGGATCGACGCGTACCACACCCTCGGACCCTTCTGGCGCGGCGACGGAATCATATGGGGGGTCCCCGGCCCCGCCATAATTGCGATAGGTGGTTTCGAGCTGCGACTTGGAGAGAATGTCTCCGGGTTGGTTGCTGAAGTGAATTCTCTTGCCGTCGGAATCTATCAACCGAATGCCTGTAAGGCCGGCCGTCTCCTCCTGCAGCTTCCCGAAGAGATTGGCTCGATCGAAGGCGTCCTGGGAACTGATATTGGGTAAAAAGCTCCTTCGGACCGCCCCCTGCGCGAGGACGGAGCCGAAGCGGGTGAGATTGGACGAATGGAAACCTGCCTCCGCTTCGGCGACCTTCGCCAGCGAGGAATCGATACCTCTAACCAAGGCCGGATTTCGGAAACTCGATTCGATCACATCGAAGAGTCCCGAGAAAGCCGCCACGGCGAAGGCCGCAAAGAGGAGTACGGCGATAAGGAGGCTTAAGCTCGCTTTCTGGCCTACAGTCATCTCCCCTCTGTCTTCGCTCCCTTCAATTATAAACCGAACGAGTCCGCGAAGGACCTTCCATCAAATATCGGTTCGCGAAAGGGCACTCTACATCGTAAACACCGATGACGAAAAGGCTGAGGGACGGGTCCCGAGCTTGAAATGGAGCCATCCAGAACCTATACTTGGCCAATGCGCATCCGTGACCTCAACCTTAAGCTTAAAGTACTTCTGCTTTCGCTCGGCGGCATGCTCGTAATTACGGTAATCATCGCCCAGTTCTATATCAGCGATATCACGGCGCAAGCCAGGGCGGCCATCCTAGAGAAAAGCAGGGCCATCGTCTATACCGTGGAGGCCACGCGCGACGCCATGGCGGAACGGCTCCAATCCGGAGTCACCACCAACCTCGCGGATCTCGCCAAGAAAGTCGACCGGGCTACCCTGCTCGAGGCGGTTCCGATCATCACCGCGATAGAGGTCGCGGGCAAGAATGCCAAACAGGGCGACTACGAATTCCGCGTCCCTAAATTCCAGCCTCGAAATCCGGCGAACGAGCCTAAGGGCCTCGAGATCGAGGCCTTGAAAAAGCTAGAAGAGGGCAAGCTCGACGAATATATCAAGTCCGACACCCAAAACGTCTACTATTTCCGCCCGATCAGGTTGAGCCAGGATTGCCTTATATGCCATGGGGAACCTGCGGGTTCGATAGATCCGGTCGGCGGCGTCAGGGAAGGCTGGAAGGTCGGGGAAGTGCACGGCGCCTTCGAGATCATATCGTCTCTCAGGGCTGCCGCGCTCACACAGGCCGCGGCCACGCGCAATGTCATCATCACGGCCTTCGTCCTGACGCTCGGTCTCGGCCTCGGCCTCTTCTTCCTGATCAGGATCGTCCTGAAGCCGCTCGGCAGCTATATCGCCACCTTCAAGCGGGCCGCCACGGGGGACCTTACCGTAAGAGCCGACGCGAAGGGCCGGGACGAGATCGGAAAAGTAGCCGATTTCTTCAATAGCTTCATCAGCGCCCTGCAGGGCTTGATGACGGAGGTGAAGTCGGTAGCCATCGGGGCCCAGGAGATTTCCTCCGACCTCGCCGCGAACTCGGAGGAAACGGCCGCGAGCCTGCACGAGATTCGCGCCAATACCGAGGGCATGAAGAACAAGATCATCCTTCTCGACACGGAAGTCTCGAGCAGCGCCCATTCCGCGGCGGACGTCGACGAATTCATAGCCAATCTCGCGAGGCTGATCGCGGATCAAGCTTCGGCCATCAACGAATCGAGCGCGAGCATCGAGGAAATGAGCGCGAATATCAAGAATATAGCCGACGCCGCCGAGGAGAAGCTCAAGATCGCCAACGAGCTGGAGTCCTCCGCCGCGGACGGGCAATCCGAGATGGAGGAGACCGAGCGCGGGATCAAGAGAGTCGCCGATTCCGCGGGGGTCATCATGGAGATGACCCAGATCATCCAGGACATAGCCTCGAGGACGAACCTCCTGGCCATGAACGCGGCAATCGAGGCGGCCCACGCGGGCGAATACGGCAAGGGTTTCGCCGTCGTCGCCGACGAGATCCGCAATCTGGCCGAATCGAGCGCGGAAAGCGCCGGCTCCGTGACCAAGGCGCTAGGCGAGGTCTCCGATAGCATCCAGCTATCGGAAAAGAGCACGCGCCGCACGGGCGAGGTCTTCAATCAAATCGTGGACAAGATCAAGAGCGTCGCCTTCTCAATGGCCGAAATGAAGAACGCGACGAGCGAACTGTCCATCGGCGCGCAGCAGATACTCGAAGCCCTCGCCTCGCTCCTTTCCACGACCGAAGAAGTCCGAGGCTCATCCAAAACCATGAGCGAGAAGGTCGGCGCGATTACGCGCGCCATGCATCAGGTATCCGACATCTCAGCCGATACGAAGAACGGGATGGAGGAGATCAGCATAGGCATTGCCGAGATATTCAAGGCGGCCGAGGGCATCGCCGAAGCCGGTACGAAGAATTCTGCATCGGTGATGTCGCTCAATAGGCTAATGGGAAAGTTCATAGTAGAGAAAAAGGATGCTTGAGCTTCTCTTTATGCATTTATTATCCTTTTTTTCTACGTTTTTCGTATAATTATGCAATTTACACCAGATCACTTGACTTTTTTTGCATAAATATGGTTTCTTGACCTTAATTCTTCTTCGAGGCAGGATGATGGGTCAAAACCATATGGGCGGGCCGATGCCCGTCGGATTGCCGCCCGAACAGGGCCTTTACGATCCTCGTCGAGAGCACGATTCCTGCGGAATTGGCTTCGTAGTCAACATCAAGGGCCGCAAGTCCCATCAGATCGTCAGCCAATCCCTCACGATCCTCAATAACATGAGTCATCGGGGAGGGGCGGGATACGAGCGCAACTCGGGGGACGGGGCCGGAATACTCACGCAGATCCCCCAGCGCTTCTTCGCGGAGGTATGTCCCGAATCGGGGATCGACCTCAAGGGAGCCGGCGACTATGGCGTGGGAATGCTTTTCATGCCCCGCAACTCCTCTACGCGCGCGATCGTGAAGGGCCGTCTTGAAAAGCTCATTTACGAGGAGGGGCTTTCTTGCCTCGGCTGGCGCGACGTTCCCGTGGACGTCTCCTCGCTCGGCAACATCTCGCGATCGGTGATGCCGCACATTTCCCAGCTGTTCATCGGCAAGGGCCCGAGCGCCTCGGTGCTCGGGCTCGACGAAATGGCCTTCGAGCGGAGGCTCTACGTCGTGCGCAAGCGCGCCGAGAAATCGCTCGAGGGCAGGAACGAAAGCTCCGCCGACTACTTCTACTTCGCGAGCCTGTCCTGCAAGACGATCGTGTACAAAGGGATGTTTACGTCGGAGCAGGTCGAGCCCTTCTACCTCGACCTCTCGCATCCCGCCTTCGAGTCTTCCCTCAGCGTCGTGCACTCCCGTTTCAGCACCAACACCTTCCCGAGCTGGGAGAGGGCCCACCCCTACCGCTACCTAATCCATAACGGCGAGATCAACACTCTGCGCGGCAATGTCAATTGGATGCATGCGCGAGAGTCGATGATCAAGACCGATCTCTTCGGTCCCGACGTCGCGCGGATAATGCCCATCATCAACGCGAGCGGCTCCGATTCCGCGATGTTCGACAACTGCCTCGAGTTCCTCTATCTCACCGGCAGGCCGCTCTCGCATGCGATGATGATGATGATACCCGAGCCGTGGTCGGGTCACGAGTCCATGAGCGACGAGAAGAAGGCCTTCTACGAATACCACGCCACGATGATCGAGCCCTGGGACGGGCCCGCCGCGATGGCCTTCACCGACGGATCTAGCGTGGGAGCGGTGCTGGATCGCAACGGCCTCAGGCCCGCGCGCTACTACGTTACCCTCGATGACACCGTGATCCTTGCCTCGGAGGTCGGCGTGCTGGACATCCCGGCCGACCGCATCGTGCGCAAGGAAAGGCTTCAGCCCGGCCGCATGCTCCTCATCGACACCAAGGAAGGCAGGATAATCGACGACGAGGAGATCAAGGAAAGGGCGGCCTGCGAGCATCCCTACCGCGAATGGCTCGACGAGCACATGATCAGCCTCGAGGAGCTTCCGCCGCCGCCTCGCCATGCCGAGCCGGACCATGAGACCGTCCTCCGGCTGGAGAAGGCTTTCGGCTACACCTACGAGGACGAAAGGCAGGTGCTGATACCCATGGTCCGCGACGGGGTCGATCCCGTCGGCTCGATGGGAAACGATACCCCCCTGGCCGTCCTGTCGGACAAGCCCCAACTCCTGTATAACTATTTCAAGCAGCTCTTCGCCCAGGTCACGAATCCGCCCATAGACGCCATCCGCGAAGAGATCGTCATAGGCCCCGAGACCTTCATGGGTTCGGAGGGCGATCTGGTGCACCCGACGCCCGAGGCCGCGAGGCAGATCAAGCTCTCGAGTCCTTTCATCGACAACGACGAGCTCGAGCGCTTGCGCCACATAACCCGGACGGGATTCAAGGCCGTGACCATTCCCATCATCTACAAGGCGATCGAAGGCGGCTCGGGCGGGGCCGGCGCGGCCCTGGAGCGGGCGATGAACCGGGTCTGCGCCGAGGCCGACAAGGCTTTCGCCGAGGGTTGCAACATACTCATCCTCTCGGATCGCGGCGTGAACAAGGATATGATTCCCGTCCCCGCCCTCCTCGCGGTGTCCGGCCTGCACCACCACCTGATCCGCAACGAGACGAGAACACGAGTCTGTCTCGTCCTGGAATCGGGCGAGCCTCGGGAAATACACCATTTCTCGATGCTGATCGGCTACGGCGTATCGGCCATCAATCCCTATCTCGTCTTCGAGGCGATCGACGACATGATCAAGACGGGCCTGCTTCCCGAGCTCACGCACGATAAGGCGGTAAAGACCTATAAAAAGGCCGTTACGAAAGGCGTGATCAAGGTCATGTCCAAGATGGGGATATCGACCGTCCAGAGCTATCAAGGCGCCCAGATATTCGAGGCCGTAGGCCTATCCGCGGCCCTCGTAGACCGATACTTCACGGGCACGCCCTCGCGGATCGGCGGTATCGGGATCGAGGATCTCGCCGTCGAGGTCGAGGAGCGCCATTCCGCCGCCTTCGATGAGCGCGCGCCGGACTACGGCACTCTCCCCGTCGGCGGGGACTGGCAATGGCGCAAGGAAGGCGAGTACCACCTCTACAATCCCGAGTCCGTCCATCTTCTCCAGCGGGCGTGCAGGGAGGGCGACTACGAGGCCTTCAAGCGGTATACGGCGCTGATCGACGACCAGTCGGCGAGGCAGTGCACGCTTCGCGGTCTCATGGTATTCAAGGATTCCAAGGCGGTTCCCATCGACGAGGTCGAGGAAGTCGCCTCCATCGTGAAGCGTTTCAAGACGGGCGCCATGTCCTTCGGATCCATCAGCAAGGAGGCTCACGAGGCGATGGCGATCGCCATGAACCGCCTCGGGGGCAAGAGCAATACGGGCGAGGGCGGGGAGAACCCCGAGCGCTTCCTGCCCGACGCGAACGGAGATTCGCGTTGCAGCGCCATCAAGCAGGTCGCCTCCGGCCGCTTCGGCGTGACGAGCGAATACCTCGTAAGCGCCAAGGAAATACAGATCAAGATGGCCCAGGGGGCCAAGCCGGGCGAGGGCGGCCAGCTGCCCGGACGCAAGGTCTATCCCTGGGTCGCGGAGTGCCGCAAGTCCACCCCCGGAGTCGGGCTCATCTCCCCGCCGCCCCATCACGATATCTACTCCATCGAGGACCTCTCCGAGCTCATCCACGACCTCAAGTGCGCCAATCCCGACGCGAGGATATCGGTCAAGCTCGTCTCGGAGGTCGGCGTCGGCACCATCGCGGCCGGCGTCGCCAAGGCCCGCGCCGACGTAGTCCTCATCTCGGGCTACGACGGCGGGACGGGCGCCTCGCCACGGTCTTCGCTGCGGCATGCGGGCCTGCCCTGGGAGCTCGGCCTCGCCGAAACCCACCAGACCCTGCTTCTCAACAACCTCCGCTCCCGCATCACCGTCGAGACCGACGGCAAGCTCATGACGGGACGGGACGTGGCCATCGCGGCCCTCCTCGGCGCCGAGGAATTCGGCTTCGCGACCGCCCCCCTCGTCGCCCTCGGCTGCGTGATGATGCGAGCCTGCAATCTCGACACTTGCCCGGTCGGAGTCGCGACTCAAAATCCCGTCCTGCGCAAGGCCTTCGCGGGCAAGCCCGAGCATGTCGAGAACTTCATGCGCTTCGTGGCCCAGGACCTGCGAGAGCATATGGCCGCCTTGGGGATACGCAGGCTGGTCGACATGGTCGGCAGGACCGACCTCCTCGATATGGAAGCCGCCAAGGGCAACTCCAAGACCAGGAATCTGGACTATTCGAAGATATTCTATCGGCCCGAGGTGCCCAACGATTGGGGCAAGCACCGCGCGAAAGCCCAAGACCACAGCCTGGACGACTCCCTGGACAGGCGCGTCCTATTGAGTCTGTGCGAGCCGGCCCTCGAGCGCGCGTCCAAGGTCAAGGTCACGATACCCATCCACAACGTGAACCGGGTCGTGGGCACCATCCTGGGCGCCGAGATCACCAAGCGCTACGGCGCCAAGGGTCTTCCCGACGATACGATCAGCCTCAAGTTCGTCGGATCGGCGGGACAGAGCTTCGGGGCCTTCCTCCCCCGCGGAGTCACGTTGACGATCGAGGGCGACTCCAACGACCACATCGGCAAGGGCCTCTCGGGCGGCAAGATCGTCGTCTATCCGCCCGCCGCCTCGCCTTTCAAGCCCGAAGAGAACATCATCATCGGCAACGTGGGCTTCTACGGAGCCACTGCGGGCGAGGCCTACGTATGCGGCATGGCGGGCGAGCGCTTCTGCGTGCGCAACTCGGGAGTCTCGGCCGTCGTCGAGGGCGTCGGCGACCACGCCTGCGAGTACATGACGGGAGGCGTCGTGGTGGTGCTCGGGCGCACGGGACGCAATTTCGGCGCGGGCATGTCGGGCGGCGTCGCCTACGTCCACGATGGCGACGGCAACTTCCCCTCGCTCGTCAACGACGAGATGGTCGACCTCGAGGACTTAAGCGACGCGGTCGAGATAGCCAGGCTGAGGGAGCTCATAGAGCGCCACGCGAAGGCGACCGGCAGCGCCCGCGCGAAGCGGATGCTCGCGGGCTGGGCGGGCACGGTCAAGCGCTTCGTCAAGGTGATGCCGCGCGACTACAAGCGCATGATCGTCGCCATCGACAAGGCCTCTAGCGACGGACTCTCCGGCGAGCTGGCCCTGATGGCGGCCTTCGAGCAGAACAACCTCGACCTCGCCCGCGTCTCCGGCAATTAAGAGAAAAGAAGAGAAAGGCAACCACGGAGACAGGGAGCATGGCCACGGAGATCACGGAGGAGAGAAAAAGAGAATGAGGATAGAAGGAAGTTTTTCCCTAATACCTCCTTTCCTATCCCTATTCTCATTTCTTCTCCGTGATCTCCTCTTTCCTCCGTGTCTCCGTGGTGATATTCATTGATTCCTTTATTGTGAGGTATAGACCATGGCCAAACCGACCGGTTTTATCGAATACGAACGCGCGCTTCCCCCCGACCGGGCCCCGGCGGAGAGGGCGAAGGACTGGAACGAATTCCACACGGCCTTCAAGACCAAGGAGGAATATCGCGACCAGGCCGCCCGCTGCATGGATTGCGGCACGCCGTTCTGCCACGGCGGCGTCGTCTACGACGGCGCCGTGTCGGGCTGCCCCATCAACAATCTCATCCCGGAATGGAACGACCTGCTCTACCGTGGCCTATGGCAGGAGGCCCTGAGGAGACTCAGGCTCACGAACAACTTCCCCGAGTTCACCGGCCGCGTCTGCCCGGCCCCCTGCGAAGGCGCCTGCACCGTTGGAGCGATTCCTCTCCCGGCCGTAGCGATAAAGCACGACGAGGTGAGCATCATCGACCGAGGCTGGGAAGAAGGCTGGCTCGTTCCCGAGCCTCCCGCCAGGAGGACGGGCAAGAAGGTGGCGGTAATAGGCTCCGGCCCCGCCGGCCTCTCCTGCGCCGACCAGCTCAATAAGGCGGGGCACGAAGTGACCGTCTACGAGCGCGCGGATCGGATCGGCGGAATACTCATGTATGGCATCCCGAACATGAAGCTCGACAAGAGAATCGTCGCCCGGAGGATAGACCTCATGGCCGCCGAGGGAGTGCGCTTCGTGACCGGCGTCCGCGCCGCCGCGGGCGACGCGGAGGGTTCGGGCATCGCCGCCGGAGAACTGCAGGCCAAAAGCGACGCCGTCGTGCTCGCCTGCGGCTCGACGAGGCCGCGGGATCTGCCGATCGAGGGGCGCAAGCTCGCCGGAGTCCATTTCGCGATGGAATACCTGACCGCCAATACGAAAAGCCTCCTCGATTCGAACCACGCCGACGGAAAATTCATCTCGGCCAAGGGCAGGGATGTCGTGATAATCGGGGGCGGCGACACGGGGACCGACTGCGTCGGCACGGCCATCCGGCAAGGCGCGAAAAGCGTCACCCAACTCGAGATCATGCCGCGACCGCCGGAGATCCGCGCCCCCGACAATCCGTGGCCCCGCTGGCCCAAAGTCTTGAAGACCGACTACGGACAGGAGGAGGCGGCAGCGCTCTTCGGCGCCGATCCCAGGATATTCCTCGTCACGGCCAAGAAATTCCTGGGCGACAAGGACGGCCGCGTGAGCGGCGTGGTGGTAGTCGACGTCGAGTGGAAGAAGGACGCTAAAGGCCGTTTCGGGCCGCAGGATGTCCCGGGAAGCGAGAGGACCATCCCCGCCGGCCTCGTCCTGGTGGCGATGGGATTCCTCGGCCCCGAGGAAGGCCCCCTCAAGGCCTTCGGCGTGCAGGCCGACGAGCGCGGCAACGCCAAAGCCTCCTTCGGCTCCTTCACGACGGGCGTTCCCGGAGTCTTCGCCGCCGGAGACATGCGGCGGGGACAGAGCCTCGTCGTGTGGGCCATCGCCGAAGGCAGGGGCGCCGCCCGCGAGGTGGATCGCTTCCTCATGGGCGAGACGCGCCTTCCTTAAAGGAGAGGCGACCGACCCCGAGGACGTTTCGCCGGCCGATGGCCCGATGCGGCCTTCGCCCGGAAGGCGCGCCTTGCCGCCGGCCCGCGCTCGACACTATAGTCTCAGCCTATGGATGCATCTGAGCGCTTCACCCCCGAGGCGGCGGAGCGCCTCCGCGAGGAGATCGCCGCGAACTCGGGCGGCGAGGTCTTCGCCGCCTGCCGCATCGTCGAGGACGGCCGCATCGGCGAGGTGCTCGTCGTCGCTCGGGGCAACAGGTCCTCGGTGCCCGCCCTCGCGGCCTACCTCGAGCGCGGCGACGTCATCGTCCACAACCACCCCTCCGGCGCCCTGCGGCCGAGCGAGGCCGACGTGGGCGTCTCGGCCGAGGCCGGCTCGGCGGGCGTAGGATCCTACATCGTCGACAACGCGGTCGATCGCGTGCACGTGGTCGCCGAGCCCGCTCGGCGCAAGCCCTATGCGCGGCTCGACGAGGACGAGATATCGGGCGTGCTGGAGGAAGGGGGCAAGCTCTCCGGCCTGATAGCGGGCTACGAGCCGCGCAAGAGCCAAATTCGCCTAACGCGCGACGTAACGAGCGTCTTCAACGACGGCGGCGTCCTGGCGGCCGAAGCGGGGACCGGGGTAGGCAAATCCTTCGCCTATCTCGTGCCCGCCTTCGCCTGGGCCGTACGGAACGAGGAGCGGGTCGTCGTGTCGACGGCGACGATCAATCTGCAGAAGCAGCTCGTCGACAAGGATATCCCCGTGGTGCAGCGGCTCTTCAAGAAGAAGACGAAGGCCGTGCTCGTGAAGGGCCGCGGCAACTACCTCTGCCGCGCCCGATTGCGCGAGGCCCTCGACGAGGAGGGCATATTCGCCGGCGAGGATCACCCGCTCAGGCGGATCGAGGGTTGGGCCGGGACCACCGCCACCGGCGACCGGGCCGACCTCTCCTTCTTCCCCGACGAGCAGCTCTGGTCGAGGGTATGCTCCGAATCGGACGCCTGCCTCGGGCTGCGCTGCTCCGACAGGGAAGGCTGCTTCGTGCTAAGGGCGCGGCGGGAGGCGGCTGACGCGCAAATCGTCGTGGCCAATCATCATCTCCTGTTCGCCGACCTCGCCGCGCGGATGGGCGGGGCCGGCTACGAGTCCACGGCCGTGCTCCCGGCGTTCCGCGCCCTCGTCCTCGACGAGGCCCATGCGGTCGAATCGAGCGCCACGGCATTCTTCTCGACCGAGCTCACGCGCTTTACGGTCAACAAGCGGCTTTCCCGCCTGACCCGAAAGCGCGGCGACCGCAGCTTCGGCCTCGTCCCCAGACTTTTGGCCCTCCGCGATTTTCCCGACGAAGGCGCTCGAGAAGCTTCCCGGCGCGATAGCGGCGGCGAGGCGGGCGATGGAGGACCTCGACAACAGGGCCGTTCGACTCTTCGAGCCTTCGCCGCCAGGCGGCGCGCAAGGCGGCGCGCAAGGCGGCGCGGCGGGGCGATCCGAGCGCAGCTATCGACTCACCGAAGCGAGCCCCGCCCTTCGGGAGCTTCTCCTGTCGCCCATGGCCGCCCTCGAGCGCTCCCTCATCGCCTGCTCGGAGGTCCTGGGCGATGCCCTCGATTCGGCCTTGGCCGAGGGCTCCGAGGAGCTGGCGCAGGAGCGAGCCGTCTACGAGGCGAAGCTGTACCTGCGCTGGCTCGGCGAGACAGCCTCTTTTTGCGCCAGGTTCAAGGATTTCGACGATACCCCGGGCGCGACGCCCGATACCGTCTTTTGGATGGAAAAGGGCAAGACGGGCCAGGGCGAGACCTTCGTCCGCTATACGCAGACGCCCCTCGACATAAGCGGCCTCATGGACGAGGCGGTCTTCACTAAGTTCCGCGCCGTCGTCTGCACTTCGGCCACGCTTTCCGTCGGCGAAAGCTTCGACTTCTGGAAAGGTCGCGTGGGGCTCGCGAGATCCTCGGTCGCCGTCGAGACGGCCGTCTACCCCTCGCCTTTCCCTTTCAGGACCAACGCCCTGCTCGCGGTCGATTCGGGCGCCCCCGGTCCCGAGAGTCCCGCCTACCGCGAGTACGTGGATAAGGCCGTACCCCGTCTTCTCGAGGCCTCGCGGGGACACGCGCTCGTGCTTTTCACCTCCTACGAGGCGATGAAGAGCGCCTACGAGGCCGCGAAGCCCAAGATGGGCGAGCTCGGGATAACCCTCATGCGTCAGGGCGAGGATGAGCGATCCAAACTCCTGGACGCGTTCAAAGCCGATCTGGCGTCGGTGCTTTTCGCGACCGATTCCTTCTGGGAGGGCGTGGATGCGCCCGGCGAGACGCTCCAGCTCGTGGTCATCTGCAAGCTTCCCTTCCGGGTTCCGACCGATCCCGTGCAGCTCGCCCGCAGTGAGGCCGTCGAGAAGAAGGGCGGCAACGCCTTCATGGAGATATCCCTTCCGGAGGCGGTGATACGGCTCAAGCAGGGCTTCGGCCGGCTGATTCGCCATTCGGAGGATAGGGGGGCGGTCGTGATCCTCGATTCGCGCATCGCCACGAAGCGCTATGGCCAGCTCTTCATACAGAGCCTGCCCGAATGCCGCCTCGTCGCCGAAGGTCTCGACGCGATAACGAAGGAAGTGGCGAAGTTCCTCTTCGATTGGTGAGCGAAGGGCCTTCGTGCCCGGCTCGGATTGCCGCCGGAGGTCCGATCCGTGTAGACTCCGCCCATGCGAATATTTCGCCTGGAAAATCCGGTCCAGCGCTACGCTTGGGGCAGCGCGAACGGGATCAGCGACGTTCTCGGCATACCGAACCCCGGCGGGGGGCCCCTCGCCGAGATATGGATGGGCGCCCATCCGAGCGCGCCCTCGACGGCGATCCTGGACGACGCGCGAATGGGACTGGACGAGCTGGTGCGGCGCGACCCCGCCGCCGCTCTCGGGCCTGTGGTCCTCGGCGCTTGGGCCCGACTCTGCCCTTCCTCTTCAAGGTCCTGTCGGCTGGCACCCCTCTTTCGATACAGGCGCATCCGAGCAAGCGCAAGGCCCAGCTCGGCTACGAGCGCGAGAACCTCGGCGGCATCCCCGTGGACGCGCCCGAGCGCAACTATCGCGACCCCAACCACAAACCCGAGATGGCGGTCGCCCTCACTCGCTTCGAGCTCATCTGCGGCTTCAGGCCCGTGGCCGAGATCATCGCCAACATGAGGCTCGCCGCGCCCGGAGAGTTCGAGCGCAGCCTCGAGCGCCTCGAGCGCGACCCGAGCCGCGTCGAGTTGTCGGTCTTCTTCTACGGCCTGGTCTCGGCCGACGAGCGGTCGCGCTCCTCGCTCCTGGCCTCGGCCGCGGCAAGGATAGCCGAGGCCCTCGAAGAGGGGAATATCCCCGCCGGGAGCGAAGCCGCCTTCCGTTGGGCGCTCAGGATCATGGACTCTTCCCCGGGGACGTCGGCGCGATCATGCCCCTCATCCTTAACCATGTCGTCCTCGAGCCCGGCCAAGCCTCGTTCATCGCGCCCGGCGAGCTGCACGCCCACCTCGCGGGCACCTGTCTCGAGATCATGGCCAACTCCGACAACGTCATCAGGGGAGCCCTCACGCCCAAATTCGTCGACCTGCCCGAGCTCGTTTCCGTGCTCAGCTTCAACCCCGAAAGGCTGCCGCCCGTCATTCCTTCCTCCGTCGCTCCCTGCGAAGAGGCCTACCCCGCCTTCGTGCCCGATTTCGAGATATCCCGCATCGCCGTCGGGCCGGGGAAACGATACCTTCGCGGCTCGCGCGGGCCCGAGATACTCCTCTGCACTTCCGGCTCCGCCGAGCTGATGTGCCGAGGCGAGCCCGACCTGACCCTCGTCCGCGGCGAGTCGGCCTTTATTGCCGCCGACGCCGACTATTACGAGTTGAGCTCGGCCGTCGAAACCGTAGTCTTTCGCGCCTCGGTGCCCGAGATATCGTGACCATTTGGGCCGATGGCGACAGTCTTCAGGCCGATATCAGGCGGATCATCTGCCGCCGCGCATCGCGTGAGGCACGGGCAGCGGCGGAAGGGGGGAGGCCTGCCCGCTTCCGCGCCGTCTTCGTCGCATCCCGCATGCCGCCGCTCGACTTGGGGCCGGGCGTGGAACGGGAGGTCGTGGAGGAGGGCGCGGATGCGGCGGACGACCGCCTGGTCGGGCGCGCTGAGGCGGGCGACATCGGGGTGACGAGGGACCTGCCGCTCGCCGAACGCCTCGCGGACAAAGGCCTCCACGTCCTGAACGACCGCGGCGACCTGTTCACCGCCGAGAACGTGCGCGAGCGCCGCTCCCTTCGCGATCGGGCCGCCGAACTCCGGGCCCTTGGACTCGCCCCCGATTCGCCCCTGCGCGGGAACTGGGGGCCGCGCGAGCTCAAGGCCTTCGCCGACGCCTTGGATAGGGAGATCGCAAAGGGAGCGAAGGCCTGAGTCGCAAGCGACTAATAGACTTTCCGCATCGCGAATTCGACGAGCTTCGCCGGCAGGACCCGCGCCAGGAAGCCCACCAACTTGTATTCGAAGCCGATGGCTACGCGAACCGGTGGATTCTTCCTGCCGATGACTCTCGAGACGACGCGCAGGATCGCTCGAGGCTCGGGCGCGCTCTGCTCGGATCGCGCCATCGTCGAGACCGCCTTCATGCAGCTTTTTTCATAGACGGATCCGGCCGTCGCGGCCGCCATCTGACGATTCGCGGTGCAATTCGTCTTCGTGTCGCCCGGCTCGATCAATACCGCGTGGATTCCGAAAGGCTTGGTTTCCATTCGAATGGCTTCGGTCACGGCCTCCAATGCGTATTTGCTGGCGCTGTACATGGATTGGTAAGGAAGGGGGACCAGGCCGGCGACGGAGCTGATGTTTATGATCAAGCCGCCGCTCCGGCGCCGCATGCCCGGGAGCACTTCGCGGCACATCCTGAGGACGCCGAAGAAATTGGTATCGAACTGACTTTGGGCTTCCGCGAGACTGACGTCTTCTACGGCGCCGGCGAGAGTGAAGCCGGCGCTATTGACGAGGACGTCGATTCGGCCCTCGACGTCCATCACCCGTCTTACGGCCTTCGAGGCCGATTCGTCCGAACGGACGTCCAATTGAATCATTTTTACGCGACGATCATCGGCTGCGACGGCATCTTCCGCGCCGGAATCGGGCGGCCTGCGGGACGTGCCATACACTTTGGCCCCATTGGCGGCAAGGAAATTCGCCAAGGCCTTCCCGATTCCGGACGATGCTCCGGTTACGAGAATCACCTTCCCCTCGATTCGCTTCATTCCTCTTCCTCCTTTCTAATTCAGTACCGGCGCGGGCCCCGTCGAAAGTTCGGCGGGTGGAGAGCCCTCTTCCTCGACTCCCGACTCGGGAGAAGGCAGAGGTGGCATTTCCGCCTGCTGAGTCAACTCCGCCGGCGGAGGCGACTCAGCCGCGGGCGGCGCCTCCACCGAAGGCGGCGCTTGCGGTGGAGGCTCGAATCGCTCGGACAGGTATTTGTACCTCTCGCGCAGGATCCCATTTCTCTGCAAAGTCTCCGGCCCATACTTGACCGGAGACGACAGCAACGCGATAAGGCGCGCCGCTTCGTCCCTCGACAGGCCGGAGACTCCGCGGCCATACCATTTCCGCGCGGCGTCCTCCATGCCGAAGAGGCCCTTTCCCCATTCGGCATAGCCGAAATAGAGCTCGAGAATCCTGTCTTTCGGCAGCAGGGCCTCGAGCTCGAGCGCCATCGATCTCTCGACGATGTGACCAGCCATGTTCTCCGCCGGCGAGCGACTACGTATTGCTCAAGCTCCTTCTCGCGAGCGCTCATGAACTCCGCGTCGCGAAACTGGTACTGCGTCATAATGTCCCGACGCATCCGCCTTCAGAGATACGCCGGCACGTGCCACGAAACTTGATAGAACCTTTCCCTTATCCAATGACGACACAAACCAAGAGTCCCTGATACCTTCCTAATTGCCCGGCCCTGCATATCCGCAAGCCGCTCAAAACGCTAGAGTTACAAAAAGCCGCCTCTCCTTTCGAGAGGAGACCCCGAAAGGAGAGGTAAACCTAATCCTCGCCGTCCAGCGAAGGACCATGCAGAACCCTTCGTTT
>CAVZVX010000207.1:0-3706 GCA_963778775.1 uncultured Spirochaetota bacterium | reverse complement strand
CCGATCCTGTCAATCGACGAGAACGGCAATGAGGCGACGCGGCACATCTACAAGGTGGCGGCTGGTTACATGGCAAATGCTGCGCCAGCGCCGATTGCTGGAGGCGAAGAGTCGGTTTCCGTCAACGTCACCGTCACCCGGCAAGTCAATAGCTAGGCGCCTTGCCGGCTAAAAGGGGAGCGAGATATCTCGCTCCCCTTCTCGGAAATTACTTCTGTGCCTCTAACGCGTCGATCTGATCCATCAAGCGGTTCATCCGCGCGATGAGCGCTTGGTAAGGCGCCGGGCTGGCCGGTACTCGAGGCCGGCCTTCTTATAAAGTGCCAAAGGGATGATCCCGCTTTTCGGCGGCCACCATGGGGCCCGGCGGGACTTCTCGCTCGATATTCGCTTCATCCTTCCCGGCTCCCAAGGGCCCTGAGCGGCGACAGGGTTGAAGATGGCCGCCAGCCGCAGCTGCCGGTTCGGCAAGATTTTTCTTCGCTCGAAGCTTTGGATATCCTGGATGACCCGTCAAGTGCCTGAAGCCTTTACGGCTCGAGCTGATCGATCCGTTCTTGACAGACATCCTTGACAGTTTACCTTCCAATATCGTATCTTCGACCCATGCGTAGCGGATCCCTAGATACGGACGTGACGAATTTCATGATGGCTATCGGCCTATTGAGGCGACGCGTGAGAGCGGCGGTCGCCTCGCGGGACCTTTCCTGGACCCAGACGACCGTGCTGGCTCGCCTCGACAAGGACGGGCCCGCTACGACTGCCGACCTGGCGCGCGCGGAGCGGATGAAGCCTCAGTCCATGGGCAGCACCGTAGCGGCGCTGGATAGGCTGGGCCTCGTGGCGCGCAAGCCGCATCCGACCGACGGCCGCCAGCTGATCGTAGCGCTCACGGCCAAGGGCGCCGCCCTGCGCAAGAAGGCCAGCGACGAGAAGCGGACCTGGCTTGTGCAAGCCGTCGCCCGGCTCTCCAGGGAGGAGCGGAAGACTTTGTTCGCGGCCGGGGAGATCATCAAGCGCCTGGTGGAAAAAGACCCGCGATGAAGGTCGCTGGCGCGATGGGCGGCTTTCGCGGCTGCGGGGGGATACGCGCTCATGCCGATGTGGAGAAGGAACTTGTTCGTGTGCTGGTTCGGGATTTTCGTCGCGAGCGTGGGAATGAGCCAGATCGCGCCGATAATGCCGCTTTTCATAAGGCGCCTCGGAGTCGAAGGCCCGGCTTTGATCGCGCAGTTCTCGGGGATAGCCTTCGGCATCACTTTCATAATCTCGGCGATCTTCTCGCCGATCTGGGGCCACGCCGCCGACAGATTCGGGCGCAAGCCCATGTTGCTGCGGGCGAGCCTCGGTATGGCGGTAGTCGTTTTCAGCATGGGTTTCGCGCCCAACGTATACGTGCTGATAGCGTTGCGGCTTGCGCAGGGCGCCATCACGGGCTACAGCACGGCCTGTACCACCTTGATCGCGACTCAGACGGATAAGGAGCACGCCGGCTGGGCCCTGGGTACGCTTTCGACGGGGAATATCACGGGTTCCTTGCTCGGGCCGATGATCGGCGGCTATATCGGCGATAAGCTCGGTCTGCAGAACGTATTCTTCATGACGGGCGCGCTGTTGCTGATTTCCTTCCGTCAATACCCTGATAAAGAGGATCACGCCGGACGCTCTCACGGGCAGAGTCTTCGGCTTCAACATGTCGGCCGGCTACCTAGGCGTATTCGGAGGCTCGGTCCTGGGCGGGCAGGTGGCGGCCTGGCTGGGCATCCGATACGTCTTCTTCATCACGAGCGCGCTGCTCATGCTGAATGCTTCCTGGGTCTATTCCAAAGTGTACAGGAAACTCGATTTCATAGAAGCGAAATAAATGAAGAGAGGATCGTCAACTCGTCTTCGTCAGGGAGACCGCGTTCGCCAGGTGCCTGTAGAATTCCGTTCGGCTCGAAAGCGGATCGATGATGCGGTCCACGAGGAATCGCGCCAGCCAATTCCACGCGCCCGCCTGGACTTCGGGGTCGTCTTCATTGACGAATCGAGCCTTGTCCATTCTCAAGACTCCGCCGTATACGGAGGCGACATACTGAAGCCGCGGAGAATGCCCGATGTCGGCGGGCGCCTGAAGGGGGGCGGCGGTCGCCGCCAGCGGGAGACCGATCTTCTCGTAGCAGAACGACACGAGCATGGAGCACCCGAAAGCGCGATACGAGGCCTTCGGCACGAATTCCCAGGCCCGAGGAAAGGGAAATTCGATGATCCCGGGGAGGATCCCGTAGGGCTTGCCGAGCTGGGCCCGATCGTCGCCGATCAAGGCGTCCTGCTGGACGGCCGTAAGCCCGCCCCTATACCTGAAAACGTCGATCCAGGCCGGATCCGAGGAGCCTACCGCCTTCCCCTCTCCGACGGCGTAGTCGTAGCCGATGCCGTCCTCGAGGGCCCCGATAGACCATCCGTCCCTCACGTAGATCTCCGCGTGCGAGTAAGGGCTGTCGGTGAAGAGGCAGATTCCCGCGGCGACCATGTCGTTCTTGGCCCCGCGATAGAGGAGAACGTCGCCCTTCTGCAGGAACCTCGTGGCCTCGGTGTCGAACGTCCGGGATATCTCGAGAATCGGCGGATGGCGCTTTTCGATGCACTTCATCACGCCCATGGCGATTCTTTCCATCAAGCTCACTGGAATCTCCCGGTCATACGGCATTCCCTCCGTCGACCTCGCTCACGAGGCTCCTGCCCACCAGCTCGAACACTTCGATAGCCTTGGCTTTGCCCTTGACCGTCTCTTCCGCGATGAAGCGCGTCTTGAAGTCGCCGGGTCTCGCGAGGCCGCGCAACGTGTCCCCGGAGACAAGGACGTCCGTCGAGTATTTCTTGGTCAGTCCCTCGAGACGGCTCGCGGCATTGACGGCGTCCGAAATGACCGTGGAATCCATGCGGTTGTTCTCGCCGATGGTGCCGAGCATGAGGGGACCGTAGTGAATGCCGATGCCGAAGCGGATGGGGACGTAGCCGCCCAGGGCCCGGCCCGAGTTGTAGCCGGCGAGCCGCTTGCGCATCTCGATGGCCGTAGAGAGGGCATCGTCGGGATGGCCGGGGAATAGGGCCATGATGCCGTCTCCGGGATATTTATCGACGAAGCCGCCGTGGATCCGGATGATCGGGCCGAAGATGCCGAGAAAGGAATTAAGGAAGCTGAAATTGTCATGAGGGCTCATGTTTTCCGAAAGCGTCGTGAAATCGCGAATATCCAGGAAGAAGATGCTCATGAGGCACTCGGTCCAATCGCCCAGCTCGATCTCGAGGATGTTCTCCTTCTTAAGGAAGCCGAGGAACTCGCGCGGGATGAATCGCTCGAGCGAGGTATTGATCTTCGTGAGGGTGTCCGCGTAGCGTTCGGATATCTCCTGAAGCTCGATCTGCTTCTGGACGAGCTGCGTGAAGCGTCTGCTCACGACGGCGAGCAGGCCCGAAATTACGAGGATGACGGCGGTCTTGATTATCTCGTCGTCGAAATCGATCTGGACCACCCGGCCGACGGCATTTGTGTAGACGTTCCCGCCCCCGACGAAGTTGCCCATCGCCGAGTAGATCGCCGCGTTGATCGTCGCGAACGCTACTGCCGAGTATGCGCCGGTAAAGAGAACCGAGGCGGCGGAATTCCTTATCACGGACAGGACGATGAAGAGCGAATAGAACCAGACCGTTGCTCCTGTAA
>CAVZVX010000206.1:0-12119 GCA_963778775.1 uncultured Spirochaetota bacterium | reverse complement strand
CCATCAGGGCGAGGAGGGGATAAACGACTATGGTGGGGCGGGGAAGGAAGAGGGCGGGCAGCTGGAAACAAAGCGACTTGCCGAAGCCGGTGGGAAGGAGGACTATCTGGCGAAGGGGTTCCGCCTCGGCCGCGGCGGAATCGATGACATTGGCCGCGACTAGGCGCTGGTAGGGGTAGAGGTAGTCCAGGCCGAAGCTATTCTTGAGGGCGTCGGAGAGGGCGTCGTCGGGACGGTTCATAACCTTGCTACGCGCGGCCGGCTCGAGTCCGAATGAGGCCCCGCGTTCCGACGAAGTCAGAAACCCTTGACTTTCTTTCCGCAGAGCATGTTTTGGTAGCAACGAACGCAGCCGGGGAAGATGCCATCGGGGCTTTTCTTCAAGGCTGCGCGAAAGCGCCGCGCTCTCTTGCCGTTGTAGATATCGAAGAAGCTCTCTTCTTTAATGTTGCCGAGCTTGTAATCGGGATAGTCGGCGCAAAAATGGACACCGCCGTCGTAATCGATGTTGGCCTGGCTCCACGGTACCGAGCATCGCGTGCGCACCGGCATCGCGAGGTCGCCATAATAGGTATTTATCTTCTCGGGATTGAGCGCGGGCACGGTGATTATGGGATGATCGGTCTGCATCGCGTGAATCCTCGTCAGGATATCGTAGAGTTTCTGCCCGTCTATGCCCTCGTTGTATCCCGTCTCGTAGCCTTGGAGGCAGCCGATCTCCGTATCCAGCTTCGTCGCGCATGAAGTCGCGCTGATGCTCGATGATGGCGCTGTTGGTATAGGTCCCGAGATTGAAGATATGCCAGGACAACTTAAAGCCCTGGGCAGCCTCCGCCAGGCGGTAGAGGTCCTTATAGTTGAGGTTGTTGACCGTGCTCACGATTCCCATATGCGGAAAGTGCGAGCCTTGTCGTTCCTTTTCGCGGTTGATGGCCTCGAAGCCCTCCACTACTCTCTTGTACGATCCCTCGCCGCGGATCCTATCGTTCGTCTCCTCGAAGCCGTCGAGCGAGACGAAGAGGGCGTGCCATTTCCTGCGCACTATTTCCTGGGCATTCTTCGCGAGGAGAGTACCGTTGGTGTTGACGCTCACGGCCATTCCCGCGTCCTTCATGTAATCGACGAGGGGGAAGAGCTCCGGATAGAGAAAGGGCTCCCCTCCCCATATGTAAATCGTCGGGCGCTTGCGCTTGATCTCGTCGACGAGGCGTTTGTAGACGTCCAGGCCGAGGACCTTCTTGGATTCCTCCGCCGCGAAGCTTCCCTTTAAAACGCCCTTGTCCCCGCGCTGCCCGCACATGACGCAGCGCAGATTGCACAAGGGCGTCAGCCTGAAGTAGAGGAGCGAGAGCTCGTGGGTCCTGCCGCGATAGAATCGGCTGTCCACGAACATGGATTTTTTCTGCATCGCGAAGGATTTGGCCAATTTAGCCGCGATGAGGGGGTCCTTCCTGAACAGCTTGGGGACCAGGGCGAAATTGGTCTTCATCAGGGTCTCCAGCGCGTCATTCGATCGAGGAGCGGCTTCGCCATGGCCGGGAGAGCCGATCTCGGAACGAGCTTAGCGAGGCAGGAGGCGATTTTGTTGCGCGAACCGGCGATGGCATATGGCCTATTCTTGCCGAGCGCGCGCAACCCGATGCGCGCGACTCTGGCCGCGTCCATACCGCTGCGCTCGGAAAAGGCGCGGTAGGCCGGGCTCGCGATTCCCGCGTTTTCGTCGAAGCCGGTACGGACATAGCCCGGCAGAAGGCAGGATACGGAAACGCCAGAGGCTCGCAGCTCCGCTCGCAGGGCCAGGGAATATCCGAGCACATAGCTTTTGGACGCGGCATACGAGGCGAAGTAGGGGAGGGCGAATTCGCCGGCGAGAGAGCCCACGTTGAGTATGCGGCCGCTCCCCCTCGACTCCATGTCCCCGCCGAATAGTCCGCAAAGGGATGTCAAGGAAAGTATATTCAGGCTGAGCATGGACTCGATTTTTTCCGCCGGCAATGCCGTGCTATGGCCGAAGAGACCCGATCCCGCATCATTGACGAGGAGTTCGACCGCGTAGCCCCTCTTTCGGCAATCCGCATGGAGAGCTACACCCGCCCCTCGATCGGAAAGATCGGCTTTGATGGCTATCGAGCTCTCGGCTCTCCGCCCGATCGAGGGAGCGCCTGGTTTCCTCGAGTCGTTCCTCGTTCCTGCCTACCAGAATGAGATCCCATCCCCGATGCGAAAGCTGGATCGCGAATTCCTTGCCGATTCCGCCGGAAGCCCCGGTGACCAAGGCCATTCCGTAACTAGGTTCTAGCATAGGGGAGTAGAATACCTTATAAAAACCGTCTTACGTAAGTCGGGAAGCATTCACACGAGACCGACCCGCGGGCAGATGCTCAGGAGGGGGCAGGGGCCGAGCGCAGAGGGAACCACGCAGGCCGGCTTACGCGCGGTACAGACGAATTTCCCGTGGCGGTTTATCGCGTAGGAGAATTTGGTCCATCTTTCCTCGGGAAGGAGCTCGGCGATCTTTTTCTCCATGTCGGCGGGATCGGGCTTGCTTCCGAGGCCGAGACGCAGACAGACGCGGAGGGCATGGGTGTCCACTATGATGCCCGGACGACCGAAGCATGCCGAAAGCACCAGGTTCGCGGTCTTTCTTCCTACTCCGGGCAATTCGAGAAGCTCTTCCATCGTCGACGGGACTTCTCCCCCGAATTTCCCTTCGATGAGCTTGGCGGCTTCGACGAGATGACGAGCCTTGGTCCGGAAGAAGCCGAGGCTCCTGATCGCGGCCTCGATGTCTTCGACCCTCGCCGAGGCCATGGCGGACGGAGTCGGCCAGGAGGCGAAAAGCCCTGGGGTCGCCTTGTTGACCTGCTCGTCAGTGCATTGGGCCGACAATGCGACGGCGCACAGGAGCTCGAAGGCGCCGCGGTATCGCAAGAGCGGCTTGGCATCGGGCCATAAAGGGCCGAGGATCTGGTATGCGCGCGCGGCGCGCAGGGCCGGTCCGTCTCCCGATTCCATCGGCCAAGTATATGCGACTGCGCGGAAGCGGACAATCCCGTCCGATCTTTCCCGGCTTCGCATATCTCCAACAAGTCGATGGCGCGATACGCCCTTGCATTGCTGCCATCACTGAGTATAATTTATGTCGATTGGAGGGTCGAATGAAACGTGCAACGCTCATCGTCTTATTGGTTGCCATCGTCGCCTGCGCTATTGCTTCCGAGACCTCCGCCTTCTATCCCGTCAGGCTCGACGTGGTAAAGGTCTACTCCCATGCCGACGGCTACCGCGTCATCTACCGAAAGGGCAGCGCAGGCGTCGCGGACGTCTATATTCCAGCCCGTTGGTTCGTCTCGGGAGGCAAGGCCGAGCTCGTCCGCGGCAATGACCCGAGCTATCCCTACATGACCGTCTTCTATAAAAACGGCACCTTCGACCATTTGAGGCTTTACGTATTGGCTGACCAGAACGACTCGACCTGGGGCCTGCTTAGTCCTGCGGACGGGGCGGGGAAATTCAATTCCGACGACTTGAAACTGGATTTCTAAAGCCGCCAATTCTAGACGCTTTGGTCGGCCTCGTCGCAGGGACGACGAGGAAAGGTTCGTCATATGCGCCCCGTTCCTCCCGAGCTTCTCGATTTTATCGATCGGCACGGGCCTTTCTACATAATCGGCCATAAGGAGCCGGACGGCGATTGCATCGGCTCGCAGCTCGCCCTGGCCTCCTTCCTGCGCCGAAACGGCAAAAACGCCTATCTCTGCTCGGCTGGTCCCTTTTCCAGGACGGAGATAATGCCTTACGAGAGCCGCTTCCTCATCGAGGCTCCTCCGGAAAGGCCTTCCGAGCGCGCCGCTGCCATCATACTCGATTGCTCGAGCCTCAAGCGGATCGGTTCCGTCGCCGAGACCCTGCCGAAGGTGCCGATAGCCTTCATCGACCACCATGCGGCGGGTACGGCTACCGGCGATGCGATCTATATAGACGATAGGGCGCCTTCGGTCACGGCCATGATTCTCCTGCTGATCGAGGCGATGGGGGGGATTCCGACCAAGGAGGAGGCCGAGTATCTGTTTTTCGGCCTAGGCACCGATACGGGTTTCTTCCGGCATCTCGACGAGCATTCTGAGGAGACTTTCCGGGCGGCTTCCCGCCTCGTCTCCGCCGGGGCTTCCCCGAAGCGGGTCTACAATCTCATGTACGGGGGCAAGAGCCTCCTGTCCCGCAAGCTGATGGGCGAGATCCTCATGCGGACGGAACCTCATTTCGACGGCGCTCTCCTTATCTCCTTCGTGACTCTCCAGGACCAGCAGCGCTATGGTCTCGCGAGCAGGGATTCCGATACTTTGTATCAGCTCCTTCTCGGGATAGCGGGCTGCGAGGCCGCGATGATCATACGACAGGAGGGCGAAACGGATTGCACCGTCGGTCTCAGGGCCCGGGATCGAATCGACGTCGGTTCGATCGCCGCCCTGTTCGGCGGGGGAGGGCATCGCTTGGCCGCCGGCCTCTCGATCCGCGGCGGTCTCGAGGAAGTGAAGAACAAGCTGAAGGCCGCATTCGAGCCCTGGTTCGACGAAGCTTAGCGGGCGAACCCTCTTTAAGAGGGCGCTCCAAACGCGGACCCGCTCGCCCAACCCGCTTCCGATTCTTGCATGGATTCAGGACGGCCACTCGCCCGTCTTCCCTGCTCGTCTAATCCTTTCCCCGTCATAGCCTTACCGGATTGCTCGTTCAATCCCCTTCATGGCCATGTATGAGAGGCACGACTCTTGCATACCTCCTGATCAACGGAGGAAAGCATGCAAGAAGCGAAACTTCACGATCTCGTTCTCTCCTACCGCAGGAGCGGAAAGGGCCGCGAATACATCATGGAGCGGGTCGCGGCCATGGTGTACGATTCGTACGGGAAATACGGATTCGACAGCGAAGACGATGCGGCGGATGCCCTGCTCAAGTTCAAAAGGAGGATCTACAGACTCTTCGACCGATTCGAGGATCAAGGCCTGTCTTTCGACGTTTACCTGGCGACGAACCTAAGGTACCTGGCCCGTACGGTACGGCGCGAAAGGATACGGTCGATGGAGCGCGAGTCCGTCTGCGAGCGCGCCGTCTCGTCGGAGATGCCCGAATCCTTCGATTTCACCGAATCGCTTTCCGAGTCGATGACGTTCGAGGCAGAAGGAACGAGGCATGGCGCCTCCAGGCGCAGGCCGCGCGCGAGGGGCGGGATCATTCCGCGTTGTCCGGCGGAAGCCGTCGCCCACTCCAGCCGACTTGTTTTCCTCGCGGTGAAATGCGCATGGGAAATTGACGATGAGGGCATCGCGCGAATAGCCGTTGCCGCCGGGGTCGGCCGCGATTGGCTCGCCGCCGCGGTGGGGCAAGCGAGATGTTCCCTCGAGTCCGAGCGTTCGCGGGTCGAGCGTCTCGTAGAGCGCAGGAACGCGAGCTGGACGAGGCTTAGGCTTTTGGAGGCTCGTTCGGCGGACGAGTCCGATCGCTACCGAAGGCAGAATCTTTCCCGGGCCATAGAGAGGGAATGGGGCAGGTACTCGAGGGTCAAGGCCGATCTTGCCAGCTTGAAGACCCTAGTGTCCAATTCCCTCGTCGCGAGGATACTCGGCGTTCCGAAAGGGACGGTGGATTCGGGCCTCTACTACCTGCGCAGGCGCTTCGGACCCCACGAATGAGGCTAGACGCCTTCTTGCCTCGGGCCAGGTTCCGAGGCTATCGTCGGGAACATGGAATTATTCATAGCGACGGGTAGCGCCCATAAGTTGGCCGAGCTCGGGCCCGCGCTTCCGGGGAACGTCCTTCGAATTCCCGTCGATGCCGGAATCGAAGGCTTCGAGGTCGTGGAGGATGGAAACACCTTCTTCGAGAATGCCCTGAAAAAGGCGATGGCCCTCTATAAGCTCGTCGGGAAACCTGTGCTCGCCGACGACTCCGGGCTCGCCGTTCGCGCCCTCGGCGGCGCTCCCGGCGTCCTTTCGGCCAGATACGGATCGACGGAGGAAGGGACTAGGCTAGAGGCCGCCGAACGAAACGCCTTTCTTCTCGCGAATATGTCCTCGAGGGAGGACAGGTCTTGCGCCTTCGTCTGCTGCCTCGTGCTTGTCCTCTCCGAGGAGCGGATCTTCTCGGTACAGGAAACCTGTCCCGGCCTCCTTCTCCGCGAGCCCATGGGCTCCGGCGGCTTCGGCTACGATCCGGTCGTCTTTCTTCCCGAGCTGGGCAGGAGCGTGGCCCAGCTCACGGTCGAGGAAAAGAACCGCCTTTCCCACAGAGGGCGAGCCTGCGCGAGGATGACCGCGCTCATCGGGGAGCTCGAGGCCAGGCCCTAGCCTGCGCACTGTCTCCAGCGTGCAATTCGATTTCCACTTGCGGCCAGCGGAAATGTTTGGCATTATGCCGTTTACGGTCTCCAGGAGGTTCCGATGGTCGAATCAGACAAGAGCGGGGTCAGGCTTAGCGCGATCAGGAATGAGCATAAACTGTCGCAAGGCGAGCTGGCCGCGCGGAGCGGCGTCGCGGAGGAAGATATAAAGGCAATCGAGTCGGGGCAGCTCAGCCCTTCGATAGCCCCGCTCGTAAAGCTTTCCCGTGCCCTGGGCGTACGCCTCGGCACTTTCCTCGACGACGCGGGCGGCGAGGGCCCGATTATCTGCCGCTCCGGCCAAGCCTCGGAAGTCATGCGCGCTTCCGGCCAGGCGTCGCCCCAAATGGGAGCCCTGAGCTTCTACTCGCTCGCCAAGGGCAAGAGCGGTCGATCCATGGAGCCTTTCGTCGTCGACGTCCGACCCGTCGCGGGAAGCGAGAGCGGCCTCTCTACGCACGAAGGCGAGGAATTCATCTATGTCCTCCATGGCGAGATCGATGTGCGATACGGCTCGGATGATTTCAAGCTCGCGGCGGGCGATTCCATTTATTACGATTCGGTCGTGCCCCATCGTGTCAGCTCCTCCTCGCCGGCCAAAGTGCTCGCCGTAATCTACGCCCCGTTCTAAGGAGTCGGCCATGGCTTTTTCGAATGAGACCGTCGGCGACCTCCTGGCTTCCTGGGCCAGGAAGACGCCCGACGGCGAGTTTATCGTATACGCCGATCGCGACCTTCGCTTCAGCTACTCGGAATTCGACGAAAGGGTCGATCGCCTCGCCAAGGGATTCCTCTCGATCGGCCTGGCCAAGGGCGATCATGTCGGCGTATGGGCCAATAACGTCCCGGACTGGCTCACCGTCCTCTTCGCGACGGCGCGCGTCGGCATCGTCCTCGTGACGGTGAATACGAACTATCGGCTTCACGAGCTCGACTACGTAATCAGGCAGTCGGACATGAAGGCGCTCTGCATCGTCGACGGGTTCAAGGACTCGGACTATGTCGCCATTGTCCGGGAGCTGGTTCCCGAGCTGGACAGACAGGAGCGCGGGCGCTTGTCGAGCGGGCGGTTTCCGCGCTTGAAATCCGTCGTCTACATGGGACCGCAGAAGCATCGGGGAATGTACAGCCTGCCCGAGCTCCTGCTCCTCGGCTCCCATTGCGACGACGACTGGCTCCGCGAGGCATCCTCCTCTCTCTCCTGCCAGGACGTCGTGAATATGCAGTATACGTCGGGGACGACGGGTTTCCCAAAAGGTGTCATGCTAAGCCACTACAACATCGTCAACAACGGCTTCAATATCGGCGAGTGCCAGCGCTTTACCTCGAGCGAGCGCGTCTGCCTTCCCGTACCGCTCTTCCACTGCTTCGGCCTGGTCCTCGGCGTAATGGCGATACTGACCCATGGCGCCACCGCCGTCGTCTGCGAGAACTTCGACCCCCTCCTCGTCCTGGCCTCCGTCCAGAAGGAGAGATGCACGGCGCTCTACGGAGTGCCGACCATGTTCATCGCGGAGCTCAACCACCCGATGTTCAAGATCTTCGATCTCTCATCGCTCCGAACCGGCATCATGGCCGGGTCTCCCTGTCCCATGGAGATCATGAGGCGAGTCATAGACGAGATGCACGCGAAGGACATCACGATAGCCTACGGGCTCACCGAGGCCTCTCCCGTCATGACCCAAACCCGCACCGACGACCCGATCGAGGTCAAAGTGGGAACCGTGGGCCGCGCCCTCCCGGGCATCGAAGTAAAGGTCTGGAACCCCGATACCAAAATGGATTGCGCGATCGGCGAGCAAGGCGAGCTTTGTTGCCGCGGATACAACGTAATGAAGGGCTATTACAAGATGGAGGAGGAAACGGCGAAGGTAATCGACTCCGAGCTCTGGCTGCACTCGGGCGACCTCGGCGACGTCGACGCAGCCGGGAATTTCCGGGTCACGGGACGCATCAAGGATATGATCATACGGGGCGGGGAGAATATCTATCCACGTGAAATCGAGGAATTCCTCCTTGGAATGGACGGCATCAGCGATGTCCAGGTCGCGGGCGTGGCGAGCGCGAAATACGGCGAGGAAGTGGCCGCTTTCGTGATTCGGAAGAAGGACAGCGTGCTCACGGAGGAAGACGTGCGCGATTTCTGCCGAGGCAGGATATCGCGCATCAAGGTGCCCAAATACGTCTTCTTCGTCGAAGACTACCCGATGACGGGAAGCGGAAAAATACAGAAATACAAGCTGCGCGAGCTGGGCTCCAAGCTGGCCTCCGAACAGGCGAGCAGTCCGTCAGTGACGTAGGGAATAGCTCATCCATGAAAACGGCCGCCCCGGCGTCGTGCACGACGCGAGGGCGGCCGTTTTTTTTGCGCGAGGCCAGGGCCTATTTTTCTTCGATCTTCTTGATGCCGTACTTCTTGTTGAAACGCTCTATGCGTCCCGCGGTGTCGACGAGCTTTTGCTTCCCGGTAAAGAAAGGATGGCAGGACGAGCAGATTTCGACCTGGATGTTCTTTACCGTCGAACGGGTCTCGATGACATTGCCGCAGGCGCACGTGATGGTAGTGAGCTCATACTTGGGATGGATTCCGCTCTTCATCTAATGCCTCCGCGATGCCGAATGCCTGAAAACCGGCCTGATGGACGGTAGCCGACGGCGAGATTCTCTCCGCCGACTTTGCGGTAATCGGAAACCTTCGGATTTCCAATTACCGCTACGATCTAGAATACTCATGCATTACGCGGGAGTATTCATCGACTTCAAAAACGCCTCATTATTCTTGGATTTCATCATCCTGTCAATCAGGAGCTCTATTATCTCGACATCGTCCATCGGGTTTATGACCTTGCGAAGAACCCAGATTTTCTGGAGCTCCTCCTCGGTCAAAAGAAGCTCTTCCTTGCGGGTGCCGGATTTCTTTATGTTGATCGCCGGAAAGGTGCGCCGGTCCGAGAGGCGGCGGTCCAGGTTGATCTCCATATTGCCGGTGCCCTTGAACTCCTCGAAGATCACCTCGTCCATGCGAGAGCCCGTGTCGATCAGGGCGGTCGCGATGATCGTGAGGGAACCTCCCTGCTCGATATTCCGAGCCGCGCCGAAGAAGCGCTTGGGTTTGTGCAGGGCGTTCGAGTCCACGCCTCCCGACAGTATCTTGCCGCTCGTAGGCACGGTCTGGTTGTAGGCTCGGGCGAGTCGGGTGATGGAGTCGAGGAGGATGACGACATCCTTACCGTGCTCCACGAGGCGCTTGGCCTTGTCGAGGACCATCTCCGCCACCTGGACGTGCCGGGTGGCCTGCTCGTCGAAGGTCGAGGATATGACCTCGGCCTTTACCGTCCGCTCCATGTCGGTGACTTCCTCGGGGCGCTCGTCGATGAGGAGGACGATGAGGTAGACCTCGGGATGATTGGCGGTGATGGCGTTCGCGATCTTTTGGAGGAGGATGGTCTTGCCCGTCTTCGGCGGGGAAACGACCAGGGCGCGCTGTCCCTTCCCTATCGGACAGAAGAGGTTGATGATGCGAGTCGAGACTTCCTGAGTCGCTGTCTCGAGATTGAGTCGCTGATGGGGGTACAGGGGAGTGAGGTTCTCGAAGGGGATTCGGTTTTGAGCGACCGCGGGCTCGTCGAAGTTGACCTGCTCGACTCGAAGCATCGCGAAAAAGCGCTCCCCTTCTTTAGGACTGCGGATTTGGCCGTAGACCGTGTCTCCCGTCTTGAGGTTGAAAAGCCTGATCTGGGAAGGAGAGATATAGATATCGTCAGACCCGGGTAGGTAGGAGTTTTGGGGCGAGCGGAGGAAGCCGTAGCCATCGGGCAATATCTCGAGGGAGCCGTACGCGTAGATGATGCCGCCGCGATCTGTATGGGCCTTGAGGATATAAAAGATGAGTTCCTGTTTCTTGAAGGAGATCATCTCCTCGTGGTTGATCCCGTACCTTCCGCCGAGGTCGCGCAGTTCCTTGAGCCCCATTTCAGTCAGATCGTTGATCGAAAGCCGCGATCGGTTCTCCCCGTAGTCGGACTTGCCGTTTTGCTCGGCTTGAGCCTTCTCATTCGCCCGCTCGAAGCTCTCCTGCCTGCGGACGAAGCCTGCCTGCATCGCGTCGCGACTTTCGCGATCCTGCGGATCGCGACGCTCCTGCGGATCGCGACGATCATCGCCACGGTCTTCCAGGACTTTCGCCTGGGCGGAGGAGGATTCGCTCGGTAGGCTCGAATCGGCTCTCGGAGCCTTGCGCTTGACCCTGATGCGCACCGGGCCGCGCACGCCCTGATCTCCGTCGGCCTGAGATTCCTCGTCGCCGCCTTGGCTCTCGAAATCCCGAGCGGCTTCGATCGTGGTCTCGTCCCGGCCGACTTCGGCAGTCAGGACGTCTCTCTCGTCGAGGGGCGCGTATGGCGCGAGCTCGGGCTGGTTGGAGGGTAGGGCGTCGGTCGGGCCGTCGCTCTCGATTTGATCGTGGACCTTTCGCTTACGGATAATAGCCATGGGTTTCTCCGAATGCTGTTTTGGGTTGTCCATTGTTTACGGCGGGCCAAAGGGCCCTTTCCTTCTCGAAGATCCGATGCCTGGCGGGGATAGAGAGTCGTCTCGGAATAGGGAGGGAATTTCCTTATTCGGAGCGGGAGGGATAAAACGACCCTGCTTGCGGGGACACGCTAATTCGTGCCATGCCGCTCGACGCTCTCCCCAAGAATATAGACCGGGCTTATCACATTGTCAATATCGACCCGGCATTAGCGAAACCCGCGGGCGAGCTCGGCCGCCCTGAGCATCGCGTGCGCGGCCGCGGCTTCGCGCACGGCATTCCTGTCGCCGGCGAACGTCAGCGACTCCTCGAAGGACTCGACGTTGCGAATCCCCTCCGCTCCGATACCCGCCTTGCGGAAGGCAAACCAGACGAGTCCGACGGGTTTCTCGCGACTGCCTCCGTCGGGACCGGCGATGCCGCTTATCGCGAGCGCGATATCGGCCTCCTCGGCGGCCTCAAGGGCGCCTCTCGCCATCTCCCTCGCGACCTCGCGGGAGACTGCCCCGTATTCGGCCAGCGCCGTTCGAGGCACTCCGAGCAGCCGCATCTTGCATTCGTTCGAGTAGGCGACGACGCCGCCCCACAAGACGGCGGACGAGCCCGGGATATCGGTGATGGCCGACGTGACCATGCCGCCGGTACAGGATTCCGCGCAGGCAAGCCGCAAACCGCGCTCCGAGAGGATGCGAAAGAGCCCTCTAGCCGCGTCCTCGATATTCGCGCCGGCGGCTCGATCCAAGTTAGGAGTCTTCCTTCGCGGAAGCGAAGGGATCGAAGGAGGCGGGATCGCGGATCATCTCGCACTTTCCTTCGAATACGACCCCGTCGGCAATCCTCAGCTTGGAGGTGCGGACGTTGCCGTAGACCTTGGCGCTCGGGAGCATCTCGAGGCGATCCGCGGCCTCGATGTCGCCGTGCACGACGCCTCCGACGACGACGCTCGACGCGCGGATACGCCGCGCGTTTACGACCGCCTCGTCGTCGATGAAGAGCTTGCCCAGGGAGTCGATCTCGCCCTCGAATTTTCCGCTGATCCGGAGGGACTCCTTGAAGCGTAGAATTCCGGAAAAGCTCGTTTCCTTGCCGAGAGTAGTCGCAATGAGCGGCGGAGCCTCGTCCTTCCTCGATCTTGTCATCCGGCGCCCTCTCACTTATGGGTCATGACGAAGACGCCATCCCAATCCTCGGGCGGCGGGTTAGCAATACATC
>CAVZVX010000205.1:0-10417 GCA_963778775.1 uncultured Spirochaetota bacterium | reverse complement strand
ATGTATTGCTCCGCTCTTGGGCGACCTTCGTGAGTGCGGCGAAAAAGCAGTCATGATCTCCGGATCGGCCAAGCGTTACCCTGAAGCAATCCCGGACGGAGGCGGCGGTAAAGCCGCCCTTCACCAGGTAGCCCCGTTCTTGGAGAACAGCCATCCAAAGGGCCGGGTCGCCATGGTTCGGCACTCTGATGAGTTGAAAATTCCCGACGCAGTTGGGCGCTTCCAGCCGCAATTCGTTGGCTGTCTCGAGCAGGACTGCGTGTCCCAGCTCAATCTCGCGCAGCCTGGCGGCAATGAGTTCCGGGTGGTCCAGAAGATAACAGGCCGCGGCGACCCCATCGGTTTGACCTCGTGGGAACCGCGTGTGCGCCGATGTAGGCCTCCAGCCCTTGGTCCCTTAGCGTCGCTTTGGCTTTACGATCCCCCAAGTCCTCCCAGGCGATCCGAGGATCGAGCAGGGCGGAAGGGAACCACGTCATTTCATTGAAGAACCTGATGAATTCCGAGACGTCGCTCTCCTTGCCTTCGGCAAGGGCGATATCGAAAAACGGCGAAAGCCGTACGCGCAGCGAGCCATGAGCGTCGCCGAATCGGTCGATGGCCTGGACCGATACCGGCCCGAGGATCGGGAAGGTACCCGAGCCAGACGAAGGATTTAGGATTTACCGTGTAATACTCCTCGGAGGTAAAATTCCTCCACTCCGCTTTCAGTATCGGTCTTCATCCTCCCCTTCTGTCTTATCCTTACCCGCCTTACGGGGACCTTACCCGCTACGCCGGAATAGGCGAGGTATCGACGCACTATCGGAGGGAGAGCTTCCAGGTCCTTTTCCGTGATCGCTTGGGTCGGAGCGGCAGACGGCGCCTGTTCGGCCTCCATAGCGCGCACGGCTTTCGAAGTCGCGCCTCTCAGGGTCCCGCAACCGGACAGCAGGCCGAGGGCAACGAGGAAAATGAGAAGGACCACGACGAATATTCCAGAATGCGCTTTCATTTCCATCCTCGCGCCTCCTATGCGTCGAGCCCCAGAACGAGGACTTCGATCAAGGTACGGAGCAACTTCTCGCGGCGCTTCGGCGGAACGCTCGGCTCGAGGATGAATCGGGCGAGAAGGCCATGGACGGCCGACAGGATGACTTGAGCGGCAGCTCCGGTTCGAGCGAACGGAACTTCCCCGCCTCGCGGAAGACGCGGACGAATTCCGCGAGCCGCCCGATGCTCTCGCGTTCCTTCGAGACCCCCTCGGAAAGGATCCGAAGCTAAGTCGGGAAGCTCCCAGCCCTGTCCCAGGAGGGCGATGCGAAACAGGTTCGGGCTTTCGAGGACGATGCGCGAGTAGGTCGAAAAAGCCTCGTACAGGGTCCGAACGGGATCGTCGGCGTACACGGGCGCGCCCTTTACGCTATCCGCGATCCTTCGGTAGCCGACCTCGACGAGGTGGGCGACGATCTCTCCTTTGTCCTTGAAGTAGTGGTAGATGATCGCCGGCGAGTACTCGATCCTTTCGGCGATTCCTCGAATGGAGAGCCGATCGTAGCCTTCTTCCGCGATGATGGCGGCGGCCGCTTCGATGATCCTGGTCTTTAGCTCGACAGCCTCTCGTTCCTTGCGCTCAACGCTTCCCATGTCTCTATCCTTGATCAATGATTCTTAATTGAACACTGATCAATATATTAACATAGTTTGATTCCGTCAATAGTCGGTTCACGGAACTTATCGAAGGGGCCGGCGGGAAATTCGGAAGGAAGACTAAGCGACCGGCAAGCGGCGGCTCATAGTGGTTGGCGCTCCTAACAATAGGATTACGACTCTTTCGAGTTCGCTCTGACGCCCCAGGGCAACACGTGACCCTTCCCGGAACTTGAGCTCGAGCATCGCCGCTCGCCGGTCACTTTGATTCTATCACTTTCCGGGAAGGACGCAAGTCCCCGCCTAAAGGTTGCATGCCGAAGCTCGACATGAGTACATTTAACGCAGGCAGAAATATGGACAAAATCACGAAGAAGGAAAAAAAGGAAATACTTCGCTTCCTGGTGCTGCTGTTGGCTATCGTCGTCGTGCTCGTCGTCATGTGCCTCGTCCTCGGCTATTTGGCGTCAAGACTGCCCATCGGGTCCGGGAACGATCAGCCGGGCTGATCATGAATGGCGTTTTCGCCCTATTCCTCCGTTTCGTAGCCCCTATCGATAAGCTGCAGGCGGATGGCGCTCGCGAGGCCCTTTGTCGTTGCCAAGGTCGCCCATCGCGATTCCGCGTCTTCCGGAAGCCCCGCCTTCTCGTCGGCCAGAGCCGCGTCGGCGAGGCAGGAGCGCGAGAAGCCCGGGTCCCCGGCCCCGGCCGCGAGATCGGCGGCGGCATCGAAATCGGCCGCGCCCTGGGCGGCTCGGCCGAACACGTCGTCGGGCACGGCGCTCGACACGCTCCCGCGGCAGACCAGGATGGCGATGCGGTCCTCCGCCCGCGTCGATGCGGCGGAACTCTCGACCGCGGCGTCCAGGTCGCGGTAGGCTTCCGCGACGAGTCGCATCTTCTCGCCGAGTCCCGCGGCCTTTTCCGCGCTCCTGGCGACGATGGCGCCGCGATACGCGAGGGCGACCGAGTCGCCCGGCCTGGCGGCTAAATCCGCCTTTATTGCCTCGAGGCACCTCGTCTCGAGCCCCAGTTGGAAAAGCTCTCCGATCAGGCCTGAGTCGGCCGGCGAACGAGGCGGGAGGGCCGCGAGTCTGCTCGCGCGCTCCGCCTCGGAGACGGCGGCTTCCTTAGCGACGGCCTCTTCCAGTCGGCCGCGAAGGGCGGGATCCGAAGCGCGCGCCGCTGGGCCGCCCGCCTCGACCGGCGAGACGAGGGAATAGCTGCCCGACGCAGGATCCTCCGACGAGAGTTCGGAGGCCTTGCTCGTCCCGCGAGGCGCGATTAGGTCGAAGACCCGCGGGGAAAGCTCGTCCTTGGCCCCGCCCCCGTCGTGAAGGTTCGCCTCTTCGCGTACCGCGGCGAAGTGCCCCTCGCGGGCGGGGTCGTAGGCGCCGACGAGGACATAGTGCCAGCTGGGGCCGCCACCGATGACGGAAACGAGAAGGGGCGGCGCCTTCTCGAGGCCGATCCTCAAGATCAGGCGTCGGCGGGCGAAGTCCCACAAAGTCGCGACCCGCGCTCGATAGGAGCCGTCGGCGGAGCGTATCTCGCCGAAGGGCGACCAGCCGTCGGCGCTCAAGACATAGTCCCAGGGATGGGCCGGGTCGAAGCGAAGGAGCTCGCCTTCTCCGAAGGCGCTCTCCGTCGAACCGGAAGGCTTAGCGACGGCCCGTCCGACGGCGCCCCCTCGGGCGGAGGTCGCGTCGGGGATTTGGATATAGACGTGGAGGACGGGAGCGCGGAAGCCGCCGCCCGATAGGCCGGTCGGTACTGCCTTCGCGAAGGAGGCTTCGAGCTGCCAGTAGGCGCCCGAGAAGCCCCAGACAGGCCTGGGCACCGGCGCGCGCACGGCGTAGCGGACGAGGTTGAGCTCGCCCTTCTCCCAGCCCTGGCTGAGCGGATAGGTATAGCTCCCCTGCCCCGTGTCGCCGCCGATGGGATTCGGGAATTCGGCCAGGAGCCTGCCGCCCGTGAAGGAAGGCTCGACCTCGAGGCGAAGCGCCTTCTCGAGTTGGGCCGCGATCCAGGTCGAATACACGAAAAAGAATGGTACGCCGATCGCCGCGCACAGCGGCAGGACTCTCGCGGCGATGGCCAACGCGCTTCCTATCCCGCGCGGCTTCATCGTCCCGCTCCGATGAGGAAGCTGCCGGTCGCGACGAGCCTCGCGATCCGAGCCATGGTCTCCGCGGAAAAGCCCGATGAGATGATCATGCCGAAGCTCAGGGCGGTGAAGGGGAAGAGGAGGGAGGGCGAGAAGATGGCTTCCATGAAGGCCCTACCCCATCTCGCAGGACCTTCGCCTACCGTAGCGGGCGCGCCCACCGTAGTGGGCGTGCCTTTCGCAGGGGCGTCTCCCTTCGCCGGCGCGGCGCGCTTGCCCAGGCGGAGTTCGTATCCGATGGCCCCTTTCCGGCAGGCGCCGAAGCAGGTTCCGCATTTCACGCACGACGATTCGGGACGCCCCTTCGCCCTCGTCGCGGGATTCATGGCCAGCATGGGACAGGCCCTGTCGCAGGCCCCGCAGGAGACGCAGGCCTTCGTATCTATCGCCACCCTGAAGGGGGAAATGCGATCGAGGAGGGATTGCATGGCGCCGAAGGGGCAGAGGATCGAGCACTGGGTCCTCTTCTTGGTCAACAGGGGCAGCACGACGACGAGGGCGAGGAAGATTCCGATGAAGGCGATCATCGCGATGAAGGTGCGGATGCTCGAAGGCTCGTAATACTCGGTGACGAGCTTGAAGGGACAGAGCCAGTCGCAGTATACGGGCACGAGGGTAGCCATGCCGGCCAGCACGACGAAGCCGAGGATGGCCTTGTTGACCCGCCTGAGGGTCGGTCCCGAGGCTCCGATGTCCATCTGCGCCCTGCGCGGAATTCCCGAGATCCCGTCCTCGAGGCCGCCGTAGAAACAGACCCAGGAGCACCAACCCCGTCCGATGGTCACGAGGCTCAGGAGCCAATAGCCGAGCATCGGGTAGAAGGCCGCGCGGATCCCCGAAAGCTGGGCCGGGAAATCGAGGGTATGCAGGAGGGCGGCGGGGACGAGGGAAGTCGTGATCGCGATATGGCAGAAGGGGACCTGGCTCGCGGCGATCTCGGCCGCGGTCAGGACCATGCGCCCGCGCGTCTCGATGAGGTGAGCGATGAAGGAGGGAACGAAGGCCAGCGCGGCTGTGAAGAAGAAGACCCGGCGCGCGGGGTCGGGCTTCCCGCCGAGCGCGACGATGGCGAAGATCGCGGCGCAGAAGCCCGCCCAGACGAGGCCGCCGGCGAGCGCCGTTCCCGATTTCCCGGCGGCGTTGAAGAACCAGGCTTCGTAGGCGAAGACCGCGGCCGTGACGATCGCCGCCGCGAGCGCGGGCGAGCGTTTACGAAGGGCGCTGATATCGATGCGCATTTTCAGGTCCATCCGAAAAGGCCGAGGATCACCAGGAAATAGGCCCCGAGCAGGATCATCGCGATGCGCGCCACCGCCCGCAGCTCGGCGGCCTTGGCGCGCAGCCTGGGCAGGAGGGAAAGAGGGAGCATCCACGCGCTCGTGCCGACGAAGAATAGCGCGAAATAGGCCGCGCCCCCCAGGACGCCGAGGGCGGCCGCCCTTCCCGCCGCGGCGATGAAGGGCGGGCAGACGTTGAGTCCCGCGGCGACGCCGAGCGCGAAGGCGGAGAGGCCGGGCTTTTCCCGCGCGGCGATGCGCCTGCAGAAAGCGTGGCTTTCGAAGCCGGCAAGCCCCCCGACGAGGAGCACAAGACCGCCGAGCGCCCAGCCGGCGCGCAGGAGGAGGTGGTCCGCCCTCGGCGAGAGGAAGCCTGCCGCCAAGGCGCCGAGGGATCCGGCGAGGGCGCCCACGGCGATGTACGAGACGAGGCGTCCGGCCAGGAAAAGCCCCATGATGCCCGAGCGGCGCGCCCTGCCCGAGCCCCCCTCGACCGCGAGGACGGGCACGAAGAAGGGAGCGCATGAGGCGAGGCAGCTCGCCCCGCTGGAAATCCCGAGGAGTATCGCGTCCATCCTCAGTCTCCGTAGCGCGCGAGGAGCTTCCTCGCGCGGGAGGCGGCGTCCGAGTCGGGAGCGTCGCGGACGGCCGCGCGCCAGGACGCCATCGCCTCGCCGAGGCGGCGATCCGCCAGCGAGAGCCTCCCCGAGTCGAGATCGACTATCGCCTTCTCCTCCGGCCTCAGTTCGGTCCATCGAGTCCGGAGGTAGGAGATATCTCCGGTGGCCTGGGGCTTCCGATCGACGGGCGAGCCCTCGACGAGGGCCAGCGAATTCTCGATCCGGAGCAGCCGCAGGGCGATGCGGTCGGGATCGAGGGCTTCGGCGGAGTCGATTTCCTTGGTTCCCTCGTCTATCAGCGTCAGCGCCTTGATGAGCTTCCCCGCCTTTTTCGCGACCGAAGCCTCGAGCGTGACGGCGCTGCCGTGATAGGCCAGGCCGAGCGGCGGCCGGTCCCAACCTTCGGGCCCGAGCAGACGCAGGGCCGCGCCGAGCTTGGCATCGTCGCCCGCCAGCACCGCATTGTGCGCGTCGATCCCCTGCGCGAGCCTGTCTCCGGCCTGCGCCGCCGCCGAGCCCGAGGAAGCCGCTATGGCCATGGCGAGCGCCGCCGCGATCGATGTATACCGCAGCATCTTCATCTGAGATCCTCCCCCGTCAACAGATTTTGCGAAAGCACGGAGACCACCAGGGCGCCGACGCCCCGATCGTCGAAGGCGTAGCCGATATCTATCGTGAGCCCGACGGGCGGCCCCAGCTTCAGCCTCAGTCCACCTCCTGCCGCGCCCGAGGGCGAGGGCGAGGGGGAGGCGTCGGCGTCGAGGGCAACGGAGGCAGCCTCGCAGAAGGCGAAGGGACCGAGGGAAAGCGGGAACCACGAGGCGACCGGCAGCTTGAGCGCCGTACAGTCGACGTCGATACGGGCGAGAGAGAATTCTCCGACCGGGTCCGGGTAGGGCTCGGGCCCGCGCAGGAAGACGGTTCCGGAGCGAAGGTCGAAGAGCTCGCTCGGATCGAGGGCCCCGTAGGCGAAGCCGGCCCCCGCGGCCAAGGATATGGTCGCGGACCCCAGCTCGAGCCGAAGGTTCGATTCGGCTTCGACCTTGCGAGAAGCCGAGCCGGGGTAGGCGTCGCCCAGGGCGATCAACGCGCCGTCCAGGCCTTCGATCCCCGATAGGGAGAATCCGCCCAGCTCGAGGGCGCCCTCCACGGCGACGAAGCGCCCGTATTCGCCGGCGCCGCCGCCGAGGGACGTGCCAGCCCTCGCCCGGACGATGAAATCGCTGACCGGACCGATGCGCGGGCCTATGCCGATGGAGCCGGAGAGTCGGTTGCCCGAAAAACCTCCCGTTTCTAGGAGATCGTTCGCGTAGGCGATGCCTCCGTCCAGGACGAGGGGCGCGTCTCCGAGGGCCTCGTCGCGATAGGCGATAGAGCCCAGGTTCGGTCCCCCCTGGATGCCGAGCGTAGTCCGCCGGTCGTCAAGCAGGGGCAGCGCCACGGAGGCATAGGCAGCCCCGCCGCCGAAGACGGGAACGGCCCCGGTCTCGGCCTCGACGACGATGCCGCGGCGATCGGAGCCGTCGCCGAGGTCCGCGACGAGGACGGAGCTGCGGGAGAAGCGCCCCGACTTATCGAGCTCTCGTCCCCAGGTCCACGTCCTTCTCTCAAGCTCGGCCTCCGTCATCGAGTCTCCGGGAGAGAGGGTGGCATAGGATAGGACCGACGAGGGCGCAAAGGGGAATCCACTCGGGCGGGCGGGCCAGGGCTTGCCGCTCGTCCAAACCACGGGCTCCGCGTCGCCCGAGAGTATGCGCACCCAGGCTACCTCGACGCAGAACGCGGGAAGGCCTGAAGCGAGAAGGAGAAGGACGAAGGCGCGGGCGGGGCCTCTCATATGGACGAGATACTACGTCGCAACGATTGCGGCGTCTCTCGGGCAAAGGCGAAGCGGCAATAAAGGACGATGAAAAAGCCAATTCTACCCACAAGAGGGACATTGGGTGGCGGCCTTATTCCGCTCTATCGAGCCATTCCCTGAATCTCGGTTCCATGGGTTCAAGCTTTATCGCTTCTTCGAATGCGTGGCGAACCTCGGCGATCGGAGCGCCGCGCCGATCGTGATCGCCCGGCTCGCTCCATGAGGAAGCCTCACTTGAGCTTCGTACCCTCGCGGAGCATGGTACGCGCCTTCTCGGCTCGAGCGCTCCGGGTTTCCGCCTTTTTCCCTGCCGAGATCCAGAGCGCATATTCCTTCCGATGCGAGGGCGCCAGTCCATCCCAAGCGCGCTTCGCCTCCTCATCCGCGGCCAAGAGGACGGCGAGTTCCTCCGGGGCCTCGATCGTCCTCGCTTCGTCGTCGAAGGCGCACTCGACGAGGACGTGGTCGCCGGGCCCTGCAGCGGCGGCCTCGCGCAGCGCATGGTCGACGGTGAGCGCGTGCGTCCCATCGCCCCATGGCATCAGCATGCCGCGGAAAGGAGCTCCGTTGATCGTCCCCGCGACGGGTATCCTTCCTTTCGTTCCGAAGCGCTCCGCGATCGGGAAGGGGCAGCGCGCGAAAGTCGAGGTCCCTCGACCCTCGGGGCGGTACAATATCGTCTCGAATCGAAGTTTATCATCGTCGTCGTTCATGCCGTAAGCCGCTAAGCAAGATCCTTGGGACGCCGATCGCCGTTTTGCCGCTCGAGCATCCAGCCGGGGTACTCCGGCGGCAAGGCGCTCGCCGCGTCGAGGCTCGCTACATGCTCCTCATCCAGCCTCGCGTCGGTGGCCCCCAGGTTGTCGCGAAGCTGATCGAGGCTTTTCGCGCCTACGATAATGCTGGTCACGAAGGGACGGGTCAAAAGCCATCCGAGGGCTATCCGCGGGACGCTCAATCCCGTCTCCGACGCGACGCGGCGCATCTCCGCCAGGACGGCCTTGGCCCGCGTCCTGTCGACGGGAGGGAAGTCGAAGCTGCTCCGCCTGGCGCCCTCCGGTCCCGGGCTTTCGAGGTCGAACTTGCCCGACAGGAGGCCCCCCGCCAAGGGGCTCCAGGGCAGGATCGCCAGCCCTTGGTCTCGGGCGAGCGGGACGATCTCTCGTTCGATATCGCGGCCGGCGATGGAATAATAGACCTGCGCGCTCTCGAAGCGCGCCAAGCCCCTCGATTCCGAGAAGGCGAGGGCCTTCATGGCCAGCCAGGCCGGGAGGTTGCAGAATCCGACGTAGCGAACCTTGCCCGATCTCACGAGGTCGTCGAGGGCGCGCAGAGTTTCCTCTATGGGGGTCTCGACGTCCAGGCCGTGGATCTGGTAGAGGTCGATGTGATCGAGCCTCAGCCTCCTCAGGCTCGCCTCGGCCCCGGCCAGGACACGGCTGCGCGAAAGCCCGAGCTGATTGACTCCGGGACCGACCCGTCCCCGGACCTTCGTCGCGACGAGGACCTGGTCGCGGGGCCGGCCCAGCGAGGCAAGGGCGGCGCCGACGAGGGTCTCGGAATCACCCTCGGAGTAGACGTCGGCGGTGTCGATGAGGTTGATACCCGCGTCGAGGGCCGTGCCGACGAACCTCTCGGCCTCGCCCTGATCGAGCCTGCCGATGGCGCCCCATGTTCCCTTGCCCTCTCCGAAGGTCATCGCCCCGAGGGAGAGCTCCGATACGAATAGCCCGGTCCTGCCGAATCTCCGATACCGCACTCGATACCTCCTATGCTTAGGAAACTAAATATACTAACGGGCGAATCGATCGAAGGCCCTCGGCGTCCTTTCCGACGGGCAGCCTGGTGATTTCCGTCACATACAACGCGCTCGTCAATCAGTAGAGTTCGAGCGTTCAGCATCGGCACATGCGACTTCGGAGGAGCATCATGAAGGATGAACGTATGCCTGAAGCGATAAACGAGCGGTATAGCGCTCTCGCCGAATCCTGCTGCTCGCTATCGTGCGGCGGCGCCTTCGGCTATTGCGCGCCCAGAAAAGGGGAAATCTGCGTCGACCTGGGCTCGGGCCGGGGCAACGACGTGATCCGCCTGGCCCGACAGGTCGGTCCCGACGGCTACGCCTACGGAATCGACATCAGCGACGGCATGGTGGAAAAGGCGAGGAAGAATCTGGAAAGACTCGAGGTCGGGAACGCGGAGATAATCCAATCGAATCTCGAGAAGCTCCCTTTGGCCTCGCAGTCCGTGGACCTGGTAATATCCGATTGTACCATAAATCACGCCGGCGACAAGAACGCGGTCTGGTCCGAGATCCATAGGATCCTGAAGGTCGGCGGACGTTTCGTGGTCTCGGATATCTACTCGATCGAATCCGTTCCCGAGGAATTCCGCATCGACCCCGTCGCCGTCGCGCAATGCTGGGCAGGCAGTGTCACTCGCGGCGAATACCTGGAGCAGCTCAGGCGCGCCGGATTCGGAAAGGTCTCCATATTGGTCGAATCTTCGCCTTACCCGAAAGGCGGAATAGATGTAGCCAGCTGGACGATTCAGGGAGCGAGGGCTTCTTGATCTTCCGGCGGTTTGATATGTCAGGAGGTGATATCCGATGAAGAAGGGCATGGTCTCTCTGATCCGCAGCAAGCCTTGCCGGGCAAGGCCCGCAGCCCAATGCTGCGCCAAAACCTCGAAGGCGGCGGCCGGCTGCCACGATTGATCGCCGACGCCGCGGGGCCTCGAGCCCCGCGGCGTCCAGGGGGCTCTCCTTGCGAAAATCAGCGCACAACATATTCTCCCGAGCGAAGGATTCGTCATGGTATTTCATAGTGAATCCGCTGAGCCGACAGGCCGACGTCCTCGATCC
>CAVZVX010000204.1:0-14710 GCA_963778775.1 uncultured Spirochaetota bacterium | reverse complement strand
GGCCGTGTCCATGGCCAGCCTCGCCGAGAGGCGCTCGACGATGCAGAACCACCCGCCGCAGATCTCGAAGCCGCCTGCGGCGAATCGGCTCGCCGGGCTCGTCGGCGCGGCCCATGCCTCGCGGTAGAGGACAGGGTACTTTTCGAGGAGCGCGAGCGTGTGCTCTGGTGTCAGGTCGAGCCGGCTCCGGCCGCCCGATGCGGCGGGCAGCCCCGCGAGGAGCCTCCACATCCACGGCCGCAGGCTCTTCCTCCGCGCCTCTTCCGCCGCGCAGGCATCACACTCGACCGACCAGTACCCCTCGCGCTGCGCGTGCTTGCCAGGCTTCCCGCACCGCTCGCACGTGACTCTTGAGTCCGCCACCGCCTCCGCCAGGGCGGCGTCCGTGGCCTCCTCAATCTCATCGGGGGGCAGGGGGCTCGGCTCGAAATAGACCCTCAGCAGGCCGAGCTTCTCTTTGAGCTGGCCGACGACGAGGTTCGGATCGGCGGACAGCTTCGCCGAGAGCCTGTCGACGAGCCAGAACCAGCCATCGCCGCAAGCGAAGCCCTCACGGGCGAACGGCGGCGACGACGGGACGGGCGAGGCATCGGCAAGCCGATAGAGGCCCGGGTGCCGCTCGATAAGCTGCTTCGAGTGCTCGACGCTCATCTCGCTGCTATCTCCCTTGGGAGAGTTGCCCGGGCCGAAGAGGCCCCGGGCAAGGCACTCGCGCAGGTTGTCCAGCGACTCTGCGCCGCGGGTGTTGAGCAACTGCCTTCCGTCAAAACGAGCCTCGGTATTTTATTCACGCCTCGGGCGCGCAGGAAGCGTTTGAGCGTGAATTCCTCGGCGTTTTGCGTTGCCCGCAATTCACCAGCCAGTCATTTTTCCGTCCGGCAGCGTCCACGAAAACGGCATGACCGCCGTTGAGCGGGAGCGCGGTCAATTCGATTTCGGCGCGTGACCGCTCCCAGCGCCAAAAGCAAAGCGCGGCAATCCAGATCAAAATCGCCGTGCTCCAGATTCTTCGAGCCGGGCGCGAACAGCCAGCCGCTCAGCGCGCCGACGAGAACGGCGTAGTAAATTCCGATGGCGAGCCACGACGGCGCAGGCGCGTAGAAAAATGAGCCGGGAATTTGTGTGAACCATTCGCTGACGCGCATCATCGCGGACATGAAAAACCACGCGGCGTTATTGAACAATTCCGTCGCAAACGGAAGCGACGAGCCGCAAATGAGCGCGCCGAGATTGCTCATCAGCGCCAGCGTGCCGAGCGGCACGGCGACAATGTTCGCCAGCGGCAGCAATAAGCGGCGGCGCCTGCGCCTGACTGGTGCCGGTCTGCTCCGTCCCCGCGACCTGTGCCGCCACCTTGCTTTGCGTGACCGGGTTCACCGTGCCCGAAGTCTCGATCGCTACCATCAAAGGCCCCTCGGAGACCTCTTGCGCCATGACTGGGATCGTCGGCGCTGTACCCCCCGATTCTCCGTGGTCCGTAGTCTTGGATTGGGATGCTGCCGCACTGTAGCTGTTCCGCGCCACACAGCCTCCGAGTCCGACCGCGAGGCTCGCGGCGATGACGAGCACCGGAAAGGCTCGAGCTGCGAATGATTGTCGATGATTCATAGTAGTCTCCTACAGGCCCATATCGTTCTGAAGCTGAAGAATGTCGAGCTCGAGGTTATTCCTCGCCGTCGCCAGTGAGGTATTGGCGTTTGCCATATTGACGGCGGCAGTGAGGACATCCTGGTTCGTCGCCGTACCGTAGTGCCGCTGCATATTCTTGAGATCGTACTGACCCTTGCTGTTCTCGGCCGTCAGCCTCGCCAGCTCGAGCTTCTCCGTCTGCAATTGGATCGACTCGTAGTCGTTCTCGATCGCCAGCGAGATGCTACGGCGATATTGATCGTCCTGGAGGTCGTACACGCCGGTCTGGTAGCGGTTCGACTCTTCCTGGTACGCCGCCGAGCCGGAGTCGAGGATGGGCAGGCTGACTTTCCCACCCAGGCCGATCGTCATCGCATTCGGGTTGGGGCCCAGCAGGGTGTCGTTGAGCCAATAGCTGGTGCCGGTCAGGCTCAACGTAGGCGATGTCTGAGCCTTGATGAGACCGAGCGATATTTCCGCGGCCCTTCGACTTACGCTCAGCTGCTTGAGCTCCACCCTCTTGTCGAGACCGATCGCGACAGCCTCCCGCAGGCTCTGGGCCGAGACCTGGGGCTCGGCGGCTTCGGCCGCGACGAACTCCTCGTTCGAGTCCAGTCCCACGAGATTCGCCAGTGTTTTCCGCGCAGTGGCAAGCGATAGTCGACCGCTCTTCAGGTCGACCTCGGCGCTCTTCACATTGATCTGCGCAGTCTGAAGATCGACATCCATGGCCTCATGGAGGTTGTAGAGCGCCTGTTCCTGTACAAGGGCCGATTTCTGCAGATCGAGGTTCTGTGTATACACGACGAGGTTACGCTGGGCGCTCAGCATCGAGTAATAAGCCTGCTTGACCTGGTAAATCAGGCTCAACTTACTCGAGTCGGCGGACAGCTCCGCGGATTGGAGGGTGAGGAGTCCCTTCATGACATTTCCCTTCGCGATCCCACCCGGATAGCCGTCCCAGACAGTCTGGCTCAGGCTGAGACTGACGCTGCTGTCGCTGAACTGCATGCTCTCGGCAGGCGAGAAGGATGCCCCGCCCGCGAGGCTCAGGCTCGTTGATGGGCCACTCAGGGAAAGAGAGCCCGAGTAGTTCAGCGGAATATCCGTCGTGTAATCGACAGAAGTCCCCACCGTGCCAGCTTCCGCGGAGAGAAGCGTTGTGTTGCCGATCCCGCCGGTGGCTCCGCCGCCGAGACTACCGTTCAACGAGACCGAGTTAGCCGCCACCGTCTGTTTGTACTGGGCTCGGCTGATATTCAGGTTCTTCTGGAGAATCGCTATGCTATCGCTTTTTGACAGCGCCGCCGAAAGGCACTGCTCTAGAGTCAATACATTTAATCCTGTCTGCGAAGGGCTGGCGATCCCGTTTTGCGACCATAGAGTCACCAAAGGATTGAGCAGTGCGCCAATGCACGCAACACGAATAAGATCGATGGGGATCAAAGCTCTAATGAAAGCAAGCACTTCGACAATGACCCCACGATGAACAATTTTCTTTTTTCCCCAGTGCGCCATTATTCTTTGTCTCCCGATGTTCGATGTTGGAATCGATACTACTGAGTAGCCCTTTTGCATGACATATAAACGGTATGAAATGTTTATATTTTTTGTTATATCTTGCGATTATCCGTTCTCTCGACATTGGCTTTTCCGTTCCCCGCTTCTATACTCTAACTTCGGGAAGCGGAGGAATATGCAGGCGAAAGTACTCGTCGTCGAGGACGTCAATGAAATGTCCGACTTGATCAGTCTCTTCCTGTCGAAGGATGGGTTGGACGCGATACCATGCGAGAATGCCGAATCCGCGCTCGAGCGCCTCAAGACGGAGCGCTTTGACAGCATCGTTCTCGATCTGAATCTGCCCGGAATGGATGGCTTCGAGTTCCTAGCCGAAGCACGCAAGCTCACCGCATGCCCCGTCCTCATCGTCACGGCTCGCGCTTCTGACGAGGACCTGATCGCCAGCCTCGGCCAGGGCGCCGACGAGTACATGACCAAGCCCTTCTCGCCCAAGGTCCTCGTGGCGCGCGTGCGAGCCTTGCTGCGGCGCTCGCGCAGCGCCTCGGACAAGATCTCTCCCGATATATTCCGCTTCGGACCCTATACTCTCGATCGCTCGGCCTTCGTGCTCAAGCGCGGCGACGCGGCCATACCTCTCTCGGTCAAGGAATTCGGAGTCCTATCCTATCTCGCCGAGCGCGCAAGCTCGGAAGTACCACAGATGCCCCAGTCCATCTACGACGCCGTGTGGAAATCCAGCTATGGGGATCTCACGGCCGTAGCCGTCTATATCCAGCGGCTCAGGAAGAAGATAGAGGACGATCCCGCTAACCCGGCCTATATCGAGACGGTCTACGGCCGAGGCTATCGTCTCCGAGTCTCCCCGGGCGCGGACTCGGGCTATGGGGACGTCCATCGATGAAAATACGGACCCAGTCTTTTATCCTCATCGTCGGTATCGCGATCATGCCGATTGTCGTTCTATCGCTCTTCTTCGTCTATGAACGGGCAAGCCACCCGGCGATAGATCTCGGGAGGGAAGAGGGCCGTTCTCCGAGCTCCGAGGAGCTCGTACGGTTCCTGAAAAAGGCTCCCAAGAACTTCGATATAGCCATGGCAGATCCCCGGGGCAGCGTAATCTACTCAACCATACCATCCATAGCTCTCGGTTCGGTCATGGCACTCGATATCGCGACCACAGTTCATGACTTGCCCGCGGGACGGGCTCTTGTATTCGGCATAGGCCCATCCTTGCCAAAGGGCTTCACTCTGGTGATGAGCATGCCGATCCGAACTTTGATCATACACGACCCTTTCATAATCGGCGGCGTCCTCGCCCTGGCAGTCGTCATCGTCTTCGCATCGGTCATGTGCATCCTCATCGTCAATTCCCTAACGCGTTCGGTCGTTTCCCTCGAGGCAGCCACGAGGCGAGTCGCCGCGGGCGAACTCGATCTTCCCATCTCGATAGAAGGGAGCAACGAGATAACCTCCCTCTCGCGTTCGCTCAACCGTCTGCGCGAGGAGATCAAAGAGGACCAGGCGCGTCGCGCCCGTTTCATCATGGGTATATCCCACGACCTCAAGACACCCTTGGCGCTCGTGAAAGGCTACGCCGAGGCCCTCGAAGAGGATATCGGCGATGCAGGTCCAAAAGCATCTTCTTTTCTCGGCATCATCAAATCAAAGGCCGACCAGCTCGAGGGCATGATCGAAGATCTCATCGATTTCGAGCGCGTTGATACCGGCGAGTGGAGCCGGGACCTCGCAAGCGTCGACCTCGTTCCCTTCCTCCGTGTCTTTTCGAGGCGCATCGAAGCGGACGCGGCCCTGCTAGGTCGCAGGGTACACAGCGCGATAACCCTGCCCGAGCCAAGTTTTGTCCGTATGGACGAGCGCCTCGTGACTCGGGTCCTCGAGAACCTTGTCAACAACGCTCTACGCTACACCTCTTCGGGCGACAGGATCGACATCACGGCGAGGGCCGATGGAGAGAGCTATAGTATCTCAGTCGTCGACAACGGCCCGGGTATTTCGTCGCAGGACCTGCCACACATTTTCGAGCTCTTTTACCGCGGTACCTCCTCCCGCCGTGAGCCGGGCATGGGGCTCGGTCTTTCAATCGTCAAGACCATCGTCGAGTCCCACGGCTGGGCCATCGATGTGATTCCCGGACTGGATCGCGGCGCCGCCTTCGTCCTCACGATACCGATTTCAGCGACATAGACTACATAGGAGAGGAACTCCCCTCCTTCTTCCTCATAGACCACTCAGAAAGGAGAAATGTAACCATTCAATCTACGAGAGCAGCGAAGCGTTCAGGAAACAGAGAGTCCCCTTAGGCGCGACGACAGTCCGAGAGTTGCTCAAGGCCGAGAGGTACTCCGCGCCTACCACAGGCTCGACGAGAAACGGCCTGCTCAGGTAGATAGGGCCGAGTGTTGGAGCCGTCGCCGACGCGAGGGAGTTCGCGCCTGCACCGTGACGCCTCACTTCGTCCGGGCATGCTCAGATGGCGGGCGAAGGTGTCTTCCGGGGATCGCCTGCCGGTTTGAGTCCGAAGAAAGCTGGTCCGGTAAACGCCTACCGGGCTTCGGTTCCGGTCGGCGGCAACCGAAGCTCGACCCGCGTTCCCCTTCCCTGCCTCGGGAGGAAGCGCAGCCTCCCTCCGTGCTCCTTCGCTATCGACGAGACGATGTGAAGGCCGAGTCCGGTTCCGCCCGATTCCCTGCGCGTCGTGAAAAAGGGCTCGGCCAGGCGCTCTGGGGAAAGGCCGCCCATGCCTCGGCCTTCGTCCTCGACGGCGAGGACGACCTCGTCGGTTTCGGAGGCGTAGGACGTCGTCAAGAAGATCGCCTCGCGGGGACTCTCGAGGGCTTCGCAGGCGTTGTCGAGGAGATTGAGGATGAGCTGCTGGAGCCTTCCCGCTTCGCCCCGGACAAGGGGCAGCCCGGGAGCGAGGTCGATACCCAGACGCTCGGTCGCCCTGCGCGCGCGGACGCCGAATATGCGGATCGTGGAGGAGAGCACCTCGTTGAGGTCGATCGGCACCATACTGCCGCTACCGCGGACGAAGCCTTTGAGCTCGGAGGCGATGGTCTCGATCCTTTGGCTCGCCGCTTCGATCCCGCCGAGGGCGGATTCGAGTTCATCGAGGCGCCGGGCGGCGGTCTCCCTGCTCTCATTGCCTTCCTCGACCGAGGCGCGGAGGGCATGGAGGGCGCGCGCGCCGAAGGCGGCATCGAGGCGTATGACGTGGTTGGGATTGCTCACCTCGTGGACAACTTCCGCGGCTAGGACGCCCAACGCGGCGAGCCTGTCCTCGTGGAGGGCCAGCTCCCGCCGTTCCGCCATCGAATCGCGGAGGCGCTGGGTAGCCGCGGCCTCGAGGATGAAGCCGGCCTGCGCGACGAGGAGCTCGAGGCTGCCTATCTTCTGTCCCGAGAACGCGCCGGGGAAGTACCGGCTTTCGAGGAGTATGTAGCCGCGGACTTGCCCGCCGACCGTCAGAGACGAGCAGAGGGCGGAGCGGAAGGCCTCGCCCGCTCCCCAGGCGAGATCCTCGTGCGAGTCCTCGATCACGATGCGCTTCCCAGTCGCTCGAGCGTAGCGGAGGAGGGTGCCGCGCGGACCAGCCTCGAAGTCGCCGAATGCCTCCCTGCGGATCGCCCTGGTGTCTATGCCGCCATTCGCCGACTCGCCGACGACGGCCAGACAGATCATTCCCTCGTCCTCGCCGACGATCGATCCGTAGTCGGCCCCCGCGCGGAGCATGATGTGGCGCAGGGCCCGCTCGAGGAGGGCCTCAGGCGAGTAGCCGCCGGCGGCGATGATCCGCGCCGTCTCGGCCGGATAGTCTGAAGCAGCCGTCTCCTCGGGCGCAGGCGCTGCCGGTCCCGACATCGCGGCCACGCTGCGCCGCCGTTCGGCCGCGACGAGCCAGGGATGTTCCCGCTCGAGGGCTTCTACCTTGGCCCAGGCTCCCCAATCCGACCATGCATGATGGGCCCGGCGGAGCCTATCTCTCGCTCCCTCCTCGTCCCCCTTCGAGGCCAGAAAATCCGAGTAGAGCTCCTCCGCGATGCCTTCCTCGAGCTTGATCCTCGAGGTCGCCGCGCCCTCGATGGCGGCGGTATAAAGCTCCTCGAGCCCCCGTGTCTCGCCGAAGGCTCGGCGATGCTCGGCTCGGACCAGGGCCAAACGGTGCGCGAAATTACTGGGTGCGCCTCGGGCCCAGCGCCCGAGGTCGGACTCTCGCCGGCCGAGTTCGGCCTTTGCCGATCTCACGTCGCACGCCGTCCCGCGCCGCAGGGCGACGGCCAGGGCCAGGGCTCGGAAGAAGCCGTAGGATCCTTCGAAAATCTGGATGCTCAATGCATCGCCATATTCGGCGGCGCGCTCGGAGCTTTCAAGGGCGCTTTCCCAGGCTCCGAACGCGACGGAGAGGACGCAATCAAAGTAGTGCAAGCTGAGGATAGCGCTTCGGTCCCGCGCGGCCTCATACAGGGGGAGCATCGCCGCCTCATCGCATTCCGGTCCCGATAAATGCGTCGGATCTGGGCCCGAGCCACGGCCCAACAAGTTCAGGCCCATTTGCATGGTCCGGCGCATGGCGTAGAGGCTCCGTTCGTGACCCAAAGAAGCCACGCGCCTCAAAATTTCCTCCAACTCCCCGATGGCTTCGGGGAGACGGAGGCTATAGTGCGAGGCGAGCAGGGCATAATGCGTGAAGCAGATACCTGCGGTGTCGTAGTCTCCGTACTCGATGCTCGCTTCGACGCCCTCGCGGATAAAGGTCATCCCCTCTTGGATCGGGAGCGCCCATTGCGCAATGAACATGGCGAAATATGCGTCTACCCTGGACCTAACGATCCGCTCGCTATAGCCTTCGCAGGCCTTCCGCGCCAGCTCCGTCCATCGACAGGCCGCTGCGACCCTGTATCCGCCCGCTGAGATCACGGAACCGAAGGTGGAGATACCGATGGATCCGATGGCTGAGCCACCCCGCGAGAGAGCGAGCCATGCGGCCCAAGCCGTGACCGCTGGGTATAAATCGTGGCGCGACACAAAAAGAGCCGTGCCGCCCCTGTTGATGAGTCGCATGCAGGCTTCGGCCAGCGGATCGTTGCGGCGCATCAATGCCACGAGGACCGAGTCGGGCAGGAGGAGGGCCGCGCGCAGAGCCAGGTCGAGGCCGAGGGGAATCCCATTTTTCGTTTTCGCGCGGTCGGGTATAGGAACGCCCAGGGCCCTGATAGTCTCGATGACCAGAGTCGCGGCGTCCCAGGGGCGGTTGGATGCCATATACGAGTAGATACGTACATCGATGGCCGGGACGGCGTCCAGAAGCCTCCGAGCCCTCCGCAGAGTTGTATCGATGAGCTCCTCCGCGGTTTTGCCTTCTCCGCTCAGGAAAGCCGCCAGGGCCCCGGCGTGGTGGAGCTCGAGACAGAGCTCATATTGGTCGGTCCATGCCTCGGGGGGGAGGAGACTTAAGGCGCTCCGGCAGTAAGCCCATGCCGAGGGGAAGGCCCCTGAGGCGGAGGAGCGCCGACAGGCGGCGAGAAGGATCTCGGCGGCTTTTCTCCAGATGCCTTTTCCCGCGAAGCGACCGATGCCGAGTCGTATGTGCTCGGCGGTAGTGCCGATGGCGCTTTTATCCTTATCCACGCTCTCGGCCATGCGGCTCTCGGCGATCAGCGCATGGAGCCTCTCCCTCTCCGCCTCATCGACGAGGCCTGCGGCGGCGGCCCTGATGTTGTCGTGGGCAAAACGCCATCGCTTACCTTCGGTTTCGTCTTCCTCGACGAGATAGCCCCGGTGGACGAGGCGGGACAATATCTGCGACTGCTCTCCGTGAGGCATGCCCATGGCGACGTTCAGGCTCGGCTCCGAGAAGGACCTGGCGAAGCACGAAGCCGCGACTACGCAGCGCTTCTCCTCGTCGGGCAGGCTGCGCATCGCGGCGCCGAGGAACTCGCTCAAATCCTTGGGCGGCGCCTCGGCTCCCGCATCATCGGCCGGATGCAGGGACCAGAGACCGGCCCCGTGGTCGAAGCGCAACTCTTCGTGGAACTGAATGGAGCGCAGCATCTGGCCGAGGTAGAGAGGATTGCCGCCTGAGGAGCCGAAGAGCCGCGACGAAAGGGTCCGCAGCTCCGATCCCGAGAGCCCGGGGAAGGCTGCGCCGAGGCCGGCATCGATCTCCTCCGGAGTCAGGGCCGAAAGCGCGAGAGTCGTGCAGTCGCTCGAAAGAAGCCCGGAAAGCAGCTCCGAGACCGGGCTCTCCGGCCCGATCTCCGCCGAGCGATAGGCGAAAACGAGGAGAGTCGCGGGCGGCCGGTTCCGGAGGAGGCGCGCGTATAGGCGAAGACTCGCGGCGTCCGCCCATTGGAGATCGTCCACGAAGATCGTAAGGCCTTCGCGATAGGACGCGATGAGCGAGGCCAGGGCCTCGATGCTGCGGCGCGCATGCTCGACCGGGTCTTCGCGAACCGCCGACCGGAGCTCGGATTCTTGAGCCGGGACGGGAAGGATGGAGAAGGCGCCTTCCCCGAGAATCCGCGCGGCCTTCGAGAAACGCGCCTTCCATGCCTCGGCGTAGTCCGGCTCTCCCGCGAATACGCGAAGAGCCAGGTCGGCGAAGAGGCGGGGCATCGGTCCCAGCGGCTTCTCGGATCCGGATTCGTGTTTGCAGGCGAGGACCAAGGTTCCTCCGGAGGCGACGGGGCGAAGGGTCTCCTTGACGAGGGCGCTCTTCCCGATGCCCGGCGGACCCGAGACGAGGACGACGGGGTTCCCGCCTCTGCGCGCCACGCCGAGCGCGGCCTCGATGATGTTTTTCTCTCTCCCGCGCGCCCGAAAGCCGAAGGCGCGCGACGCTTCGGGATCGGCGTCATCGTCCGCGCACGAGCTCGCCTCCGACGGCCCAGGGTCGTAGCCGCGACTTACTCGCGTCAGGGTTCGGAGCAGGCCCGCGGCGCTCCGGAAGCGGCGCTCGGGGTCGGGATCGGCCAGCTTCCCCAGCACTCCGTCGAGAGGCGAGGAGCAGGCTCGAGGAAGCTCGCGGAGCGAAGCGCCGATCGAGAACAGGTCGACTCTCGGATCCGCCCGGCCCGCCCCCGATCCGGCGAGTTCGGGCGCGATGTAGCGGAGCATTTCGGCGGGGACCGCCGCGAAGCCGGAAGAGGCGCCCTGGCTGCGGATATCCGCGGCGCGGCCCAGGCCGATAAGAGCGATGCGGGGCGCTCCGTCCGGCCTGCCTAGGTCCACGATGACGTCCATGGGATTGATGCTGCGATGGGCGAAGCCCGCGTTGTGCAGGCGAGCCGCGAGGATGGCCAGGGAAGTCGCTATCGCCAGAACGAGCTCGGGCCCGAGCGCCTCGCCTTCCCTTAACGCGAGGAGGGGGAGGCCGCCCGGGTCGGCGGTCAGGAGACTGTCGCCTCCGTCCCAGGGAGCCAGCGGCCTCGGAATTCCCTCCACGTCGAGAGAGCACGACAGCTCGTAGTCCCGCCCCGCGAGCGCGGCGCCGGCCTTGCCGTGGCCGTATACTCTAAGCAGTGCCGAGGATTCGGCGAGCCTGTACAGCCTTTCCGAGCCGCATTCGGCCAGGAGGACAGCCCTTCCCCGTTCTGTCTTCATGCGCGTTCGCCCGGGCTAAGAGTCGTCGAAGACCTCGGCGAGGAAGGCCCCGAGGAGGGCGTTGAAAGCCTCCGGAGCATCGTATTGAGTCGAGTGCGAGCCGCCGGGCACGATCTGCAGCGCGCCTCGCCACAGCCGCTTCGCCGAGACGGAGGCGACGTAGTTTCTGTTGACGAGGCTATCGCCCTCGCCGAGGACGAGGGCAACTTGTCCATCGAAGGAGGAGAGGAAGACCCGCTCGTCCAGAGCCTGCGCGACTCCTATCGAGGCGCCGAAGCAGGGGCGCGCCGCGGGGTCGGTGGCGAGAATGCTTTTGACAAAGCAGGGCGCGGGTTCTGCGACGCCCCCCAGAAAGGCCCGCGCCAGGCTCCGAGCCTCGTTTTCATCAAGCTTGCCCTTGTAAAGAAGTTCGGATGAGCTTCCAAAATTGAAGGCCTCGTCAAGGGCGGGCGGCGAGCCGAGGGGGGGCGTCCCGAAGACCATGATGGCCTTCGCCCGAAGCCCCCGCGCCCCCGCTTGAAGGGCTATGTGGCCACCGAGGCTATGACCGACGAGGACGGGTTCGTTCCATCCGAGCTGTGAACAGAACTCCTCGAGGATGCCGGGGTACGAAACCAGGTTGTAGGCCAAGACGGGATCAGCCGGCCAGGCGGAATCGCCGTGGCCAGGAAGGTCCAAGGCCGCCATGGAATAGCGCTGTCCGAGGGAACTGGCCATCTGCGGCTCGAAGGACTCCCAGGATAGGGAATTGCCGTGGATCAGGACCGTCTGTCCCAACCGCCCCTCGCTTAGGCGATAGGCGATAGTTCCCGCCGAGCTTTCGAAATGGTATTTTTTGATTTTGCCCATTGCATCATAGTACAATCGGGCTTTGTTCTTTTGTCAACTCCGGATGGATCGGTTTCGATCGGGGCCATTCGGGATGGGAAACAGGGCCCTGACCGTGGTACCCGCACCGATCCGGCTTTCCAGCTCCATGCAGCCTTCGTCGTTCACGATCAGCGCGGCTTCGCTCCCGCGGATCTCGACGGAGAGGAAGACGGCTTTATCCCGGTCGGCCAGGGAATGGAGGAAATTGGTCACCAGGTTGACCATCAACTGCTGGAGGCGGTTCAATTCTTCCCTGCGCTGGACAGACAATTGCCGGTACAGTACATTCATATCGTGGATAAAAGTGAGATTCTCAAAAAAATCAACTATTGGAATGATTTATCACAATATGATCTCGATACCGCATCGGTGATGCTGGAGGGGATGCGCTATCTCTACGTCGGATTCATGTGCCATCAGTCCGTAGAGAAGGCATTGAAAGCATTTCACTGGTTCTCGATCCAAACCCAGCCCGAATATACGCACTCATTATCGCGCCTTGCCCGAAAGGCAGGTCTTTTGCCGGAATTGTCGGAAGCAAATTTGAGCTTCCTTGATACACTCGAACCCTTGAATATTGAGGCTCGCTATCCAAACGACAAAGCGCAACTTTCCGAGACTCTGACACGAGAGCGATGCGAGCTAATTTTAGCTGCTACGAAAGGATTGGTCGAATGGCTCAGAAAGAGATATACGAAATAGCGCGACTGTACAAATCGAGGCTGGAGAGAACGATCCACCCGATTAAACTCATTCTTTTCGGCTCCCACGCGCGAGGGAATCCCGGTCCTGAGAGCGACATCGATATCGCGGTGGTCGTAGACAGGATCGAGGGCGACTACCTTGATTTTCAAGCTCGCTTGTGGCATACCGGAAGGGAAGTCGACGACAGGATCGAGCCAGTCCTCGTCATCGAAGGCTCTGATCCATCGGGTTTCTATCAAAGTATTGAGTCCTACGGAGAAATAATCGCCTAGAACGAGCAGTGTTCGGTTCGATAACGGAGTCCGCGGCTCAATATAGTTCGTGCTGTCGGCGATGAGACCAGTAATCTAGTCCGTCAATGCCGTGATCCCTCCCCGGACCTTAAGGCGGAGGTCGAAGCAAGGGGGAACAAGGCCCTGACCGTGGTCCCCTCCCCGATCCGGCTTTCCAGTTCCAAGCGACCTTTATGCTCTTTGACGATTTCCTGGCAGAGCCCCCAGCCGAAGCCCGTACCCTCGTAAGCCCTTCGGGTCGTAAAGAACGGAGTACCGAGCCTGGCTTGGACCTCGGGCGTCATGCCTTGGCCTTCGTCGATCACGATCAGTACGGCCTTGCTCTCGCGGATCTCGACGGAGAGGAAGACGGCCTTGTCCCGGTCGGCCAGGGAATGGAGGGAGTTGGTCACCAGGTTGACGATCAGCTGCTGCAGGCGGAACTCGACCCCGAGGATGACGGCGGGAGCGCCGGGGCTTCGTACGGCTATCCGGCTGCTGTCCTGACGCCATCGGGTCTCGTAGAGCTGGGCGGTCTGCAGCACCACCAAGCCTAGATCCACGAGGTCTGGAGGATCCTGAGGCCGGACTTCGGATCGCAGGTTGGTCAAGACCTGGTTGATCTGTCCCGAGGCCTTGAGGATCGCGTTCACCAAGGGTTGGGCTTGGCCGAGCTTGGATTCTTCGCCGCAGGCCTCGGGCAAGCCGTCCTCGAGCGCCCGCATCCGATCTTCCCGGACTTGGCGATGGAGCGAATCCAGGAGCGACGCGTTCAGCGCGATGACGTGGTTGGGGGTATTGATTTCGTGGCCGACTTTGGCGGTCAGGAGTCCCAGGGTGCCCAGCAGGTCGGCCTGGGCGTTCCTTTCCTGGAAACGGTCGAATTCCTTTTGCATGGAACTCACCCGAACGGCCAGGGCGGCGGAGAAAACCGTCGTTTCGATCATGACGCCGAGGATGAGGCAGACGGCATCTTCGACCATGTTCATGAATGCTCCCAGAAAGCCCGTCGAGCCGATGAACAACCATCCGTAGGACAGGAGCATGCAGGACCAGCCCACGACGAAAAAGCGGCTCAGCCTATTGCCGCGCGCCATCTGTAGAATGGTACCGGCCTCGACGGCGATGATCCCGATTCCGGAAGTCGCAAGTATGAGTTCGCCGGCCAAGCGGCGGTTTCCAACGACGTAGACTGCCAGGAAGGCGGAAACCGCCGCGAAAAGGATCGGCTTTACCCAGGCTATGCCCTTCCAAGACTCGAAGCGGTTGACCTTCGAAGCGAAGGCGCAGCCGGTCAACAGCAGAATCTCCTCCGAAAGGAAAAAGAAGGGAGTCACGCAGGGCTTGAGACCGGGAATCAGGCTCTGGAGGAATCCGGAATACAGGAGGAAGTAGGCGCCGAAGGACAATAGATAGAAGGTGTACCAGAGGTAGAGTCGGTCTCGAATTGTGGTCAGCATGAACAGGTTGAAGAGGATCATCAGGAGGAGGAAGCCGGACATCAATCCGAGACAGCCGTAGCTCAAGGCGTCCGCCAAGGCCAGGGTCCGGTCGTCGCAGATCATCGGGAGGAAGCAGACCGAGGTGGTGGATTGGAGCCGGACCAAAAGGGAGCCTCGAGGGCCCTGGGGAAAGGGAAAGACAGTTGGAAAGTGCCTGGGCAGGCGAGGATCGTCGCCTTGGTCTGCCCCGGAAAAGAAGGGCCCCCCAGTCCACCCCGAGCCGTCCCGGAACCTGACGTCGACTTTGCCGACCTTGGAGGCCCACTGGGCCAGGGACAGATCCCCGGGGCTCCGCTCCGACCTGATCCAATCCAGGCGAAGCCAAACGACGTCAGGGCTGAAGCCGAAGTCCAAGTAGGGCTCCCGGCAGGGGAGGAAGCTGTCGGAAGCCGTCCAGGCCTGGTCCCAGGTCCAGGTACCCCCCTTGTCCACTCCCCAGGTGAAAGAACGCCCCACCGGCTCCCCGGAGCCCAGGGAGGACAAGTCCAGAGGAGCCGCCGAAATGGCGGTCGTCAACAGCAGGGCCGGCAGCAGCATTTTGGCGTACCTGAGGAATTGTATCACGTCTATAGCCGACAAAAAAAC
>CAVZVX010000203.1:0-13007 GCA_963778775.1 uncultured Spirochaetota bacterium | reverse complement strand
TAGCCTGGATTTCCATGGACCGCAATTGACCTAAGATTCAGGGCGTCCGCGTACCTGAATTTGTCGTTAAACGGAGCACCCGACCGCCCCACCATGGCACCGTGATCGGTTTATCGAGCAGTCCCGACGCGATGACGATCGGGAGGTGCGATCGCCTGTGGAAGTTAACTTCCACGCCGCTTTCGGAAACCGTGATAGTCGCGGGCATATCCACAATATCCCTGAATATCTGACGAGCCTGCGCGTCGGCATAGCCGCGCATCCTCCTGGCGAGCATGCGGTAGAGCCCGGAAGCGACGACGAGCAGGGCCATGTCGAAATCGACCTTGAGTCCCACCGCGGACGACAACGCATTCATGTGAAAGAACCGGACCGCATCGGACAGCGAGTTTTCGATCAGCATTCGTTGTGCATAGCGCGTGATGAGGACCTTGGGCGAGGTCTTCCGTTCGTTGGTGAGAAGGATCGTCGGTTCCTCATGCCCGAGGTCTTCAATGAACAGCTGTCGAAACGTGTCGCCCGCGAGAACGACTGGCTGCTCGTAATAGCGAGGGGTTCGGTACTTCCTCGTCGGCACGTCGAGCTCGGCGACGCGCCATGCCGATGCGGGAAGCCCGGCGATCTGTGCAAGCAGCGACGAGGAGCGACGCCTGAGCGTGATAAACGGGATGCCTATCGCGTCGATCCTTGCAAGTCCCTCATAGGTGGTGAGCTTCGAGTCGAAGACGAGATGGGCGGGTGGCTTTCCGTGTGCCTGTTTCCAGAAGTCGATGAAGTGGAATACCTCCTCCGCTTCCTCCCCCTTGCGCAGATCGGCGTTGGAATAGCAGAAAGCCTGCGTCGAGGCGTCCTGGGCGAGGAACACGAGGATGCTCGGCTGCCTCCGACTCCGCATCGAGACGTAGTGCTTCTGGACTATCGGATCTTCCCCGTAATAAGGCGCGGAATGAAAGTCCAGGTTGAAGGACTCCCCCTGGAAGACCCCTTCGCCCGCCACCTGCGCATGCCAGGACGAAAGGAACCGCATCGTCTTCCCGTGATCGATCTTGCACGAGTACTCCGACAGGAAGCTCTTCTTCGGCATGACGTTCAGGCCGGAGAACAAGCCGAAACCTTCATCGGTCAAAAGAGCCATCACGTGGCTCTTGCGTTCGATCGACCAAAGCTTGAGCGCGAGTTCGGAACGAAGGGCGTGTCCCACGGGGATCATTCGAGAACCCGGAAGGCCGGCACGGTGCGCCGTTTCATCCAGGTCGAGACTGACGATGTCGGGCATGAAAAGAAACAGTCCTCCGCAGCGTGTCGTGAAGCGTCGCGGTGAAAGCGCGAACTCCCTCGCGTCGGCGACGGCTTCGACACTCGGTCCTACCCGAGCGGGCCGCTCTTCGTCGAGCCTGCGGGGAAGCGCCGAGAACCCCTCGGCCTTGAGCAACTCTCGAACTGCCGTCGCGCCCAAGGAGACCCCCTGTTCCTTGAGCGCTTCGCTAATCTCGTAGATCGAATGGTTCTCCTTCCTGAGCTTTATGGCGAGGTCACGCGCCGCCGACTTCTTCGGTTGCGCGTGGGGGCCCTTTCGTGGTGTGACAAAGAAAACGGGATCAGGGTCGCGGCGGAAATCGTGGCACATGACATGGAAGGTCGATTCGGTGTATCCGAAGGCCTTCGCGACCTCTGCGGAGGGACGCCCTTCGACGAAATAAGCGCGGAGCGCCTCATACTGACGCTGTTTGGCGGATGCTGGCTCGAGGAAGAAGCGGCGGACATCGCTAATATCTTTTGGTGCTCTTATAGACACATAAATACAGTATCACGTTATGAATCATACGTCAATTAACACTTTCGAAAATCGTTAGTTTGCTAATAAATCCTGATAAATAAGGAAAATTGAGCATACTTTGCCAAGGCTCGAAGGTATAGTCGAAAATGTACTACTGATCAATTATCATATAAGAACACTATATTGAATTATATCCGCGTAATCCCATTGAAAGACTGAAATGCGTTTATGCCTGTGTGAGAAGGCTATTCAGCGAAGGATCTGAAGGGAATCGAACGTGGAATTGCTATTGGCTTAGGTTAACTCTGGTCCATGGAAATCCAGGCTAGCTGGTTCAAGCGATCGATAACCAGGGACCTTGAATCGGGATGGATTAGATTTAGGATATCCTCCCCAATGGCATCAGACGTATTTCTATACCGCATTATTTGAATCGTGCTCGGATTGACATATTTAATTATGCCATTCTGATGAACAATGATGCCTAAGGGCGATGACTCGGTCAGATCGCGGAATTCCTTTTCCCGTTCGCTCAGATTTTCTTCCATCCGCTTGCGGTCGCTTATATCCTGTATTACAGTCAAATATAGAGAACCTGTATCAAATGGAATGCTCGATCCAAATTCCAGTGCATCTATGATCTCTCCTGATCTCTTCCTAAATTTCGTTTCAAAGTTATATAAAAACCCTTTCTTTTGTAGAAGGGTTCTGTATCTTGTGCGATCGGCTTTGTCGACCCAAAGATTAAGTTCGTCTGTGGTTCTCCCTAGCACTTCCTCTGGCCTATATCCAGAGACACGCTCTATTGAATCATTTACTTCGAGTATTGTGCTGTCAGTCGTGGTAACAATTAACAGATCTGGGCTTGATTGAAACAGTTTCCTATACTTTTCTTCGGATAGCCGGAGCGTTGATTCAATTCCTTTTCGATCGGATATATCCTGCATTTCGATCAGGAAATGGACAAGGATGCCCTCGGTATCTCGGATAGCCGTCGCGTTGACAAGGCACCATAATTCCAGACCATCTCGACAAAGTATTCGCGTTTCTATTACGTCTGAAACGCGTATCCCGGCCTCGATATCTGCGACTTGACCTGCGGTCGCCTCCATCTCTTCGGGGTGTCCATATCGCTGCCATGGCTCGCCTACAAGCTCGTCAGCGCTGAAGCTGATAAGTCTGCATAGAGCATCGTTGACCTCAAGGATGTGTCCGTCAATGCCCAGGATAGCCTTGGGCATGCCGGACCCCCGGAAAGCAGTTCGGAAGCGCTCCTCGCTGTTGCTCAACGATGACTCAATGGCTTCCCGTTCTGTTATGTCTTCTACCAGCCGTCTCTCGCTCGACTCAAGAAGGCTAACCTTGTGCCTAAGCTCAGTCGTAGCCTTCGCAACACGTCGTCGGAGAATCATTGCGACAGATCCGAGAGCAACCAGAAGAGCAACGAGCATAATGAACACAATGCTGACGAGCCTGAGATTGGTTCGTGACAAGAGGGGCGCTCCGAGCCATTTGCGGTCGATAGCCGTTCGTGTCGCCGTCGGTAGATCCATGAACCCACGGTTTACGAGGGCGAGGAGATCGGGCCTACCCTTATTGACGGCCCGATGAAAGGCTCCCTTGTACAGCGTGAAGGCGAGGCGGAATTCGCGGTCTGCGCCTTTCTTGTAAAGGTAGTACAGGGCCGGAGGCTCGTCGACGCAGAAGATGCGTACGTCTAGAGAAGTGGCCGCATCCACGATGTCTTCATAATTGAGGCTGTCTCGTAACCGAGTTACATCACCATAGATTCTTCGGTTTACTCTTTTTGGGGGAAGCCAATAAAGCGCCCGCAATACTATCGAGTGGATCGATGCCTCCAGCTAGTAATCCGACCCAAGGGAAACAGCAGGGAAACCGCCTCCGCCCGGATTCCATCCCCTTTGATACCCCTCCCATGGGGATATCCATTACGCCGCCGCACAGCACGAAAAGCCTCCGGCCATCGCCATAAACTCTTGTGCCTTGTATCGAGCGATCTTTCCGATGTTGCCCGCCAACCGCAACAACTGGAACTCAAGTGTAGCCTTCGGCAATCCACGTAAATGGTGTTGCCGCCATCCCAGGTTCTTTTGGTCGTGGCCATGGTTGGATTCCACGATCCCTTGCCGCCGTCGATAGGTTTCTCGCCCTTCGAGACTTCGGAGCCGCTCACGCATTACGTCACGATACGGTTCCCGCGAATCGTAGGACACATGCCGATTCCCGTCTTTTGATTTCGTGCACAGGGATCGCGCCGGACACTCGGCACAACCCTCCCCGGCGAACATACGTTCTATATGCCCATCGTCAAACTGGGCTTCCCGGAGCAGACGCATTGCCTTCCCCGCAGGACAGGTCATCGTCATCCCGTTTTCGCCCGACTGGAACTTGCTCTTGTCGTATTCGCCTCGAGCGGTCTCCCCGTTGTCAACGACTTCCTGTCGCTTGTCGGGAACATGGAACGTCTCTTCCCGATCCTCTTCCATGGCGCGCAGGGTCTCATAGTCGGAAAATCCGGAATCCGCAAGCACCGACTCGAAGGACTTGCCCGCGTTTTCTGCAGCCGCATCAACCAGAGCGAACAAGTCTCCAGGCGTATCCCCTGTCTGAGTCGTCGAGACTGCGCAGGTGACTCCGTATGTGCCGTCGACCGCGCTCTGCTGATTGTAGCTCGGCAGTATCCGACGGTCCTTGTGACTCATGATTTTCGCATCGGCGTCTACCATGTTCACCGATACCTTTTCATCCTCGAAAGTCTCGAGAACCGCCAGGGTCCGGACGAGTCGCGCTTCCTTCCGTTCCAATCGCCGTTTCCTTTCGTCGATTGTCTCTTGCGAAAGCATCTCGTTCGGCTCTTGTTCGAGGAGCTTCTCCATCCCCTTCCGTATCCGATCCAGCCGTTTCTTGGCCCGAGCACGATCCACATTGTTCCGGAAGTTTGCGTTCGCCTGAATCTTCTGCCCATCGATGGCGAGGTTCCTGAAATCGACCATGCCGAGAGCCGCGCACAGTGTCACGATCTGGGTGAAAAGTCCGGGTAGCTCCGCCATATGCCGGGTGCGGAAAGTATTGAGCGTCCTGAAGTCTGGAACCTGATCCCCAGACAGGAACACATAATCGGCTCTGACCTGGAGCCCTTCCTCCATCTTCCGACAACTCATGTTCCCGATCAGGTAGCTGTAGAACAGCACCTTGAGCATCATCTTCGGATGGTAAGCCGGCTTCCCTTCTTCCTTGTACCAGGCGTATATGCGGTCGAGATTCAGACGCTCCACTACAGCGTCGACGATTCTCGCTGGATGGTCCTCTTCTAGTAGCTGGGCGGGAACAAGTTGCCGATACACACTCTGGCGTTGGTCGTAGTCGCGAAAGTTCGGCATGGTCCCACCCCCGGTGACACTATGCCATAACCAACTATGGTTTGGAAGTTACGAGACAGCCTCAATTGCTAGTCTCGAACAATACGTGTGGCAAGTATTCAGCCTCCGCAAAAAGCTAATCCGAGAATCGTCTGACGCGCTGGCCTCGCTTGATGAGAATGAAGTTGTCTCCTCGAAGATCAGCGATATCGATCCATGGATACCCGAAGCCCTCAACTGTCTTGGCCGTCGCGCAGACGGGATGCGCCGCTTGGACGGAGATGAGGACCTCCTTCTCGAAAAGCCCTTCGAAGGCGAGCTGCGGATCTTGCAGAGGCAGCGAGAGGAAGGCCGCGTCGATCACCCCTCGTACAAGGGCCTCCTCAAGCCTTGAAGAGGTTCCATCGACCAGTTCCAACTCAATAGACGGATACTTCGTGGGGAAGCTCACCGAAAAGCTCCTGGCGAAGTTCGACTTCGCCGGCATCGACTAAGAGGAGGAGAAGCGGATCTTCCTCGAGGGCCGATCCTCGATGGCGACGAGGGAAGCCTACGGTCGTGCCCTTGCGGGAGCTCGAGGCCTTCTCTCGACGGCGGGGACGGAGCGTCCTCGAGCTGCGGCCCAAGGATGCGGACGCCTTCATCCATGCCGTAGAAGGGCCGCCGGCGACCATGTGACTTCGCTCCGCGGGCGCCTCGAGCTTCCACGGCTTTCTCGAGCGGGAGACCGAGGGGCGGATAAAAAACCCCTTCCGGGGGAGGGGCCGCGACCCTCGGTATCGCGGATGCGGACCCTCGGGATCTCCGGCGTGGAGGAGCTGCATTCCCTTGAAGCTGCTTGACAACAAGCCCGAGCCCTGTACGATGTAGAGCGGGGCAAGGAGATTATGGGTATGGAGCACTCTCTTCGATGGCAGGTTCGACAGCTGGCGCGCCGACGCGGGAGGTACGGTTTCGATGCGCCTATCGTTCCATTCTCGCTTGGTGTAGCCGCCATTTTCCTGCTCGCCCTCGGCGTCCTCGGTTTCTTGCTGTTCGATATCGCGCTGTTGGGCGTACTCGCTTCCGTCTGCGGATTCATCTTCCTCCTCAGCGCCGCCAGCTATGTCTATACGACGCGGCGCGGCAAATTCCGGGTCTGGGCCGAGCTTCTGCTGCGGATCGGGTTGAGGGGAAACGAACGGATCCTCGACATGGGCTGCGGGCGCGGCGCCGTTCTCCTGATGGCTGCCGGCCTTTTGCATGAGGGAAGGGCGGCCGGCGTCGATCTTTGGAAGAGCGCCGATCAATCGGGCAACGCCGAGCCGGTCACCCTGCAAAATGCCGGGCTCGAAGGAGTCGCCGAGCGGGTGGAGCTCCAAACCGCGGACATGCGACAGTTGCCATTTTCCGAGAAATCGTTCGACGTCGTTCTCTCCAGCCTGGCGATTCACAATATCCCGGACTCTTCCGGACGGAATGGAGCGATCACCGAGGCGGTTCGAGTCCTGAAGCCCGGCGGTAAGCTTGTCATCGTCGACTTCGGAGGGGTGACCCCAGACTACGCAGAGCAATTGCGGCAGCTGGGCATGAGGGATATTGTCACACGCTCTCTCGGCTGGCGTTTCTGGTATGGTGGACCCTGGGCGGCTTCCTGTCTGGTAAGCGCGTATAGCGCAGGTGCCGTTTGAATGCCCTCTCAACGGCCTCGTCCATGATGTACGGCAGACGAACCCCTATGGGACGTGAGCGGTAATTCCATCGTTTACAGAGATAAATGCATTACGCCGGGATAGTTGGAGTTTATCATGATAAACCCCAACTGAGCTGGTAGTCTCTGTTTATGCTGTCCGTTCCTGAGGCTCCTCCCTAATCCGACCATGCTCAGGCGTGAGGTGGAGGCGCGGGGTCTGTGCGACTATGTCGTATTGATCGACGAGGTCCAGCTCATGATCGTGGAACGGAAAATCCGTTTCCTTTTGACTGGCTCGAGCGGGATATGGAGCGGGGACTCTGCCTCCGCGTCACCTATCCGCCTCTCCCGACGAAGACCTCGCGGCCTATGTCGATACATTCATTTCTCCGGAATGGCTCATACTTTCCTCCGGGACAGCTCATACTTTCCTCCGGAATGGCTCATACCTTTCTCCGGGACAGCTCATACATTCCTCTATCGTCAACCGAAGGAATTAATTCTTAATGTGCCGATAATATCCAATAGATAGAGGCTCTTTCAAAAGGCCGCCTCATTCTGATTTTCGATTAGGAAGCGGGGGCATTTTCCTGCAGGATAGGGTTGCTCAAACTCGAATCAAATAGGAAAGGAGAGCCCCCGCGTTGAAGACTGTAACAGAAACCCTTGGTGGTGCGCAGTTTGCCCAATGCGCCGGGTTGATGCGATTTCGAGGTCACGAGATCTTGCGTCCCAGTTAATCTAGCAGCGAGCAACCCCTTTTTCCCGAGGATCACAGTATGCCGCCAACCGCATCATCATTATCATAACTTCGAGGTCTGAAATTAGCACGGCAATGATCGAGGCGAGTCGCACCTTCACGGGCGCGTGGCTCGAAACCCTAAAATGAGAGCTTGACGGACGACCATGGCTTCCAGGAAACTGATTGGAGGCTCGGGCGTTCGAATGCTAAAGGCTTGTTTAAGGCGGCTAGACCGCCTGGAGGCTCCCATGTTGGCGGGAAGAAGACTCATTATTCCGGCGCTCGCGATGTGCGCCCTTCTGGTCGCAGGATGCGCTACGCAAAAAGCCGTGACTCTGGGCGAAGCGCCTGCGCGAAACCGGATAAAGGCGGAGTCTGCCGGTTTTTCGCCGACGGGAGAGGCGAGCGCAAAGACGATGAAGCTCGCTCTGTCCTTCGGCGCCCCCGCCATCCAGCAGCATTGGACGGTCCAGATAGTGAGGAGTTCGATCGTCGTCAAGCAATTCGACGGGCAGGGCTCGGGCAGCGACCTTCCCGCCGAGCTCGAATGGGACGGGTTGACCTCCGATGGCGCCCCATGGCCGGAAGGCAGGTACCTGGCCGTTTTGCATGTCGACTATAGCGCCTCCTATTATTCCGATGCCGTCGAATTAGACGGTTTCTCCCTAGTCAGTTCGCCTCCGAAGGTGGAAATGACGGCGACTCCTCCGGCCTTTACGCCCGCGGGCGCAGGAATGGCCGGCCCCGTCACGATCGCTATCGCGGTCAAGCCCGGTATCGCCAGGATCGCGTCGTGGTCGATCGTGGTGGACGATTACCAGGGCAGCACGGTCAAGCGCTTTTCCGGGGCGGGCGATCCGTCGGCGGTCGCATGGGATGGATCCCTCGATCCGGCGGGACTGGCGGAACCTTCGAAAAGCTATGTGGCTCGGGCCGAGGTCATCGACGAATACGGCAATCGAGGCGCCTCGACGGCCGTCATATCCGTCCGCGAGCAAGGCGCCGCTACTGAGGCCAGCCTGATCGAGACGGAGGTGAAGGGCTTCTCCCCGGCCGCGTCGGGGGGAAACGGCACGATAGATTTCTCGATGAGGTTCGGCAACCCGGATTCCGTGCGGTCCTGGAACGTGGATATCGTGGGAGGCGGTGTCGCGCGGCGGTCCTTCTCGGGCCGCGGAGACGAGCCTGCCGACGAGTCTCGTCTGGGACGGCAAGGATGACGCGGGGACCCTGGCTCCCGAAGGCAGTTACTACGCGATGCTGTCCATCGACTATGGGAGGACCTTCAAGGCCGCCCAGGCGCGCACGAAGGACTTCGTGCTGAGCGCGAGCGCCCCCGATTGCAAGTTGACGGCGAACCCCGATTCATTCACGCCTTCCGACAAGGGCGTCGCCGCGCCGATCGCCATCCTCCTCGACGCGACCTCGCGGCTCGCTCGGGTGACGTCCTGGACTCTCGACATCCTCGACCCCCAGGGAAGGAACATCAAGAGCGTCTCGCAGGACTGGCCCGCGAACCAGGTGATCTGGGACGGTCAGGTTTCCCCGAGCGCCATCGTCGAGACGGGCGCTACCTATCTTGCCCGCGCGACCGTTCATGACGAGTTCGGCGCCGCGACGGTGGCGACCCTGTCCGTCAAGGTCAAGGACATCCCTCCTCCGACGGAGCTTTCGGTCATCGAGCCTAGGCTGACCGGCTTTTCGCCGGTCGCAGAAGGCAAGCTCGACTCGATCGACTTCATCATGGTCGCGGGCAACATGGACCAGATGAAGTCGTGGAAGGTCACGATCTCCCACTCGGAACGGGGGGCCCAGCGCGTCATCACGGGCGCGCCTTCCGCCTTCAAGCGCTCTCTCTCCTGGGACGGCAGGACGGATTCGGGGACTCTCGCGCCCGATGGAACGTATTATGTGATACTCTCGATCGACTATGGCAGGAGCTACAGCGCCGCAGCCATCCGGAGCACGGCCTTCTCGCTTCAATCGACGCCTCCGGACGTGGCGCTCGAAGTGGATCCCCCGGGACTCGTCCCGAAGGGAGGAAGCTTCGAGTCGCCCGTGGATATTCGACTGGCGGCCCACTCCCGGTTCGCGGCCATAGAAAGCTGGGCCATCAGGGTGATGGACGCGGCCGGAAACACGGTCGCCCTCTTCAATGACACGACGCCCGGCGGCACGGCGAGATGGGACGGTCGGACGCTGGCTGGAGGACTCGCCGAGCCCTCGGCGACCTATCTGGTCGTCGCGGAAGTCAAGGACAGCTACGGTAACAAGGCGACCACGAAAGCGCAGATACCGGTCGCCGATCTTCCGCCGGTCCCGGGCCAATGCTCCATAACGCCGTCGGCCCCGGGCTTCTCGCCCGATGCGGAGGGTGCGGCGAAAACGATCGACCTCGGTCTGGCGGTACCGAACATGGAAGCGGTGAAGTCATGGAAAGTAGGCATCCTCGGGTCGAGCGGCGACCTGGTCAAGTCATACTCCGGAGACGCGTCCGCGCTCAAGGACGCGCTGACCTGGGCGGGCAGGTCGGATTCTGGTACCGTAGCGCCCGAAGACTCCTATACCGCCCGGCTCGATGTCGACTATGGGGCCATTTATAAGGCCGCGACGGCTACGAGCAGAAAGTTCGTCCTCGAGACCAGCCCACCGAAGGCCACTATTTCCGTTTCGCCCGCGGAGGTCGTCCCGGACGAAAAAGGCCTCGTCGCGCCCGCGGGCCTCGATTTCGACGGGACCTCGGCCTTGGGGCGGATGGCGTCATGGCAGGTCGAGGTCGTCGACTCCACCGGAAAGAATTTCGGCGTCTACAAAGGCGCCTGGCCGGGAGGGCGGATCGCGTGGGAAGGAATCGGCGGGGACGGCTCCTTCGCCTCGCCGGAAACGAGCTATTTCGCGATCCTGACCGCGACCGACGAGTTCGGCCTGTCCACCCAGGCCAAGGCGACCATCAAAGTCCTGTCGCTTCCCGCCGCGACCGAGCCGAGCAGCGTGACGGCGACGGCCCAAGGTTTCTCGCCGCGGGTGAAAGGCACGATGGGATTTACCCTCCAGTTCGGCAATTCCAACCTGATCAAGTCCTGGAAACTCGATATCGAGCGCGACGATCGTACGGTTCGCCTGTCGTTCCCGGGCACCGGGGACACGCTGCCCCCCTCGTTCAACTGGAACGGATCGCTCCAGGATGGCACGATCGCTCCGGACGGCAGGTATACGGCCATTCTCCATATCGACTATGGCCGAGTCTATGCCGAGGCCGCGGTCGAGAGCGAGCCCTTCAGCCTGGTAGCCACTCCGCCAGCCGGGAAGCTCTCGATCAGTCCCGATCTGTTCTCGCCTGATGGCGGCGGCTCGAGCGACACGGTGACGATCGCTCTCCAGGCCGATTCGCGGTGGGCGAAGATCAACGACTGGAGCGTCGACATCCTGGATCCGGGCGGGAATCCCTTCGCCTCCTTCAAGGGCGACTGGCCGGCCAAGGCGATAGCCTGGAACGGCCGCAATGGAAAGAACGAGCTCGTGGAATCCGCCGAAGATTATCCCGTGATCGCGCACGTGCGCGACGAGTTCGGGAACGCGCTCGAGCTGAAGTCGGCGGTCCAGGTCGACATACTCATCGTGAAAATGGGCGACGGCTACCGCATCAGGATAGCGAGCATCGTGTTCAAGCCCTTCACCGCCGACTATCTGGACGTCGCGCCCGATATCGCCGGACGGAATGTGGCGACTCTCAACCTGCTCGCGGAAAAGCTCAAGAAGTTTCCAGGCTACCAGATCAAGATGGTCGGCCATGCCGTCATGGTCAACTGGGACAATCCGGTCCTCGGAAAGGCGGAGCAGGATAAGGAGTTGATACCGCTGTCGAAAGCCAGGGCGGAAGCCATAATGCAGGCGCTGGTCGCGAGGGGGATAGAGGCCTCCCGGATAGTCACGAGCGGCGTGGGAGCGAGCGACCAGATAGTGCCGGATAGCGATTACGCCAACAGGTGGAAAAACCGCCGCGTCGAGTTCTACCTGCGGAAGTAGGGTCCTCTCGATCAACGATTAGGATTCAAGCTTGTTATAATCCGGATCGACGGGGAGCGGTTTAAAAGATCGGAGAGATTGAGGCCGGTCATCGATTTATAGGTTCTGCTTAGGCGGCGCGTCAAAACAAGTTGACTATGATGCTAATTAATTATACTATGATGTATGCCGGATTCGGGACTGATCGAAGGCATTACTTCGAAGTATATTGCTCTTGCGCCTCTCATGGATGAGCGGATGCGTAGGCAGTGGGCAGCCGCCGAAGCGAATGCAATCGGACCAGGTGGACTGACAGCAGTATGTTCGGCAACCAGGATGTCTCCAACCACGGTCAGGAGGGGCAAGCGCGAACTTGCAGCTCGAAAGGCTCATCCTGAAGAAGCCCCAAGCACTCGTATAAGAAATCCCGGTGGCGGCCGAAAGCATTCGACCGACAACGATCCCGATCTGAAGAAACAGCTGCTCGACCTCGTTGACCCGGTGACACGGGGAGACCCTATGTCACCTTTGGTATGGACGTGCCTGAGCACCACCAATCTCTCGGAAGCTCTCACGGAACTTGGCCACGCCGTCAGTCCCCGAACTGTAGGGCGACTCTTGAATGAAGAAGGTTTCAGCCTCCAGAGTAACAGGAAGACCAAGGAAGGGGGAACTCATCCGGACAGGGATGCTCAGTTCGAGTACATCAACGCCACAGTCAAGAAATTTCAGCGATCCGGTCAACCTGTTATCTCCGTCGACACGAAAAAGAAAGAGCTGGTGGGCGAATTCCGCAATGGTGGGAAGGAATGGCGGCCCAAGGGAGAGCCAGAAACCGTCAACGTCTACGACTTCATCGACAAGGAACTTGGCAAGGCGATCCCTTACGGAGTCTTCGACATCACTGAGAATAAGGGCTGGGTGAGCGTCGGTATCGATCATGACACGGCCCATTTCGCCGCCGAAGCCATCAGGCGTTGGTGGAAGAAAATGGGAGCCAAACGATACTCATCGGCACGAGCCCTGCTTATCACGGCCGATGGCGGTGGGAGCAATGGAAGCCGATGCCGGCTTTGGAAGGTTGCTCTCCAGGACCTTGCGAACCAGCTCAAGATGCCGATCTATGTCCGCCACTTCCCTCCTGGGACAAGCAAATGGAACAAGATCGAGCACAGGATGTTCAGTCATATAACACAGAACTGGCGAGGGCGTCCGTTGGTCAGCCACGAGGTCATTGTCCAGCTGATCGCGAACACGACTACAGCATCTGGGCTGAAGATTCGGGCAGCACTCGACACGCAAAGCTACGAGACAGGGTTGACCGTCAGCGACGAAGAACTTGCAGCGTTGAATATCAAACGAGCAAAATTCCACGGAGACTGGAATTACGCATTGTTGCCAATCAAGAGCAAGAAACAGTCAACTTAATAT
>CAVZVX010000202.1:0-8852 GCA_963778775.1 uncultured Spirochaetota bacterium | reverse complement strand
GGACCCATTAGAATAGAAGGGGGGATTTGCGCGAAGCCAGCGTCGGAATCGCCGGTCATCCGGGAAGTCCGCGCCAGATCCGAAAGGCGGCGAATGATGAAAATTCGTGCCAAATTGATCTTCCTCGTCATGGGCGTCGTCGCGCTGCTCGCCGTCGCGTCTAGCCGCGTATGCGATCCTCCTCGGCCCGATCAATCAGATCGAGCACGAGAGGAGCTATCTCATCGCCCTGAGCGACGCGATCAAGGACCAGCTGATCGAGCTCAACAAGCTGCCCTATACCCCGTTCAAGAGCGGCTACGATTCCTTCTCCGCGGCGAGCAAGGAGGTCGGCGACGCCTTCCGGAATCTCGGGAACATCAAGGTGCTGCCCAGGCTCAACAAGGGAATGAAGTCCGCGATCGAGGTGATAGGCAACCTGCAGGCATTGAACGCCGATCGCATCGACAAGCTGAACGGCGACGCCGACGTCCTCAAGGGCGACGCCCACCGGCGATCTTCCACGTCACCGAAGGCAGCATCTCCTTCGATGACATCAATACGTATAAAGCCAACAACCCCGCGAAGAAGCCGCTGTTGGCCGCCGCCCTGCCTCACTTCGCCGCCTTCATGACGGACCTGGCCATTTTACAGGATTCGCTCGTCGATTCGAAGGACACCATCGGCGAAAAGTATTCCGACATCGACAAGCAGATCGGCGCGACGCGGACGTGAGCCGCGCCTTCTCGGCCATAGACGAGAAGATAAGGGACGTGTCGAAGTCGATAGGCGAGATGTACGCGAGCATCAGCGAGATACAGATCGGGAGCAAGCAGATACTCCAGGCCATGGTCGACCTTCAGGAGCGCTCGGTCCACGTCAAGGACGGCTCCAAGTCCATGGACGAAGGGTCCACGGAGATCAAGCGGATGATGGACGAGCTGTCGAGGATATCGACGGCGCGACGATCCAATCGGTGGCCGAGTTCGCCGAGAAAGTCGGGAACGGGAGCGGCGAGCTCGACGAGGAAGTCAATGGCTTCAAGACCGCATAAAAGAGCTTAGGCTCGGCGGGGTCTCGTCGGTTTAAATCCTCTTCGCCCTATCCAAGGCTTCAAGGTCTTTCAGGATATCCTTCACGAGGTACACTCGCATCGCTTCGTTCTTCCCCCTCACCCTCACCTTGGCCAAAGGGAGATAGCTGAGGTCCAATCCCGCCTTCGCCGCGAGCGTCGTGGAGAGGATCATCTGCGCCGCGGCCTCCTTGGTCAGCGTCTGGAGTCGGCTCGCTGAGTTCACGGTGTCGCCGATGATGGTCAGGCTCGAGTTCTTGGTGTAGCCGATCTCGCCGAGGATGACTTCGCCGAAATGCAGCCCCAGGCCCATGGAGAGCGGGACTTCCAGAACGTCCTTGAGCCGCTCATTCACCTCGGCGAGCTGCCGAGCCATTTCCAGGGCGCACAGGACGGCGTTCAGGGCGCCCTTTGGAGCGTCGCCGTCGCTCCCGAAGTAGGCGAGAATGCCGTCGCCCAGGAACTTGTCGATCCTTCCGTCGTGGCGCTCGATGGCCTTCCCCATTTTTTCGAAATAGCTGTTGAGGACGTAGACGACATCGTAGGGGAATTTCCCTTCCGAGATCGTCGTGAAGCCCCGCAGGTCGGCGAACATCACGGATAGCTCCATTTCCCTGCCGACGGAATCGGAATTCTCCCTGCGGGCCTTGGTCGGCTTGGTCTCCGGCGCCAGAAGGGGGAGGACGCTGATCCCTTGCCGTCGGCACTGGGCCTGGCACGCGAGCCGCACGTCCGAGCCCGCGCGGATTCGCGACAGGGCTTTGCGCTCCCGTTCTCCGATCGGGCTGAGGTTCTCCATCCCGTCCAGGATCTTCACGCGGCAGGTCGTGCAACGACCGCGACCGCCGCAGATCGAGGCGTGCGCGATCTCTCCGATCCGACTCGCCTCGAGGATGGTAGTGCCCGGAATGACCTTGACGTGGGCGTCTCCCGGATACGAGACCCGGATCGTCTTGGTGCGCGCGGCTATCCGGAGCCGCAGCGCCCTGGACGCGAACACGATCGCATAGAGGGCAGTGAGCGCGGCGTATACTATCGCTTGGCCGAGTCTGATGAAGTCCTGCTCGCTCGGCTGCACGGCGTGAGGCATATCCTCAGGGTCCAATTTCCCCTGGAGGAGAGCCTGATACAGGGTCCTCCCTCCATTGAGATAGCCCAGCGCCGCGCAGATGGGGACCACGGTGAAGAGTAGTATGAGGATCCACCTGATCCGCGGGTACCAGGGCCGCATCCGGAGCACCACGTGGGCCCCGATCTGCCCATGGGCGCCCATGATCAGCGCGACGCCGACGTAGCTCCAGGCGACCGCCGGATAGGTGAGGAGGATGCTATCCACGTAATTCTGCCTCTGGCCGAACGCGAATCCCATCAGGAAGGTCGTGACCAGGTACGGGAAGAGGAAATACGGCAGCAGCAGCCCCAGTGAGACTTGAGCGATCTCCCACGGCGGCATCCTGAAGGTATTTCGCCTATAGAGTTTCCAGAGCCCCAAGGCCATGTGCACCAGGACGACCGACAGGAAGACGGGCGTGAAGAACCAGACGAACGACAGGGACCCGAGGTAGCCCTCCATGGCATCCGGCGAGATCAGCCCCATGGAGTAGTAGCCCATCCTCAAGAGGAAATACGAGGCCATGACGATCGCGGCCCAAAGGCGGATCCGCGTCTGCCAGTCCCTCGCGTTCGCCGTTCTCGCCATGTGACCTCCTTGCCTGGAAGGCGCGGCCGGCTGCCGCGGGTCGGAAGAAGCCTATCGCCGGAGTATTCCGACAAGAAGCGTCGCGACCGCGGCGGCCAGCGCGACGCAGGCGCCGATCGTCAGCCACAGCGCCCCGAGCCTGGCGGATCGAAGGAGCTCCTCCTCGCTCTTGAGCGAGACGATGAGACGCTCGCCGCGCTCCGCGCTCTTGCCGATGCGCAGAGCCCCGCCTGAGTCGGCGATCCGGCCGAAGATATAGCCCCGGCGCCCGACGGGCAGGCACTTCTCCTCGAAGCGATAGCCGATCGTGCGCCGTCCGCCCGCGCCGGAGAGCGCGGCGGCGAGGACATAGGATCCGATGGTCCGCGCGCCCTCGCCGGGCTCGAACTTCGACATCGTCGTCTCGAGGTGGAATTCCGCGCCCGCGGGATCGACCTCGATCGTGCCGGAACCGTCGTCGACCGCGAAGACGCAGCTGCGGGAATTGAGGGATACGTTTTCCGTCCCCCTGCGAGTCTGAGTCCGGCTCGATCCGTCGGAGCCGTTCTCGACGTAGGTCTCCTCGTATTCCCTGACGACCTTCGTCTCGTAATGGACGCATTTCGTTCCCGAAAATTCCGCCTCGAGCGGGGACTCGCAGGCGATGGTCCCGCTGATTTCGACGAATTTCGAGAAGCTTCCCGCCCCGGTTTCGGGGGTGGCGGCCTTCGCGGCCGATCCGATCGCCGCGGCCGTGACCTTTTCCGCCCCCGCGATGAGCACGGCCTTCCTTGCCATGACGCGGCCGACGAGGAACAGGATTATGGCGGCGATGACGAGAACGGGAGCGGCTAGTAACATTATAGTCTCCTCGAAACGCAACCCAGTATGGCGACGCCCGCGGAACCCGTCAATCGAGAAAACGATGATCGTTTGCCCGCGTCTGCGCATTCAGACACAAAATTTACGTGAAAAGCCATAGATTTCGGCGCGGCAGGCGATAGATTATGGATCGATCCGAGGAGGCCACGCATGGCGGGACTAGCGCATCTGGGAATAGGCTTCGCGCTCAAGCTCGTGGCGCCCGAGGCGCCCCTGATCGCCCTGGTGGCGGGAGCCGAGGCCCTGGACGTCCTCTGCCTCCCTGCGATGCTCTTCCGGCGCGGGGAGGCTTTCGTGCTCGCCGCCACGCACAGCCTGACCGCCTCGCTCGCGTGGTCGGCCGCCGCTATGGGCATCGCGGCCATCGCCCGGGCGGACCTTCGCACCATCCTCGTCCTCGGCCTCGCGGTCTTCAGCCATTGGGTCCTCGACTTCATCACCCATCCCATGGGAGCGGTCATCGGCAAGAAGCCCAGGAAGCCCATTCCGCCCGACCTTCCCCTCTCCTTCTCGGCGAGTTCCCCGAAAGTGGGCTTAGGCCTCTACAATCGATCATTCGCCCTGTCCGTGATCTTCGATATAGGACTGACGGCGGCCGGGATCGCGGCCTATGTCTTCCGCCCCCTCTGAAGGAATGCGTATGGATTCGATAATCATTCCGGTCAATTTGGACGGACTGCTCGGCTACGGCGTGAACTGCTACCTGATCCGAATCGAGACGGGCTTTATCCTGATCGATACGGGGATTTCGCCGATGCGCGCCGAGCTCGTCCGTGAACTCGAAAGGGCGGGCTGCGAGCCGGGGAATCTCAAACTCATCGTGCTCACCCACGGGCACGGCGACCATATCGGGAATTGCGTCTATCTTCGCGACGAGTACGGCGCGAGGATAGCGATGCACCGAGGCGATTCGATAATGGTCGAGCGCGGCAGCGTCGAAACCGGCTTCATCGGGCGAATGCTCCTCCCGCTGATCGCGTTCGTCGCGGGAATAGGGAAAAGCGAGTGCTTCGAGCCGGATATCTACCTCGAAGAAGGGCAGGGGCTCTCGGAATACGGATTCGACGCGAAAGTGCTGCATCTTCCCGGACATTCGGATGGCTCTATCGGAATCTTGATTCCCGGCGGCGACCTTTTCTGCGGGGATGTCTTCGTGAATAAATCCAGGCCCGCTCGGCATTCGATAGTTACCGACGCGGCGGCATTCGACGCGAGCGTCGAGAGGCTGAAGACGCTCGACGTCAGGATGGTCTATCCCGGGCACGGTACGCCGTTCCCGATGTCTCGAATCTCCTGATGACCGACGCGATGGGCGAGATGATCACCGGTCCCGCTCCGTCGCGTCCTCGAGGAGCTTGAATTTCGCCGTATTATCCACGACCACTTCGATCGCGTTTCTTGTTGTCCGCAGTCATCGCGTTGACGGCCGCGACGGATTCGGAAATAGACCGCGTCTCCTCGAGGATGCCGGATATCTGATTCCCGATATCGACGCTGATCTCCCGGAGCCGTTCGATCTCGGAAAGGATGAGGCCGTTTCCCGAGCTCATCTCCGACGATCCCGTTCGGATCTGCGAGGTGATGCCGTTGATATCGGTCAAGGCTTCCAGGAGTTGCTTCGAGCCCAGGTTCTGCTCGACCATAGCCCCGTGGATCTCCGTCTGAAGCGAGCGGACGCGGGTCACCAGGGAGAAAATGCCGTCGAATCCTCGATGCGTTTGCTCCGAGGAGCCGACGGCCTGGTCGATGGTCGCCTTGACTCCCGCGAGCTCCTTCGTGATGAAATTCGATTGCTCCCGCGCGTTCTCCGCCAGCTTCCTGATCTCGTCGGCGACGATCGAGAAGCCTTTCCCCGAGGCCCCCGCGTGGGCCGCCTCTATGGCCGCGTTCATGGCGAGGAGGTCCGTCCGGCTCGAGATGTCCTGGATTACCTGGTTCGCGTCGAGGAGCTTCTCCGACTGCGCCGCTATAGACCTTATCTGCTCGACTACGCCGAGGATGAGCCGCTTGCCGCCTTCGGAGGCCTCGACGAGATCCTCGACCGTCGCGTCGAGAGTATCCAAGCTCCTCGTCGCCGAGGCGATCTGGCCCGCCATCTCCTCGATCGACGCGGATGCCTCGGTGACGTTGGACGCCTGTCTCTGGATTTGGAGATCGAGCGAGTCGATGTTTCGCGCGATCTCCTGGACGGCCGAGGACACCGTCCTTACGCTGTCGTCCTGGGACCGGGCGCGGAGCCTGACCGATTCGACGCTCGTCGCGATCGCGGTCACCGCCGTCGACGTCCCCTGCATGCTTTCGACGAGCTCGCCGCTCGAGGACGCGAGGCTCCGCGCCGAGTCGCGTGTGCTCTTGATGATGCCGTGGAGAGCGTCGATGAACTCGTTGAAGTGCCGGGCGAGCTCCCCCACTTCGTCCTTCGTCGAGACGGTCAGCTTCTTCGACAGGTCCCCTCGGCCCATGGCGATGTCCCTCAGGCCCTCGGACGCCTTCCGAAGCGGCCCGCTCACTAGTCGCAGGACTATGGCGAACATGAGGACCAGGACGACGACGAGCGTCACGACATAGGCCGCGTAGCTTCTCGAGAAGAAGGCGTCGCGGGCGCCGAGGATATCGCCGACGTCGTACTTGAATTTCGCGAAGCCGATCGCCGCGGAGGAGAAATCGGAGAGAAGGAAATACGCTTCGGCGTCCTTGCCCGAGACGACGACCATGGAACCGCTGCCCGACAGCCGATTGACGATCGCTTCCGGATCGTCGGAAAGCTTATCCTCGAAGTTCGTTCCCAGTAGAGAGTACTTCCCTTCGATGTTCTTGCTGACTATCGAAAGCTGGAGACCGTGGTCTTTCGCCGCATCGGAGGCGCGCGCGACGAAATCCTTGATGTAGTCCCCGTCGACGCCGCCGCCGAATTCGACCGAGCCGATATGGTTGCCTGCCGCGTCGAAGACGGGCTTCACCACGCGCAGACCGAGATCGCCAATGCCGATCTCCAATCCCGTCATCATCGCCTTCTTGGCGTTAGCCTCTACCACGGTCTTGCGGGTAGTCGAGAGATCGTCCCCGAAGGATCCCGGCTTGTGGAACCGGAGGAAGGATATCGCGTTGGGGAGATGGAAATGGAACTGGGCTATCCTATATTTGCCTTTCAGCGCCGTATAGATCGGGAGAAGCTCCCGATACAGTCCCTGGCGATCCCGGGCGGCGAATAAGGCGACCGCCTTCTTGTCCATCAGGACCGTGTCGACGAAGAGCTCGCCGAGCTGTTGACGGTTGGAAAGATCGATCGCGAGGCTGAGGTATTTGAGGTCCCCTCGGGACCGGACCTGCTTTTCGGTATCGGCGGAGACGCTCGACGTATCCTTGATTATCAGGAAAACGTATTGCGCCGACAGAATGGCGAGGATCGGTAGAAGCAGCTTATTTTGAATTCTCATCGGAGCCTCCGGGAGCATTTTTACCGTTTAGAGCATTTTACCCTGTCTGTACGCCCAGTCAAGTCAAATCGGGGCTGTCCCATTATCGAAAGAGAAACTCATGACTTCGACCATGTGCCGGTATCAAATATGGAGCCATTCATCGTCGATATAAGCGTATTGTCGGCCTTGGACTGCATGACATTGGTATCTGAAACGGGACTTCCGCCTGCAGATGTTTCTTCATCGATCCTCCAAAAGTATTCGGGAACTGGCGAGGATAATAGCACATTTTTACACTAGGATAATCCGCTTCTATCAATTCCCATGCGCGGCGGAATGGGGAACGCGACCCACCCGGTCGACGCCCCCTCGCTCGGTCTTGAAGCGGGATATCTCGCCCTCGAGGAGGGCCTTGTTCTCCGCGCCGAGGGCCGCGACGCTCTCCATCGACGACCCGACCCTCGCGGTCATCTCGTTCATCGCCCGCGAATTGGAGCGCACGTCGCCCGAGATCCGCACCAGGCCCGAGAGCGACTCGGTGATCCGCTCGGAGCCGATCGAGAGCTCCCTCATGCCCAGGAGGGTCTCGTTCATGCCGTTGGACACGTCCGAGATGCCGGAGATGATCTGGCCGATGGCCGTCCACGTCTTCCTCGTGGTCTCCGACGTCGTGGTGATCTTGGCCGCGATGTCGTCGATCTCCGATACCGTGGACCCCATCCCCCTCTCGCCCTCGTTGGCTAGGGACGCGAGCTGGTCGGAGATCGCCTTCTTGGAAGCGGTCACGGATTCGATGCTCTTTATCGAGGCCAGCATCTCCTCGATGGCGGCGGAGGACTCGGTGACGGACCCGGATTGATCGTCGATGAGGTCGCCTAACCTCCCGATCGCGTTCTTTATCTCCTGGACCTCCGAGTTCGACCTGGTTATCTCCTCGCTCTGGGCCGCGATCTTGGCGCTCATCTCCTCGATGGTCCTTGTCATCTGCTCCACGGTGGCGGAGAGCTCCTCGGAGCTGGACGCGAGCTCGCTCCCGATCGCGGCGCCCTTCGCGCCAACCGTCCTCAGCCCGGCGATTATGGCCGTGAGCTTCTTCACAAGGCTGTTGAAGTTGGTGGATATCTTGCCTATCTCGTCCTTCGTAAAGACGTCGAGGCGGCCGCTGAGGTCCCCCTCGCCCTCGGCCATCTCGTACAGTAGGCCGTAGGTCCTGCGGAGAGGCTTCCCGATAAGGCAGTCTATCCCCCAATACGTTAGCACGAAGGAGACGCCTACGACGGGGATCGCCCAGAGCAGGGCCCCGAAACCTCGGTTGCTGAGCACTAAGCTGATGAAGGAGACGGCCATGAGGCTGATCGCCAGGGCCGCCGATATCTTGAAGGTCAGGGTCCTCTTGAAGAAAAACTACAGGATCAGCATATAGCCCGCGGAGACGAGGGGCAGGATGAGGGCGAATGTCTGGACCGGGGACATGGAGGGCTCCTTTGATTATTTCGTGATCGATAAAAATGATCGAAGCTTATCCAGGAACGCGCTTTTCGAATGATATCAGGATAGTGCATATGCGCCGATTCCGTAATATAGAAAAGGCCGGGGCAGCCCCCGGCCTATCGTCTTGACGCAAGGTCAAGACAGTGTAAAATCGGAGCCGGAGCTCCTGCGATAAGGGAGAGTATGTGCAGAGAAGATTGATAGCCGTAATCGCGCTGATGATCGCGATGGCTCCGCTGGAAGCCCAGGTAAGTTTCGATGCGCCCATGAGCGACCAGTTGTTCTTGGGCTTCGAATTCGACGAATTGGCTCAGAGAAGTTTTTGGGGCTT
>CAVZVX010000201.1:0-7880 GCA_963778775.1 uncultured Spirochaetota bacterium | reverse complement strand
CGCCGGTATAGATGCTGCCTTCCTCGAGCCTGCGATCAGGTCCTCGGGGGCGACGTCGATGAGGCGGACCTCGTCGGCGCGGTCGAACACGGTATCGGGAACCCGCTCGCGGACGCGGGCGCCGGTCAGGTCCTCGACCACGTCGGCGTAGCTCTCCATGTGCTGGACGTTGATGGCCGTCCATACGGAGATGCCCCGATCCAGCAGCTCGATCACGTCCTGCCATCGCTTCACGTGGCGCGAGCCGGGGCGTTGGCGTGGGCGAGCTCGTCGACGACCGCTATCGCGGGGCGACGGGCGATGAGGGCGTCCAGGTCGAGCTCCTCGAGGATGACGCCCCTGTAATCCACCGACCGGCGAGGGATCGATTCCAGGCCCGACACGAGGGTCTCGGTCTCGTGCCGGCCGTGCGTCTCGATTATCCCCAGCACGATGTCGATGCCCTGGGCTTTCGCCGCCCGCGCTTCCTGAAGCATCGCGTAGGTCTTCCCGACGCCCGCCGACATGCCGAAGAAGATCTTGAGCCCGGCCCGCGAGAGCGAGCCTTCGGTCTCGCGTATGCGCGCAAGGAGCTCGTCGGGGTCGGGCCATTACCTCATCGTCCATGATGGAGACAATGTACGTTCCCCGGAGTCCGGCGTCCAGGCCGGAGCGCCCTTATCTCCGCCGGAGCGCGGGGTTTTAACGCGGCCTTAACCGCGGAGACCGGCCTTTGAACGCCGCTCTTATTATGCCTCGATCGGCGACTCATTAGGATTGAGTATGAGGCGAACAAGGGGCCGTCAAGGGATCGAAGCGCCTTGCACAAAAGCTCGAATCTCCGCGATTCTTCCATGCGAGGCCCCGGGCGAGCGATTATGCTTATACAGGGTCGGGAGCTTCCAAGCTCGGCCCAGCGCGAGCCGATTCCCGATCCGCCCTGGTCGCCGAGCTGCGGAAGCGCGCCGCCGACGCGACGACCCTTCTGGGACCGCCTCGCGTGAACGTCGTATCTTTGAACGCGCTCTTGGAGACCGACCCGATCTTCGATGGCGCCCGCATTGGAGGATGACATGACCGAGAAATTGAGTTTGCCGGGCCCGGTAATAGTGGCCCTGGGATATGACGCCTCGGGCGGCGGCATCATTCGCGCGGGCTACGCTCTCGCCCGCGAATCCGGAGCCGCCCTCGAGTGCGTGACCATCGATACCGGGGTCGCCGTATCGGCGGAGGAAGGCGAGCGCCACGCAGAAGCCCAGCGACTCGCGCGTGGGCTCGGAGCGGCCATCGCGAACGCGCCCGACATCGATGCGGCCGACGGTCTCATCAAGTACGCGGGCGGCCATGGCGCATCCGCGATCATCGCGGGCATGGGCCGCAAGAGAATCTTCGGAAAGAGCGTGGTCGACCGCCTGCGCTCGAATAGCCGCGATTTTTCCGTAATCGCCGTAGGCGGCCCTCGCAGCGACGGCGGGGCGAAAGGCTCGAGGAGGCTCGCCGGCTATTTCGAGGAATCGGCCGGGCAGTTCGCCGCGGCCGTCATCGTCATCGCCGCGGTGACGGGCCTCAACCTCGCCCTCGCGGCCTACGCGGGCTACTGGGCCGCCGCCATCACCTACCTGGCCGCGATCAGCATCTCGGCCCTCTTCCTCGATCGATGGCCCGTCTTCCTCGCGGCCCTGCTTTCGGCCGTCGCCTGGGATTTCCTCTTCATACCGCCGCGCTACACCATGTTCATATCGAGGACCGAGGACGTCCTCATGCTCGTCCTCTATTTCCTCGTCGCCCTCTGCTCGGGCTGGATGACGGGGAGGCTCAGGGCCAGCGAGCGTCTCCTCGCGGCGCGCGAAAACCGCCTATCCCGCCTGAGCGCCCTCGCTTCGGCCCTGGCCGGGGCGAAAACCATGGGAATCATCCTCGACAAAAGCATCGAGGCCATCAAAGACGCCTTCAGCGTGGAGGCCATCGCGATACTCCGAGATGACCAGGGAAGCTTGAGGCATCAGGCCGAGAGCGGGTGGGAGCCCCTCGATTCCAATGCGAGGGACGCCGCGCGCGCGTCCTTCGAAGACTTGAAGGCCACGGGGAGGTTTACGGAGCTCCATCCCGAATCGGAGTGGCACTTCGTCCCGATGGAGGGCCCCCGCGGCTGTCTGGGCGTAATCGGCCTGCGCGCGGCGCACAATGCCTCATGGAGCGAGGAGCTCGAGTCTTTCCTGCGCACGATCACCCTGACGGTGTCGAGCGCGGTGGCGAGGGAGCTGCCGGAAGTCTAGTCGACCTGTCGTTCTCCTGAAGTGACCGATTCCCGTCGTTACAGTGATAACTGGGGCAACTTTGAGTGATAAATGCCTCTTCGCAAACTTGGAGAAGATCCTTCGTCAAGTTGGTTAAGGTGATTACCCAAGTTGGCCACGGCGATTATCCAAGTTGGCCACGGCGATTGCCCAAGTTGGTCACGGCGACTGCCCAAATTGGTCGCGACGACTGCCCAAGTCGGTCGCGACGATTGACGGACTTTCCAAATTCTTCACACAAAAGCTGGACGTGCTCAATCGCCAACTCGGCCCGGATGCGTTTATTCGCAGGTGGGTCGAATACCCCGCAGCTTGCTACGGTCTTTTTCACGGAACGAAAGGGTATTCGATCCCACATACAATCAATTACTTGCAGAACCAATATACCCCGCAGCTCCGGGGTTGTTGATCAGACGATATAGTAAGCTGGAATCTCCCTGACCATCCGCCCAATCATAAACCACCTTGAAACTAACGATAACTCCTATTACGCCCTCGCCTCCATTCAATGCTTCAACGACAGGGAAGGATTCGTTCCTGCATGGTCGCCTCACGAGACGAAACGATGCTTGAGCCCCATCACGTCCTTGTACACGATGGCGCCCAGGCATTTCCTGGCCTCGTCGAGGATGGGCACGGCTCGGAAGCCGTAGCGCTGGAAGAGTTCGTAGGCGTTCTTCAGGCTATCGTCCGGCTTCAGGCTCACGACGCTCTCGGTCATTATGTCCCGGAGAGCGGCGGATTCGTCGGCCAGGAGGACCTCCCTGATGTCCACGACGCCGATGACCTCGCCCGCGGAGCCCTCGACGTATACGTACATGGCCACGTCCTTGCCCTTGGCGATCTTCGCGTAGCCGTCCTCCACGTAGCCGACCTTGGTGTCCGCGGGCAGGAGTATGTAGCGATCGGTCGCGTAGTTGAAGATGAATTCCTCCTGCTGGTCCATGATCGCCGCGATCTTCTCCCGCAAGTCCGCGTCCAGCCGGCACACGATCTTCTGCTTGTCATCGTAGGGCAGAACGGCGACTAGGTCCGCAGCCTGGGCCGGCGTCATGAGGCCGATGAGCCTCGCGGCGGTCGCGACGTCCATCGTCGACAGGATCTCGCGCTGTACGTTCGGGTCGATCTCCTCGAGCGCGTCCGAGGCGTCCTCCGAATCCATCTGGCTCAGGACCGCCTCTCGATGGGAGGCGTCGAGCTCCTCGATGATGTCCGCTATGTCCACCGGAGGCATGTCCTCGATCTGCTCCTTCAGGGCCTTCAGCTTCAGGTCCCCCTTGAAGCTTCCTATCGCCTTGGGCAAGGGCTGGACGTAGGACCAGGACACGAAGTCGTCTTTCAGGGAGAGGAGGTCGGCCAGCCACGGCAACCCGAGCCTCCGATACAGGCTGCGCCGTCCGAAGTCGACTTCGCTGACGTAGAATTTCCGATTGACCTGAAGGATATTGACGTCGCAGACCATGGAAACCTCGCGGTCCTCCACGTCGATCACATTCTTGAAAAGGATGAAGTCCTTCACGAGGAGGGTGCCTTCCCGCAGGTGCGGCGTCTCGAAGCTTTCGATCCTGTCGATATCCAGCTCCAGCCGGTCATTGCCGAGGTCGACGACGCGGTCGATCGGGACGACGAGCTGGGGATCGCCGAAGCCTCGATGGACCAGCACGTCCGTGACGTGGGGGATCGGCCCGCCCTCGGCGAAGATAAGATCGTCGAGCCTGCCGATCTTCCTGCCGTTCCGGAGCACCTTGATACCGAGGATATTCCGCAGTCGCCAGGTCTTCCTGACGCTTCCATTATTGCCATTTTCTTTGGTCATGATGGCTCTCCTATTTCCCCGCGAGGGTCAAGACGAACTTGAAGACCAAGAGGCAGAACTCGACGGCGCTCGTCATCCTGTTCGCCGGTATCCTGTATCTCCCGCTAATGTCCTCGATCTTTCTCCCGAAGCCTCCCTGCTTGGCGAGCCAGCTGACGGACCAGAAAACGAAACCCAGAAGCTTGCCGATTGGCAATAGCAGGAAGAGGACGATGAACCAGTCGAGGCTGAAGCCAAACTGGTCCCCCATCTCGGCGTAGGTCGTGATGCCGCCCGCGTCGTTGTCCGCGATCATGACGATGAGCCCGGGGCCGGCCAGGACGAGGAAGAGCTTTACCGCCTTTTTCCAGCGCTCGGCCGTAGAGACGTGTCGCGTGAGGAGAGTCATTCGAGTGCCTCCATCGAGGGCAGTGTCGGCGAAGGCGGATGGGGGTTCCGAGGAACCTTTCCCCTTAAGCCGACCCGTGGAGGCTGGAGGCGCTACGGGCGGGTTGGTTCGGTCGGGGCGAAAGGAGGCTTGGCACGCTCATCCGCGCATCGACGCGGTGATTCACCGGAATCGTCTGTCAAGCTTGCAAGGTCGCTACTTGATGGATCCAAGGGAAGCCTCCCTTCGAAATCGGGATGAAGCGCCGTGCGAACGCTCCCGGAGCGGGCATCCTCGTCGGACGGGGCCCGCGACCTCCGCGGAATCTAGCACTTTTCGGAAATAGTGGGAAGAGGCAAACGACATGAAAGACATCCCGTCATGAGGGCTTCGATACGCGCCCGGGCTAGGGACTTGGGGTCGGCGTAGAAATTTGTTCCGAATCTCCGCCGATCCCTCTTGGCGCTATTTCCCCTTGGCCGATTTTTGCAAGGCAACGAGGGCTTCCGTTCCCTGCAGCTCCTCGTTTCCCGATACGGCATAATCGAAGGCGGTCTTGCCTAGATGGTCTTTCGCGGCGCCATCGGCGCCGGCGTTCAGAAGGGCGCTGATCACCGCCGGATCCGGATTATCCGACGCGGCGTACATCAACGCCGTCTTCCCGTCGCGATCCCGTGCATTCACCTGCGATCCCGCTTGGAGAAGGGCGACGAGGACGCCGAGGGATGGATTGGAATCGGCTGCGTCCATGAGCGGCGTCCTGCCATGGTCATCCCGGTCGGTGACCGCCGCCCCGGCTTTCAAGAGCGTTGCAATCACCTCGATATTCGAATTGAGTTTCGCCGCGACCAGCAATGGGGTTTGTCTCTGATTATCCCTCTCGGAAAGCGATGCCCCGGCCCGCAGAAGCCTGGCGATTATCTCGGGGTTCTTATTGTACATAGCGGCCTCATGGAGAGGCATCCAGCCGGTATTGTTTTTCGCGGTAACCGAGGCACCGGCTTTGACGAGGGCGGTGACGGCGTCCGGGTCGCGATTGTATTCCGCCGCTATCAGCAAGGCCGTCATGCCGTATTTGTCTCTTTCATTCGCCGATGCGCCGGCCTGAAGCGCCTGGGATATTTCGCTCGCCGTCCCGGATTGGCAGAGATCGAGGAATTTCGTCTGCGCTGCGATCGGAATGATTCCGATCAAGCCCAAAATAGCAAGAAGAGCCGAGCCTTTCATCATGCGTTCAACCTCTCCGGGAAATAATATCGATCGCTACAATTCGGGGCATCTTATATCGCGAAGCCCACATTGAACGAGAGATAGTGATTGATGCTCGTCTGCCCCGCTACCAAGTTGTCATTGGCGATGTACTCGAAAGTATAGCCTAGGCTCGCCGTAAGCATACCTATATTCTCTATACGCTGGGTAAAGTCGATATCAAAACCGGCCTGAGCGCTTATTTGGAGCACCGATTGCGTGAGAAAGCGCAGGTATAGGGGCCATGTACCCGTATCGTAGGGAACCGAGAATATCCAAGCCCCGCCATTGGTGGAGCTATTGAACCTGCCGAGGTCCCCGAGGTCGCCGGAAGCGTCGCCGCTCGCGCTCGTAGATGAATTGTAGCCGTTTACGCTTGAAGAGGCGTTGCCGTGCCGTATGATGCGAAAGATGCCGGAGACCTGGGCGCCATCCATTATTTTGCTTTTAGCCTGCAGCGTGATCCTATCGGAGTCGGGGTCGAGGTCGGGGCCGATATTCTGGCCGGCGTTCGTATAGGCGTTCGCTCCGTAGTAGGTATTACCCGAGGTGTCCGATCCGGTCAAGTTATATTCATACGTATACATGTAGGGGAGGACCGCCGTGTAATCCAGGGAGAGGCGTTGTAGGACAGGCGACTGGGGCGCCCAGGAAAGGGAGGCTTGGGCGGCGAGCTTCCATTTGGTGTCCCAATTGCCGTGAAGCACGCCCGAAAAATCGATGTCATCCACGTAGCCCACCAGATCGAGCTTCATCGATTCGGGCAGGTAGACACTCGCCGAAAGCCCCGCATGGGCTTTGTCGACGTAATTCGAAAATGAGTGGTTTATGAAATATTCCGACAAGGGAATGAAGTAGAGAGGCTCGATTCTGTCCGTCCATACTATGGATTCGAAGATACCGAGCTCTAGCCAGCTATTGGGCGCATAGTTCAGCCCATGGATCATGAGGTACTTTCCACTATCGAGACCGATGAGCTGGCCTTCTGGGTCGGTGAGGCCCGTCGAATCGGGCCAGCCCTGCTGGAGCATGAAGAAGCCGAAGTCGGTCGTGAGCGCGGGCGTTCGCCAGGAGAAGGCGAGCTGCCCCGATTCGGGCGATTGGGGCCCTATGACGATGCCGTCGTCGTAGATCGGGCCCCACGAGCCTCGCATGAAGCCGGCCTGGATGCCGAGATCCTCGTTCCCGTAGCTCGCGTCGCTTACGAGATCCTGGCACACCTCGGAGGAGGTTCCCAACGAGGAACCTGTGCCGTAAAGGAGATCGCGGTCGTAGGCCATGCCGTAAGGAGTAAGCGACGACGTGTTGTCGCCCTTGGTGAGCCATAAATCCATGCGGGCCGAAATGCCGAGACGATCTCCGATAAGCGCGTTGACCGACGCCCCGGGGGCCGCCATTATCGCGGACTTCGTCCCCGACGCGGAGAACACGCCGTCCGCTCGGAGGTCGAGGCGCGGGTGGATGGCGTGGTCGCCGAGGATGTCGAGGTAGCGCCTCGCTTCCGAAGCATCGGCCGCGCCGCCCGAGGCGACGACCTCTTTTAATAGGCCGATGGCCATCGTCATCGTATAGGGACGGAGGCGCGGAAGATTCTTGAGTAGGCCCTTCGTGGCCCATGCATCGATGTCCGCATAGATGGGGTCGTTGGGATCGGCCATGGTAGTCTGGGCCGCGAGGGGAAGAAGAGAGAAAGCAACGAGAATCGCGATAGCGAACGAGCGTACTTGCATTGAAAGAATCTCAGCCATGGCAATACAGTATTCGATTTCGCTATTAATCTCTATAGAGATCAGCGTAGGATCCCGGCGAAATTGTCCCCTAAGACATGCTATGGCTCCGATAGCGACGGAGCAAAACGCGCCAAACAACCGTCTTCCGCCTGGTGGGCACTGATACCGAGATCCCGTTCGAAGGTTTGGGAAGGGTTCAGACCAAGCGAATCCTTCTGAGACAGTCTTGACGTAGTAGCTGGCTCGTACAAGAATATAAGTAGCAGGTTTTTCAAGCAGGAAGGATATCGTTGTAATCGGGGAAGAGGAAGTCATGCATTGTCGAAATTGCGGACGGGAGATATTTCCCGATGAGATAAAATGCTCGAACTGTGGAGCGCCAATCCCTAATGAAGGCCACGGTTTCAGGAAAGATAATGTAGAGTCAAATAAAAAGGGGGCTT
>CAVZVX010000200.1:0-5343 GCA_963778775.1 uncultured Spirochaetota bacterium | reverse complement strand
GACCTCCTCGAGGCGGCAGGCTTGTCCTTTTCAGGCGAAGTTGACCGGGGAGCCTTGGTCGGCCTTTCTCCCGTGCACGACGAGGCCCTAGCCTGGACTCTCCGCGAGGGAGTGACCAACCTCGTGCGCCACAGTCGGGCCAAGTCCTGCAAGGTGCTTTTAGGAAGGGAAGGCGGCCGCGTCTCGATCGAGATCGTCGACGACGGGCAGGCTCCCGAGACTCGCGATAAGGCCGAACCGGCGCGCGGAACCGGCCTCGCCGGCCTCAAGGAGAGGGCGGAGGCCTTGGGAGGCCGACTCGAGGCCGGCTTCCGGGAAGGCGGAGGCTTTCGGCTCAGCCTCTCGCTGCCCTTGCAGCCCGACAAGGGGCGGGAAGGATGATCCGAGTACTGATCGCCGAGGACCAAGCCATGGTCAGAGGAGCGATAGCCGCGCTTCTGGGGCTCGAGCCCGATATCGAAGTCGTGGCGGAGGCTGGTAGAGGCGACGAAGTCATGGACATCGCCCTGGAGCGGCATCCCGACGTCGCCCTCCTGGACATCGAGATGCCCGGGGAAGACGGCCTCGCCGTAGCGGCGAGGCTGAAGGAGGGCTTGCCGGCCTGCCGCGTCGTCATCCTCACTACCTTCGGCCGCCCCGGCTACCTCAAGCGCGCGATGGAGAACGGAGCGGTAGGCTTCCTGACCAAGGACGCCCCGGTGGCCGGATTGGCGGACGCCATACGGCGCGTGATGAAGGGCGAACGCGCTATCGACCCCGATGTGGCGATAGACGCGTTGAACGAAGGCGACAATCCGCTTACGCCGCGCGAGCGAGACGTCCTCAATTGCGCGGGCAGGGGATCGAGCATCGCCGGCATCGCCGCGACTCTCTTCCTCTCCGAGGGCACGGTTCGAAACTATCTTTCCATGGCCATCCAGAAACTGGGGGCGGTAAACCGCGTGGAGGCATGGAGGAAGGCCAAGGACAGGGGCTGGCTATCTTAGGCGAATCCGAAGGGCCGCATGCGCCTTACGAGGATCGCGTCTTCCGGGCAGACCTCGTGGCAGCAGTAGCAACGAATGCATTTTTCGTAATCGACCTTGATTCGCCTCTGGGCTTTCGCTTGCGCATCCGGTACCAGGGCGAGCGCCTTGCCCGGGCAAATCGTTACGCATGCCCCGCAGGCGATGCAGGCCCGCTTGGAGAAAAAAGGCCTGCCGACGATGAGGTTCTGCAAAGCGGGCGGAATCCGGGGGAGGCCCCTGCCGCCGCGAGGGATGTGCTTCCAGCCCTCGATCCGAATCTCGTCCGGGCCGGCTCCCAGCACTTCGATGTCGTTCACTGAGGCGACCCATGCGTCGCGGCCGAGCGCGTCCTCGAGGTTGGGGACTTGCCTGGGATCGAGGCCGACGATCCCGCAGGCCACGCAGTCGAGCGCCAGCGGATCGCGAGACGCGAGGATGGCGCCGATCCCACGCGGCTGGCCGGAGCTGGGACCGGGGCCTTCCATGCCGACGACTGCGTCCATGAGCGAGAACTCGCACTTCAGCGCGAGGTTGAGGTCCGTGAGCATTTGGCCGAAGCGGGCGCGCTCCGGGAAGCGCATGTGGAATTGCGGCTTCTGGAGACCAGGTATGCAGCCGAAGAGATTCTTCATCGCGCCGGTATAGTACATGAGGGTATGGTTCTTGAGCTTGCACAGCGACACGAGGATGTCCGCCTCGACGGCGGCTCGCGCGACCGTGAAACTCTTGACGAGCCTGCCCTCCGGATTGTCCACCTGGACGGCATCGGAGAAATCGACCCATTCGGCCCCCTCTTCCACCGACGCCTCGAGGAGGCCGCTCTTGCGGAACGCCGCGACTCCCACCTGGAAAGCCGGAGAGTCTCCGACGAGGACCCGCGACGGCCCCTCGGGACTTCGCGTAGCGGATGGCGGCGCGAAGCACCGCGGGTGCGTGCTGACCGCCTTGTCGGGCTCCGCGCCTCTGAGGATATTCGGCTTGAGAAGCACGGTCTTCCCGGCGGCGTCGGGGAAGCGAGCGGCGTCGCAGGCTTGGCGTACTGCCGTCTCGACGGCCTCAGGCTCATAGTCGGGGCAGCGGACGATGGATACTTGGGATTTCATATTATGGCTCTATCCTCGTGAACTTGGAACCCTTGAAAGAGGCGTCGATGAGGAGCCCTTTGACGCCGACCGCGAAGCCGACGATGGGCTCGTTGAACTTGGTCGTATCCTCGGAAGCCCCGCTGCCGACCTTTATCACCGCTACGTTTCCGTCCACTCCCGCCTCCCATCCCTTGCTCGAGCGGAACTTCCTCAGGACGGAGTCGGAAAGGAAGAGGATGACGAGATCCTTCATCTCTCCGCCGAAGGTAAGACCGAAGGAAGCCGAGGCCACGCTGTAGTAGGCGACGGTCCGACCGCCGATCCTGAGCGCTCCCTCTCCGTATTCCCCGCCCAAGACCCAGCCTCCCTTGATCACTTTCGGCAGCACGAGGACTCCGCGAGCCTCGGCGAGCAGGCGATCGGCCCCCCGCACTTCCTTTTCGAAACGCCGCAGGGCCGTGTCGACGCTCGCGTCTATCTCGTGCGCGGAATTCGCGGAGGCCGCACCGCTCGCCAGAAAGGCGGCGGAGAGCGAAACAAGCAAAATCCTGAGGGCCTTACCGCTTTTCATTACGAGCCTCCTCCGAAACGCGTCTGGAATTCCTAAGTTGGTCGGTCTCATGCTTCCATCTCGTGGATGTACCTGCCCCCGCGCAGGAAGGAAACGATCGCCGCGATGAAGGACAAGGCCGCGGCTCCGTAGAATGTGAGCCTCAGGCTGTCCATGAAGGCCGAGGCCATCAGGGAGGGGAAGAATTGCTTGCCGAGGACGAGGGCCCTTGCGGCTTCGGGCAGCTTGTCCAGGACGGCGGGCGAAAGAAGCTGCTGCATGGGATTGTAGCCCAGGAAGGCGGCGAAGAGCGCCCCGGTAGGCGGCAGGGACGCCACGCGGGAAGCAGCGTCGGCGGGGATGCCCACGGCGGTCAGTCCCGAGTACAGGGCTCCCGGCAGGCTCCGGGCCAGGCCGACGATGACCATGCTGAAGAAAAGGGACATGCTCACGAGAGACCCTGCGTTCTGGATGGTCGCCCGCATGCCCGATGCCGCGCCGCGATACTCGGGAGGGACCGAGTTCATGATGGCCGTCATGTTGGGGGAGTTGAACAGGCCCATGCCCATGCCTACCAGGATCAGGATGAGCATGAAGGGCGGATAGGAGAAGTCGGCCGGCAGGAGGACGAGGAGGAGAAGGCCCGCCATTACGACGATCAGGCCCAGGGTGGCGAGCCCCCTCGAGCCGCGGCGGTCGGAGAGCCAGCCGGACAGGGGCCCCATGATGAAGAAGCCGACCAGCATCGGGGCCATGTAGATGCCGGCCCACAGGGGGGTTTCCTCGTAGTTGTAGCCGTGCAGGGGCAGCCAGATTCCCTGCAGCCAGATGATGAGCATGAACTGGAGGCCTCCCTGGGCCACCGAGTAGAAAAAGCCGCTCAGGTTGCCGGCGGCGAACATCCGTATGCGAAAGAAGCTCAGTCGGAACATCGGGAACCGCGCCCGCCGCTCGATGAGGACGAAGACCGCGAGGAGGAGGAGCCCGGCGACGATGCCGGCGATGACCAGCGGGCTTTCCCAACCCATGACGGAGCGCCCGTAGGGCATGATGCCGTAGTTCAAGGCGACCAGGAGGATGATGAGACCGGCGCCGAAAGTCAGGACGCCGGGGAAGTCCAGCTTCTGGTTTCGGGCGATGCTGCCGGTCTCCCTCAACTTGAGATAGGCCCAGATCGTGCCCGCGATGCCGACGGGCACGCTGACGAGGAAGACGAGGCGCCAGTTCAGCACGGCCAGGAAGCCTCCCAGGATGAGCCCGATCAGCGAGCCGCTGATGAAAGCGATCTGGTTGAGCCCCAGGGCCATCCCCCGCTCGAGAGGAGGGAAGGCGTCCGTCAGGATGGCCGCGCTGTTGGCGAGCAGGAAGCCGCCGCCGATCGCCTGGACCATGCGGAAGACCACCACTTCCATCGCTCCGGCGTTGCCTTTCCCCGGGGTGAGGAAGAGCAATATCGAAGCCGCCGTGAAGATGGCGAAGCCCAGATTGTAGAGGCGCACCCTGCCGAACATGTCGGACAGCCTGCCGAAGGATACGAGGAGGGTGGCCACGACCACCGAGTAGCCCATGAGGATCCACAGGAGATAGAAGGTCTCGCTCGGGACCAGCGGATCAATGCCGAGGCCGTTGAAAATGCTCGGGAGGGAGATCAGGACTATGTTATTGTTGATGGAAGCCATGAGCGTGCCCAGGGTCGTGTTGGACAAGGCTATCCATTTGTAGCCCTTGTCCGTCGCGAGAGCGTCATCCTTCATACTTCGTATTCCTGCACCAGATGCATGTCGTTCTTCACCTCGCGGACGCCCGGCACCGCTCGGGCCGCGGCGACGGCCTTGTCGATCGCCGCCTTGGTATTCGACAGTCCGCCGAGGGTCACCACCCCTTGCTCGGCGCAGGCGGTAAGGCTGGCAAGACGCTCCTTCTTCACGCAGACGATCTCGGTCAGCACCCTCTGGCCCAGGACCAGATCGGGAATCATCCGCATTCCGGCCGCTTCGTCGTCCGCGTCTATGGCCAGGGTCATGTACTCCTTCACCGTTTCCGCCGCTTGGACGGGGTCCAGCCTCCCCGTATTGATGGTCAGGTCGTATCCCCGGGAATCGGTCCAGTCCATGTCGAAGAAGATCTTGCTGAAACCGGTTCGGTTATGATCGCACTGTTCCACGATTTGCCGGGCCTGACGCTCGCCGCAGGAAAATTGACCCATCGCGCGCTCGATCCTGAGATTCGGAGGAGAGACGATGCGGACGCTCAGGTGATTGGGGACTTTCCCGAAAATTGCGGAACCGCCCCTCCCCATGATGATGCAGGCGCCTTCCGACGCTTCCTCGTAGAGCGCCAGCTTCAGGTACTGGATGTAATCGGCCCTGTTCTCGGCGATGTAGGACCAGAAGCCCGGCCTTTTCTCGTCGTATTTCTGCTGTTCCTCGAGCTTGAATCCGTGCTCGGCGAGGCGCTTCTCGATGTAGTCGCGGTCGACGATTCGAAAGCCTGTCATCCGACCGAGCTCGCGGGCGGTCTCCTCGCCGAGGGCGGCGAGTTCCCGGGCGATGGTGATAATGGCCATGGTTCGTCCTCCCTTCAGCCCCCGTCGCGGCGAGGGTCGAAGGCATCTTACCATTTATCGGGCGATCGCGGCAAAGGCCGGCGTCGCGCTCGGGCGAAGGGGCTTTTCTTCGGCGAAACTATTACATTATCGGCG
>CAVZVX010000199.1:0-5219 GCA_963778775.1 uncultured Spirochaetota bacterium | reverse complement strand
CGGGAAGAAGTCCGCCAAGGCCGTCAAGGATCGCGAAGAGGTTCCCTACCATCGCAAGCCCGAAGAGCTCGGCTTCGAAGCCTGGCAAAAGGCGTTGAGGAAGCAGTATGTCCCCGAGAAGCCCTTCGAGATACGGAGCCTGGGCGGAGCCCACCCTATCTTCGGCGACTATTCCGTACGCAACCCCGTTTCGGGGAGAAGCTACAAAGTCGCGCTTCGCGACGGCGGGGATGGGCTCAGCTACTGCGATTGCCTCGATTTCAGGACGAACCTTCTCGGGACCTGCAAGCATATCGAGGCGGTCGTCGCGACCGTGTCGCGAAAGCGGGGAGCGAAGAAGGCCATCAGGGAAGGCTTTGTGCCGCCGTATTCCTCGGTGTATCTCCATTACGGGGAGAGGCGCCGCGTTCGCCTGAGAATCGGAACCGAGAAGGCCGATGACTTCGCCGCGCTCGCCCATGAGTACTTCGACGAGGATCTCGTCCTCAAGGACTCGTCGAAGGCGCGTTTCGAATCCTTCCTGGGCGCCGCCGCGGAGATAGACGATGGCTTCCGCTGCTACGACGACGCTCTCTCCTTCGTGCTGGGGGAGAGGGAGGCGGAAAGCCGGAAGCGGCGTATCGAGACCGACTTCGCCGATCCCGCGTCGACCGAGGGCCTGCTCAAGGCGAGGCTCTATCCCTATCAGCGCCGCGGTATTCTCTTCGCCGCCGCCGCCGGCCGATCGCTCATCGCGGACGAGATGGGACTGGGCAAGACGATACAGGCCATCGGCGCCGCCGAGCTCCTCAGGCTCGCCGCGGGGGTCGAGCGCGTCCTCGTAATCTGCCCGACGTCGCTGAAATACCAATGGCGCTCCGAGATCGTGAAATTCACGGACTCGAGCGTCAGCGTCATCGAAGGCCAATTCCAGGCCCGCGGCAGGCAATATCGGGGAGATGCTTTCTTCAAGATCGTCTCGTACCACGCGGTGGCGCACGATCTCGAGTCCATCGCGCGGATGTCCCCCGACCTCGTCATCCTCGACGAAGCCCAGCGGATCAAGAACTGGAAGACGCGAATCGCCCGGACCGTCAAGCTGATACGATCCCCCTTCGCCATCGTCCTTACCGGCACGCCTCTCGAGAACAACCTCGAGGAGCTGTATTCGATCGTTTCGTTCATCGATCCGTACAAGCTCGGGCCCTTCTGGCGCTTCCTCGCCGACCATCAGGTCAAGGACGAGGCCGGGAAGCTCACGGGATACCGGGCTCTGGGCGAAATCGGGAAGGCCCTCTCGGACGTCACGCTCCGCCGGAGGAAGAGCGAGGTCCTCGACGACCTCCCGGAGCGGATAGACAAGCGCATCTTCGTTCCCATGACGGAGCGCCAGCGGGGGATCCACGAGGAGTTCAACGAGAGCGCGGCGCAGCTCGTGAGGAGATGGCGGCATAAAGGCTTCCTGACCGAGCAGGAACGCCAGAAGCTCCTCATCCTGCTCAACGAGATGCGGATGGTCTGCGACAGCACCTACATCTTGGACCAGGACGGCGATCACCGCCACGACACCAAGATAGACGAGCTCATGGGCATCCTCGAGGAAAGCCTCTGCGATCCCGAGCAGAAGGTGGTCGTGTTCAGCCAGTGGGAGCGCATGACCCGACTGGTCGCGATGGAGCTCGATGAGCGCGGCATAGGATACCGCTCCCTCCACGGAGGAGTGCCGAGCGCGAAGCGCAAGGAGCTCTTCGATTCCTTCAACGGCCTGCCCGAATGCCGCGTGTTCCTGTCCACCGACGCCGGCAGCGTCGGGCTCAACCTGCAATCGGCGTCGATCCTCGTCAACCTGGACCTCCCCTGGAATCCCGCCGTCCTCGAGCAGCGGATCGGGCGCATCCATCGAATCGGCCAGAGGAAGAACGTGACGATCATCGATCTCGTCTCGATCGATACGATCGAGAGCCGCATGCTCGATCTCATCGGCTTCAAGTCCGACCTGGCGCGCGGAATCCTCGATTTCGGCGACGATTCGATTTTCATGGGCGACGACAGGCACCGCCGATTCATGAACGCGGTCGAGGAGATAGTCGCGGTCGGCGATACCGTAGAAAAGCCCGCTCCCCTATCCGAGAGCGCGGAGGAGGAGGCGGAAGGCGAGGAGCTCGCCGGCATCGCCGGGGATGCCCGCGACGCCGCCCTTGGCGGAGGCTCCGTGCCCGAGCCGGTCGAGCTCGTCTCACGGGGGCTTTCCTTCCTTGCGGACCTTTCGCGGAGTCTCTCCGCCCCGGGCGGCGCAAAGGCCATCGTGGCGGCCCTTTCGGAAACGGATCCCGAGACGGGGGCGACCTGGCTGAAAATCCCCGTGGGCAGCCAGGCTGCCGCCGTCGAGGCCATGTCGACGCTCGCCACGCTCTTTTCCGCTATGGCATCAGGCTCCCGAGTACATCCTACGTAGCTCCTCGGCCATGATCCTGAGGCCCCGCGCGAAGAGTTCCTCCGGGCCGGAGTAATTGAGCCGGACGCACTCCCGCGAGTGGGGCCAGTCGGCATCGAGGCCGTAGAAGAAGCTCTCGCCCGGCAGCACGATCACGTTGCGCGCCTTCAATCTGCGGTAGAGCTCTCGCGAGGGGAGAGGCAGGTCCCTGAACCAGAGCCAGAGGAAGATGGCGCCCTCGCTGGCGTGTGCCGCCCATGGAAGGTCGCCCAGTTCCTCGGCGGCGATCTCGAGGGCGCGCCTCGACTTGGCGGCATAGTAGGGGCCGACGACTTCGCGCGACAGCTCGAGGAGCTTCCCCGAGCGGAGCAGGCCCTCGGCGACGGCGGGCCCGAGGGAGCCGGTAGCGAGGGAGACTATGGCGTTCGTCGCGGAGAGGGCCTCGACGAGCTCCTCGCGGGCGATGACTATGCCGGTCCTGAGCGCGGGCAGCCCGATCTTCGAGAGGCTCATGCAGAGGACGATGTCCTCGTTCCAGATGGGCTGGGCCTCGCGGAAGATGATGCCCGGGAAGGGCAGGCCGTAGGCGTTGTCGAGGATGAGGGGGATGCCCTTGGTTCTGGCGAGGGCCGCGAGAGAGCGGACCTCGCCGTCGGTGAGCACGTTGCCCGTGGGGTTGGTCGGGCGCGACACGCAGAGCGCGCCGATGGAGTCGTCGATCGCGATCGAGTCGAAGTCGACTCGGTACTTGAAGCTCCGCTCGCCGAGCATCTCGATGCCCGGCCTCCTGCCCGAAAAGCAGTCGCGCTCGAGGCCCTGATCGGCGTAGCCTATGTACTCGGGGACGACGGGGAGGAGTATCTTTCGTCTTCGTCCGTCGGGGAAGACGCCAGAAAACATGTTGAGCAGGTAGAAGGCCGCGATCTGGCTGCCGTTGACGATCGCGACGTTCCGCCCGCCGACGGGCCAGCCGTAGCTCTTCGCGAAGAGCTCGGCGATCGCCTCGCGGAAGCCGGCACTACCGATGGGCGAGTCGTAGGCGCCGATGAGGCGCGCGAAACCCCCGTCCCGCATCAGGGCTTCGAGCGCGTCGCGCCAAGCTTCGGCCACTTCGGGAATGATGGCCGGATTCCCGCCTCCCAGCATGCAGAAGGGAGAGTCGGGGTCGGTGGGTGGCTCCGAAAGGTCCTTCATGAGCTCGAGTATCCCGCTGGGGCCCGCGAATCGTTCGCCGAAGGATGAAAGCTTGAACTTCTCCATGTCGGGCAAGAATAGACTATGCCCCGGGGAAGGAAAAGACTGATAAATGAGGCTTTTGCATTGCGTCACGAAACAGCCCCGAAATACTCTATTTGTGGGAGCTTTTGTAATTTGCACGGATTCAGGAATACCTATTGGATATTACCGGCATACCAGGAATTAATTCCTTCAGTTGAAAATGGTAGAATTTATGAGCTGTCCCGGAGGATTTTATGAGTCATCCCGGAGGAATGTATGAGTCATCCCGGAGGAATGTATGAGCCATTCCGGAGAAATGTATGAGCCATTCCGGAGGAATGTATGAGCCATTCCGGAGAAATGTATGAGCCATTCCGGAGGAATATATGAGCCATTCCGGAGGAATTTATGAGCTGTCCCAGAGGAATTCTTTAGTGATTCTACCCTGTGATACAGGCTTCGCCGCTTCACATGTGGGAAGAGACGATGGACTTGATAGAAATGCCGACGACTTACGGCAACAGAAACTCGGCATACTAGTCGTTGAAGACCGGCAGCCAAGGATAGTCGTTCCAAATTCGTCCACCATGTTTCGACCTCCGCCTCCGGAACGAGGAAGTCGTCGCCCAGATGGTCAGAAGTCCGCACGGTGACCTCGAAGACGATGTCGAACTCCGGCATGTCGGCATCGGCCTTCGCAAGCGGGCGGGAACATGCTCAAGAGGGCGCCTTTCCACGTCCTGGCCCGCGTTACCAGGCTTGTCAGTCCACAGGCGCGCGAACTTCCGCTGCGAAGGCAAGCCCCCCTGTATTTTCCGGATGTTCCTCAGTAGACTCGATATGGAAACTCAAGTTCACCCTCCAGGTGCGAATGGTTATTAGCCTAACTCATTCTACACTATTGGATTGCGCTTGGGTTTCCTTTTATTCGTACGGATTCAGGTATTTGTTCAATTCCCGTACAGCGCTCAATTTATTAGCGTTTTCCGCAATTATGGTTTATAACCAATCTTATCATTTCCCTTAGGAGGCTACTCATGGCGACATTGACTCAAGAGGCGACTGTTGTCCGGACGAGGCTCTTCCCCGAGAGCAAGTGGATGGAGATTTCCGAGCGCGTAGCCGAGGCTTTCCGCATGACCCCGGACGAGAGGGAGCGGCTGTCCCAAGGGCGGATAGCGAAACTGATCGCCGCCATCCCCTTCCTGGCCGGCTGCGAGGACGCGGAGCGGACGGCTGTAGCCCACCTGGGCACCTACCTGCTCTCGACGCGGGAGACGAAATGTTACTTCAACGCACGCTCCGAAGACGGAACTTCCGTGCTCGAGCGATTGCGGCTTGGATCGAACTTTAAAGGCGGCGATGCGCGCATTATCGAGAAGGGGCTCTGCCTTCTCGCCCTCAACATGGTATCGGACTACAAGCGCGATATCGAGGAGGACGAGCGCCTGGGCAAGTACAATCCGATAGCGGCAGGCGACTTGGAACTTCGAGGATACAGGTCGTCGACTTGGAGTACAAAGTCGTTTCGGTCGTCTGCGAGGAGATGGATGAATTGGCCCCGATGAATGAGATACCGCTGGGGTGA
>CAVZVX010000198.1:0-7009 GCA_963778775.1 uncultured Spirochaetota bacterium | reverse complement strand
GACTAAGTACGTATTGCTACTATCGTCTCGAATGGCGCAGGCTCTGGAGCGGTTCTCTTCCAATCCTTCCCGCAGGAGATCGTCAATGCCTTTGCTGAGGCAACCGGCGGACAGCGCGTGAGGGTTAGGCTACCGAAGACCATCAACGGGTACGTCTGGTTTGACGATCAGCAACGCGCGTTTCTCGTCGAGCGGATCGCTAGTATTCCACGATCTCGATCGCGTGTTCCAGGCACTGGAAGCACTCGACCAGCTGGGCCGCCGTATTGAGGTAGGGATTGACGACCGGCGGCTTCAAACCGACGGCCGCCGCGATTTCCTTCGCCTTCGGATGGAGCTTGCGCGAATTGAGATTGAATCGCGCCAGGGCGCCCACCGCATAGGCGTCGCGCGAGAGCTTGGCGTGCTTGGCGCTGGACTCGGGAACGCAATATTCGTTGGTTATCTTGCGATAGTCCCTCTTGTCCATTCTGATGCCGTCGGACGAGCCGACGTCGCCGGAGAGGAGCGGGTACTCGTCTTCGTCGGAGACCAGCGCGACGTACTCGGTCTCGCGCTCGAACTCGGGGAACTTGAGCGTGAGCGCGAGCTCGGCCGTCGCCTCCAGGTCGGGCCGCATCCCCCTGAGGAGCTCCAGCATCGTGTTGAGCTCTGGCTCGCCGGGCAGCTTGGTGAAGCCGCCCACGATGCAGGAGATGGGATGGACGTGCCGGCCCACGAGGATGTCGCAGAGGTCGTTGCAGACGGCCTTCATGCGAAGCGCGCGGCGCACGATCTTCTGGTGCGTGTCGATGAGCGGCACGAAGCTCTTGACGCCCAGGAGGTCGGGCGCGACGAGGAGGTAGATGTGGAGGATGTGGCTGTCGAGGATCTCGAAATCGAGGAGGAGCTTGCGGAGCCGCAGGGTCTGATCGGTCGGGACGAGGCCGAGCGCATCCTCGGCGGCTTGGATGGAGGCCAGGGTGTGGCCGCAGGCGCAGATGCCGCAGATACGCGAGGTGATGTGCTGGGCTTCGAAGATGCTTCGGCCGCGGAGCATGCCTTCGAAGAATCGCGGCGCCTCCACGATGTCGAGCCGGGCCCTCTCGAGCCTGCCCTCCCTGGCGTTGACGACGATGTCGCCGTGACCCTCGACGCGCGTCAGGTACTCGACCTTGATATTGACGGTCTTAGCCATGGTTCTTGTCCTCGCCGCATCCGTTGTACATGTCCATCTTGTTGACGATGAGGTCGAGGGGGATCTTGTACATCTCGAGTACCTGCTTCATCGCGTTCGTGGCCGGATTGGATACCATTCCGCGGCAGCCGTAGCAGATATTGCCGTTGTTGACGCACCAGGAGTTGCAGCCGGCCCGGGTCACCGGCCCCAAACAGGTGATGCCGCGGTCGTACATGCAGACGTTCTCGTTGTACTTGCATTCGATGCAGACCGATTTGTCCGGCACGGCGTAGGGGACGCCCATGAGGACGGCCTTCAGCACCTCGACGAACTCGGGCGGATAGATGGGGCAGCCGTTGACGAAGTAATCGACCGGGACGACCTGGTGCACGGCGCGGGTCGGCACGGTATCGTAGTTTCCGTAGTCCTTCCCGTAGACGTACTTCCTGATGTCCTCCAGGGCGAAGGAGTTCTTCATGCCGTTGACGCCGCCTATCGTGGCGCAGGAGCCGTAGGCGATGAGCACCTTCGAGCGCTCGCGGATCTTCCTGATCCGCTCCTCGGCCTCGCGCGTCGTGATGCTCCCCTCTATGACCGCGACGTCATAGTCCTTGTCCCACTTCTCGGACATGACCTCGCGGAACTCCACGAGGTCTATGGAGCCGAGGAGGCCGAGGAGGGACTCGCCGAGATTGGCGACCTGGAGCTGGCAGCCCTCGCAGCAGGCGAAATCGAAAAACGCGACTTTCGGCCTCGGCATCTATATCGCTCCCTTCAAGTCCTTGATGCGGCTGTAGCGGAAGACGGGACCGTCCTGGCAGCAGTAGATATTGTGTATCTGGCAGTGGCCGCACTTCCCCAGGCCGCACTTCATGTGGCGCTCGAGCGATACCATCATCTGGTCGTCGGGCACGCCCTTCTTCTGGAGCTCCTTGACGACGAATTTGTACATGACCGGCGGACCGACGATGATGGCGAAGGTGCGGGGAGCGTCGATGGTGACGCCGGGGATGAGCGAGGTGATCACGCCGATGTTCCCCTTCCAGTCGGGATCGCTGCGGTCGACCGTGCATTGGAACGTCACGTCGACCCGCTTCATCCACTGGTCTATCTCGTCGCCGAAGAGGATGCTCTTGGGCGTGTTGCAGCCGAGGAGGATGGAAACCTTCCCGAAATCCCGGCGGTTGTCGATCACGTAATTGATGAGCGACCGCAGGGGCGCGAGGCCGAGTCCGCCCGCGATCATGATGAGGTCGTTGCCCTCGAGGATTGACACCGGGAAACCCTTGCCGAAGGGGCCGCGGATGCCGACCTCGTCGCCGGGCTCGAGCCTATGGAGCGTGGAAGTCAGCTTCCCTATCTTCCTTACGCAGAGCTCGAAGCTGCCCTGCTGGGTGGGCGAGGAGCATACGGATATGGGCGATTCGCCGACGCCGAAGAGCGACACCTCGACGAACTGGCCCGGCTCGTGGTCGAGGAACTCCCCGTCGAGGAAGGCGATCTCGAAGAGCTTCTCTTTCTCCGTCAGCTCGCGGGTCCTGACGACTCGGGCGCGCTTGATCTGGTAATTGGAATCCTTGATGACGACCTTTTCGCTTCCCATGTCTCAGCCTTTCTTCAGGGCGGCGATCGTCTCTTTCAGGCTGATCTTCGCCATGCATGTCCTCGAGCAACGGCCGCAGCCGGTGCAGAAGAAACGGGCGAAGCGTCCGTTGTGGTATTCGAATTTGCGGTAGAAGCGATGGCGCTTGCGGTCGCTCCGCTTCTCGCGGAAGCTCTCTCCCGAGGCCACCTTGGCGAAGGGCTCGTTCTGGCAGGAATCCCAGACGCGGATGCGCCTGCCGGTCTTGAGATCGAGGTTGGGGACATCCATCACGTCGAAGCAGTAGCAGGTGGGGCAGACATTCGTGCAGTTGGCGCAGGAGAGGCAGCGCGCCCCTATCTCCTCCCATACGGGGTGATCGAAGCCCTTCTCGAAGAGCGCCGGGATCTCGTCGCGGTCCACGTCGACCTCGTTCTTGAAGATCGTCCGCTTTCTCGCCCTGACCTGCTCGAGGCCGTTCATGTCCTCGTCTCCGGCCTCCTTGAGGAAGCTGATGCCGTCGACGATCTTGTCGCCGGTCTCCGTCTGCACGTGGACGATGAAACGATCCTCCAGATCGGTGAAGAAGAGATCGTAGCCGCCGTTGGGCAGATGATTGTCCATGAGCGCGCAGCTCGCGTACTCGTCGCAGTAATCGTTGCATTCCAGCCCGAGGATTATCATGCGGTTCTTGCGGATCAGATAGTTGAGGTCCTTCGGCCGGTCCGAGAACACCATGTTCAGGCACTGGATGCCGGCCAGATCGCAGGTATGCACGCCGAAGATGATCAGCGGCTCGTACTCGACGACGGCCTCCATCTTCTGGCGGGTCGTGGTGTCGTATTCGATCAGGGTCTCGTGCTGCGGCATGAAGTATTTCTTGGGCGGAAGCGTAGTAGGGATGTACTTCAGCGCGATGTCCCTGCCGGTCGCGATCTCCGCGAAACTGTAGCGGTTGAAGCCGTCGTGGACCGGGCCGACCACCTTTCGGATTTTCTGAAGCCGAAAGATGAACTCTTCGAACATATCCTTGCGGAGGGTGACGTACCTCATGCGGAACTCCCCCATCAGCCGGCGGTTCGCGGCCGCATATATCCGTCAAAGCGAAGCTTGATGTAGTCTACCGTGTTTTCCCCGGCTGTCAAGGCGACGCGGGCTCTCTTCTTTCGATTTCGGGAGCCGCGCGATTTCGATTGAGCGACTTCGCCGAGCTCCTGTCCGGCGACCCATGCGCTCGTATTTCACTCTCGGCACTTGACGGTAAGTGTCGGCATAAAGGAACATGGTAGGATAAAACGCATGGATGCCCAGATAGAGCGCGGCCCCTTCGCCTTCGGAAGGAAAACGCGCGGCTTAAGACGCTTCTTGCCCGACATGGAATAGCGTGGGCCGATGATCAGCAGGCTCGGGACGAAGTATTGCCTATCCGTAAGGAAGCTTCTCGGACGAAAAGACGCAGCCGGAAGGATTTTCCGCCTGGGATAAGGTCGCCTTGTTCCGTCGCCTGTTCCAGGGCAGGACGGACCTGTTCGCGCGGCGATGGGAATCTTCCCATGGCAAACCCGGGTATTCGCCGGCCTGCGAGAATGAATGGAGAGACGGGATATGCGAAAAACCCAGGGTCAAATGCGCGGCGTGGACCGATAGGGAATTTCTCCCCCTCACCGATCAGGTCATCTACGATCACTTGATCGGGAAGCATGTCGTGGGCCTATATCCGCTTTTTAGCGACGATACTTGTCGACTCCTCGCCATTGATTTCGACGAAGGCGATTGGAAGGACGACGCTGCTGCTTTCGCCTCAACCTGTCGAGACTTCTCAGTTCCTTGCGCACTTGAGATATCCCGTTCCGGCAAGGGCGCGCATGTATGGATTTTTTTCGCATCCTCGGTTCCGGCTTCGAGGCTAGACGACTAGGATCGGCCTTGATAAGTCGGACTTGCGCGACGCATAGGCAGCTCGAGCTATCGAGCTATGACCGGTTTTTCCCGAACCAGGACCGCCTGCCCTCGGGCGGTTTCGGGAACCTCATCGCTTTGCCCTTGCAGAGAGAAAGCGAGAGAGCACGGCGGCAGCGTTTTCGTGAAGGCTGACTTCGTTCCTTTCCCGGATCAATGGGCATATCTCTCTTCACTCGAGACGATGAAGGCCGATGAGATCGGATCGTATTGTGGCGCGATATCGCTCCCGGACGTGATTCGCTCGATGTCGCATTCGAATACGAGGACGGAGACGAGCCCTGGAAAAGAAGCCTCCGGCAGCATTTGCCGTATCCGGACCCCTTCCAACAGCGGTTCAGATCGTTCTCGCGGATCGCGTCTATCTCAGGAAAGAAGAATTCCCCCAGGCCGCTTCTCAACCGCATCATCCGTCTGGCCGCCTTTCCGAATCCGGAATTCTACAAAGCGCAGGCACTGAGGCTCCCGGTATGGGACAAGCCGCGAATCATCGGATGCGCGGAGAATTTCCCACGGCATATCGCCTTGCCTCGCGGGCTGTCGCGACGCGACTGTCGCAACTCTCCGGGAATAACGGGATCGAACGTTACATCAAGGATGAGCGAGTTGATGGCGAAGCGATAGAGGCCGAATTCATCGGAAGTCTTGCCGGGATGACCCAGGCCGTAGCGCTCAATGACCTTGCGAAGGAGGATATCGGAGTGCTTCGAGCTCCGACCGCCTTTGGTAAGACAGTAATCGCGGCCGCGATGATCGCGAAACGGAATGTCAGCACCCTGGTCCTTGTCCATCGTACCGAACTTCTGCGCCAGTGGAAGGAACGACTGGGGCAGTTCCTCTCGCTGGAGGAGCCAGGAATCGGCCTTATCGGGGGCGGGAAGAACAAGGTTACCGGAATCGTCGATATCGCCGTCTTGCAATCGCTTTCGCGGAGGGAAGGGCTGGCTGATTTCCTGCCCGCCTATGGCCAAGTGATCGTCGACGAGTGTCATCACATTTCGGCAGTATCGTTCGAAGGCATCTTGAAGCAGGCGAAATCTCGCCGCGTTCTCGGATTGACGGCCACGCCTATCCGCCGTGACGGGCTCGATCCGATCATCTTCATGCAATGCGGGCCGATCCGACATTCGGCCACCGCGCTCGCGGCTCATTCTGGCGCCATGGAGGTCCGGGTACGACAGGTCAAAGGATCATCCATCCCCCCAGAGCTCGGGATCCAGGCTGCATTCGGACTCCTGGCCGCGAATGAGACGAGAAACCGCATGATACTCCGCGATGTCGAGGAGGCGTGGAGAGAGGGCCGCAAGATCATCGTCCTCACGGAGCGGAGCGAGCATCTCGATACATTGCGCGTCCTCATCGAGCCCATCGCTTCCACGGTCTTCATCCTTCATGGAAGGATGACGCGCAAGAAGCGGAACGAGACTTTGGCCAGACTCGAGGCGCTTCCCGAAGGCAAGCCGAGAATCGTCATCGCCACCGGGAAACTCGTCGGCGAAGGTTTCGATCACCCGAGCCTCGATACCCTCGTCCTCGCCATGCCGATCTCGTGGAAGGGAACGCTCCAGCAATATGCGGGTCGACTCAATAGGCTATGCGCCGGGAAGCGTGATCTCCGCGTCTACGACTATGTCGAAATTGACGACCCGAGGCTTAGGCGGATGTGGACCAAGCGCGAGCGCGGCTACCGGGCTATGGGGTATATGATTTCTCATGCCATATCGCCCGAGGGGAAGCTTATTATTTAGCTCGAAGACCCGGCAAGTGCCGGGTCAAGGCGACCAAGCGTTTGCCGGGTCTCCTTTGGCGGCTCCATTTACGGAGGAAGAATTTACCACTGGTAAAGTCCGCCGGGACCACTGATAAAATCTCCCTGGACCACTGGTCAAATCCTCCGCGACCACTGATAAAATCCTCCGCGACCAGTGGTAAATTCCTCCTTTTTCAACTGGTCGAATCAATTCCGACAATGCTTGTAATAATATCGCTGCGACCTGGCCAGCCGTGAGGACTTTCCGGGCGGGATTCGTCTCACCGATTGCCGCCGCCTGGCAAGTTCCCGTATAGTCAGCCGATGCCTCCGGAACAGCTCCTCGACCTTCCCCTCCACCTCAGTCCCGCGGAGGAGTTCATCCGACGGGACCCTTTCAACCTGGAGGGATTAGTCAAGGAATACACCATTCGGGAGTGGAACGATACCATTATTCCCTTAGACCGGGATTCCCCCGCGCGCCGGAGCCGGTGTAAAATCGGGGTTGACGACGGCCCGTTCAATGCAAGATGCAGGCAGGAAAGGAGCAGCCGTGTGA
>CAVZVX010000197.1:0-4726 GCA_963778775.1 uncultured Spirochaetota bacterium | reverse complement strand
TCGACCTGCCTTCCGCATCACGATTTTTCCCTGGTTCCATGGCGTCCCACAAGCCCCAAAGATACATGACGCCCAGGGCTCTATCATACATGCCGTATCCCGGTCGGCAGGTTTTCTCTTCTCCCCAAATATGCCTTCCGTGGTCGGGTCGAACATAGCCCCTAAACCCGATGTCATGAAGGGCCTGAACGATTCCTTTAATGTCCACGCTTCCTTCGTTGGTCCGGTGTGCCGTCTCGATGAAATCGCCATTGCCCATGATTCGTACGTTACGGATATGGGCGAAGTGGATCCTTTCTCCGAATTCCCTGACCATGGCGGGAATATCGTTTTCCGGGTTGGCGCCCAAAGACCCGGAACACAAGGTCAATCCGCTATATGGGCTGTTCACGAGATCAAGGAAGCATCGAATTTGCTCCCGGCTATGGATGATTCGGGGAAGGCCGTACATGGGCCAAGGAGGATCGTCCGGATGAATGGCCATTTTCACGTCGTAGCGTTCGCAAGCCGGGATGATCCTTTCCAGGAAATACTTGCAGTTCTCGGTGAGCTTCTTCTCGTTGACGCCTCGATACGCGTCGAACAGCTCTTCTATCTTCTCGAGCCTTTCCGGTTCCCAGCCCGGTAGGGTAAACGATCCGGCGCTTTGCAGGATTTCCGCTATCAATTCATGCGGATCGCGTTCCGCTTTGGCCTTTTCGTAATAGAGTGCGTTGGATCCGTCCGGCAGGGATTTGTATAAATCGGTCCGTATCCAGTCGAAAACGGGCATGAAGTTGTAGCAGATGACCTTCACGCCGACTCGGGATAGCTTTTCGATCGTATCGATATAATTATCTATGTACTCATCCCGGATTGGCAGGCCGATTTTGATGGAATCATGAATATTCACGCTTTCCACGACTTCCGCGTGGAATCCCTTTTTATTGATCAGTTCTTTTGTCGCCTTGATCCGCTCGAAATCCCACTTCGCGCCCGCGACCATATCATGAAGGGACCATACGATTCCTTTTACGCCCGGAATTTGACGAATATAGTCCAAGCTGACGCTGTCGTTGCCTTCGCCGAACCATCTCCACGTCATTTGCATGGCCCTGTTCTCCTATGAGGCGAATCCCGGCGATGCTCGTCTCGCCATCCTCTCCCTTGCGTCGATAGGTTTGAAGCTGCTATAAGCATAAGCTGATGCGCGCGCTGAGAGGATATCGAGGAACGCTGCGACAATGGGCCCGGGGTCCCGGCTTTCCCATCCTGCACAAGGTATTCCAGATCGGAATCATCCTCAAGGGTTTCAATGCCCTGGTCGAGCTGGTCAGCGGCACCTTTCTTCTTCTGTTTTCGGTCGAAAGGCTGCGATCGATCGTTCACCTCATCTCGAGCGGGGAGAGCGGATCGTGGCTTCGACGGCTCTGGCCTTTCAGCCTCTATCGACTCGAGCAGTGGATCGCGCCCGATACGAAGACCTTCTTTACCTGGTTTTTCCTGAGCCACGGGGCCGTCAAGGCCTTCATCATCGTCTGTCTGCTCTGCGGGTGGGTCTGGGCGTATCCGCTCGGGATAACCGTGTTCTCGATCTTCATCGTTTACCAAATTACCGAAATTCTCGTCCGTCATCATCCCGGTCTCTATTTCGTGCTTTCGGTAATAGATGCCTTCGTTATCGCCCTAACCGTCAACGAATGGCGCCACGCCAAACTTTCTGCCCGTCGCGATGACGCGACTAAGTAAGCTTTTGGATGGCCGCGAGCGCGAGCGATAAGTGTCTGACGACGAGGGGGCATCACTCGGATGCTTATCCGGTATCGTCCCAGCCGTCCGACGGCGCTCGGGTCGCGGAGGCGACGCACCCTACTGCGGCTCCCCCTTGACGAGGAAGATTGCCGTTCTCCGATTCTGCCACCGATTCGCGTAGTCGCTATTCGGAACCAAAGGGTCGGCAGCGCCCACGCCATCCGTTTCGATCATGGCCGCATCCAAGCCGCGCTCGACGAGCGCTTGTCTGATGGCTGCGGACCGCGCCTTGGAAAGGGGTATAAGGACCGTTTCCTGCTCGATCTTGCCGAGGGCGGCATCGTCCCAATGGATCATGACGGCGTGCCCCACGATCTTGATTTTGTAGCCGGGGAATTTCTTGAGTTTCTCGGCGAGCTGATCGAGCCGCTGAGTGTTCTGCTTGCTCAGCTCGGCGGCCACATCGCGATAATCGGCCGTAAACGGCTTGAAGTACACGCGAGAATTCGGGATTCGATACCCATTCGCCTCTTTGATGATGATCAGATCTATTGGAATCGAAGACTTGATACGTCCGACGTTCCCGAATTCGTCTCGAAGATTGACGATAACTGGATAATCCTCGGCGGACACGACTGGGTCGCCATTGATGCCCTTGCCATCCCAGACGATACTGTCGCGCGGCCATTTGTCAGTGAAGCTTTTGAAGAGATTCCCGCCCGGATCGAAGATATCCATTTCCCAGCTGTCCAGCTTGGCCATGGAAACCGCGGCATTGATGGTTATGGTCACGACATCCGTCGGGTCCTCGGGCGCATAGAGGGCCGGAGAGAGCGTAACCGTTCCGGTCGGCGGCTTTCTGTCGAGGATGAAGGGCTTGCTCATCGCCGTTCCCGCCGTGTAGGCGTTTCCGTAATCGACGGATAGCGTGGCCGTATACGTGCCTTCGGGAGCGGGCTTCCCGGAATCGGTCGCGCCGTCCCAGGTCAGGCTCGAGGGCAGGGTCGGGCCTTTGCCCGAAAAGGTCTTTTGAACCCCCTGATCGCTCGCCAGGGTAGTCTTCCACGATGCGACCGAATCGGCGTCGGCAAACAGGAGCTCGAAAGAGATCGTCGTCTTGCCGTTCTCGGCTGCGGGCGAGAATCCAAGCGCTTCCGTCTGAATGAGGCTGGGACCCGGCGCGACAGGGGCGACGGAGGCGACAGGGGCTGGGGCGGGTGTTTGAGCTTCCACCTTCGGCGCGGGCTTCGTCGTTTGGCACGCCATGACGAAACAGGCCGCGAGCACCGCCAGCGAGACGTATGCCGTCTTCTTCATTCCGATCCTCCCCGTCGCTTCGCCGATGCCATGCACGACGATATATTTTAATAGTGATGATGCAAAATACCGACTATCGTCTTCCTCGGTCACCTAAGCATAGATTAATGCCTGTTTGCTTTTATTTCCAATACTACTTGGTGACGCTAATATACCCTCCGGGTATCGACCGCCCGAGGACGAGAGTTTTCGGCGCGTAGCTCGAGGATGGCACCGTTCGCGAAGGCATATAATTACGGCGCTTTGCCTTTTTGAGTGACGATTACACAGTTTTTAGAAATGCAGGGTGAGGGTTTACACGCACTGGCATTGACTGGAATGATAGCAGTCAATGCAGAGGACCCAAGAAGAGCCTAGACCAGTAGTAAGGCGGCGATTGACGGACCTGTACCGCCTTCCCGGATTTCAAACCATGGCAGAGCTGGCTGTCCATCCCAGCCGCCATGGCGCCGTAGTCCTGCGGTTGCGGCGGCGGAAAAAAAAGCGGGGTATGCTCGTGTTGCGGGCAGATCTCGCGACGACACCATGATCATCAACCAGTACTTGTCCGAGCCTTGGCCTGCCAAGGACTGGAAATCTGGCTTGAGTATGAGGAATGGCGCGTGAAGTGCCCGACGACTGGTAAGGCGACCAAGGAGATGATCCCGGGCGTCCTGCTGACACGACGGTTCACGGAAGCCTTGGCTGACGACATCGGGCGCTATGCCGATCGGACCAGCGTGCTTGAGGCCTCACGCCGCTACAACATTGACTACAAGACGGCACTAGCCTTCGAGAAAGCCTACCTTGCCCGAAAGCAGAAGAGCGCGCCCGAAGTGAATCCGATGCGGATCGGCGTTGATGAGATACACCTCGGCAAGATGGGGTATCGCGTCGTGGTCAGCGACCTCGATGCGGGTCGACCGATCTGGATCGGTGGAACGGATCGGAGTCAGGAGAGCTTCGAAGCCTTCTTTGCTTGGCTTGGCGAAGAAAAGACCAAGAATATCCGGCTTGGCGTCATGGACATGTGGCAGCCGTATCTGGCGGCGCTCAAAAAGTTCTGCCCTGGCGCAGATGTGGTATTTGACAAGTTCCACGTCGTGGCAAAGATGTCGGAAGCCATGGATGAGGTGAGGCGGAGCGAGTATGCCAGGCTCAACGGCAAGGAGCGGAAGTTCATCAAGGGGCAGCGATTCAATCTGCTGGCCAACCGAGGGAGCCTGTCACGGACCGGCCGCGAGGAGCTGGCCCAAACCTTCAAGGCGAACAGGAGGCTCTACACCGCCTACCTGTTGAAAGAGGACTTTGATCGTCTCTGGTCGTATAAATCCGAGACGTGGATGCTCAAGTTCTGGGCTTCGTGGAAAGAAGGGCTCAAGTGGAAGCGCCTTGCACCCTTCCAAAAAGTGGTCCGGATGGTGGAACGCCATTGGGAAGGCATCGCATCATGGTGCAAGACAGAGAACCGGGTTCCGCTCGGTTTCGTCGAAGGAATGAATGGTCGGATACGAAAGATTCAGTCACGAGGCTACGGCTACAAGGACGTCGAGCACCTGGACCTCAAGATACTGACCTGCATGCTTCCCGAATCCCCTCCGATAACCGTAGATCTTGAGGAGTTCTTCGGACCTTCGAAACAAAACGCGAGGGTCAAGAAACCCTGATTGCAATGCATATTTCGTCACTCGAAGAGGCA